>NZ_VIVR01000001.1:7568909-7871666 GCF_007828955.1 Kitasatospora atroaurantiaca | reverse complement strand
GGCGTCCAGGTCAAGTCCGGCTCAGCGAGCGGGTCGAGCGACTACTTCCGGTCCCCTTGTAAGAACCCTGACGGGGTTGTGGAGGGGTGGTGGCACCGGGAGAGGGAATCGAAGCATTTCGACGCTTGGATCCGCCATGGCCTTGCCGTGATCTTGGTGCTCCATGACTTGGACACGAGCACGTCGTACTGGGCGCAGGTCACGCCCGAGGACGTCCGCAGCACCGGCAAGGGTTTCAAGATCTGCGTTCCCGCCTCCCAGGTTATCGACGAGGAGCACTTGCCCGCGCTCCTCGAGGTCGCGGCCAGCAAACGTGCCCCGGCGTCATGGGAGGGCTCGGCGTGGTTGCGCAGTGGAGCCGCCGTCAGTCCGGGCGACCGCCTGCGACACGCCCTGCTGGTTCCGCGGTTGGTCGCGGCCGCATCGCAACGTGGGCTTCGCGCATGCGATCGGCCCGGAGGAAGCGCTGGCGCTGCTGGCTCAGGTCCGGATCGCCGATCTGGACCATTTTGCCTCCAGGCACTCCAGCGTTCCCTCGCTGGAGGAGGCCGGCAGGTCAGGGAGCTGGCAGTGGCAGCTTGTCGCCGCGTACGGTGCGGTGCTCCTGGATGGCGATACAACCGCCGTGACCGGGCTCATCTCCTCCGCTCCCGGTCCGGCCGAGCGCACTGCCGCCACAGTCGTCGCGGCGTGCGCGCTGCTCGAAGACGAGAAGTACGCGCAGGCTCTCCAGTTGCTTACCGCCGAGATCGATCGCGACGAGGCCGAACCGGCGGACTTCGCCTGGCTTCTGGTCCAGCGCGCCCGCGTGCGAACGGAGTTGGCCGACGACCACGGCGCCGGGGAGGATGCCGCGCTGGCGCGCATCACCGTGCTCCTCGCCCCAAAGGACCCCACCACATCAGCCGTCGCGGCGGCAGCCGCCGAGTCGATCTTCCGAGCCGCGCCTTGGGATGAAGGTGAGCTCGAAGCGTTCATCACCGCCAGCGATACGGCCGCCTCGTGGTGGCGCACCCAGAACCTGGCCAGCGCCTACGAGCAGGCCATGGACCGAACGTTCGACCACTGGGCCCAAACCGGCAGTATCGGTCTCGGCCAAGGCAATCCTGTCTACAACGAACTCGAGGCCGCCCGGTGGACCGCCAACCTTTCTGCCCATGTTGGGGCTTGGCGGGCCTGCACCAGTCTGCTAGCCCGACAAATCCTGCTCGACGCCGAGCAGGATCAGGACGGCCAGGGAGACGAAGAGAGCGGTAACGCCCTGGGCCTGTTGCGGATCAGCGGCGACGTCTCGGCGCTGACCAAGGCGGTGCAGCAACTGCGGCGGCTGGGGCCGGTCGCCCCGGTGGTGCGCACGGTCCGGTCGGTGGTGGCGCAATCATGGTCGGTGCGGGCATTCCGCGCTCATCTTGAACTGTGGGAGCACGCAGGCGACCTTCTTGAGGCTCCGGCTGCCGACGCCGCAGCGGCCCACTGCACGGCCCTGTTCAACGGGGGCGTGCAGATCCCGCCGAGCGTGTCGGCAAACACGGACGTCGCGCACCATGCCCTGCTCGCCCTCGGCGGCGTCCTTGAAGCGGCGACCACCACCGTCCACGAGCAGGTGCGCGACCTGCTCGTAGCACGGGCTCCGTGGGCCCGGCCCGCCTTGGCCCAGCCTGTGGTCCAGCTGATCTTCCGCCTTGCCGACGACGTCTTCCACGCGCCCTCCGCCCGGGACGAGTGGCGCAAGGCCGCCCTACGGCACACCGGCGAGCTGAACGGGATCTGCGTCGCGATGCTCGGCCGGATCGCCCACACGGACTCCGAGGCGCGAACAGCGCTGATTGAGCAGATCAAGGCGGGCGACTTCGCCGCGCTGGCCGCCGTGGGAGAGGTCACCACCCTTGGCGCAGATGTCGGCCAGCATGCAATCTCGCGCCTGACGCAGGAGATCCGCGCACTGCTGACCGGTCTCGACCAGGGCCAGTGGCGGATGCGCACGATCGACGACGCGCGCGCCCTGGCCGTCCTCAACATCGCGTACCCGCAGCACGCCCGCTGGGATGAGATCGTCGAGCTGGTGGGCCATCCCGAGGCACCTGGCGACTACAAACGAGGGGTCTGCCTTCTCCTCTCCCGGAACACCGAACAGATCCCGGATCAGGTACGCGAAGACCTCGCCACCGCACTGCGACGCGCGGTCGACAGCGCTACCCCGCCTGCTGGGCCGCCATCCGGATTCACCGAAGTCGGCGGCGCCGAATCGTGGCTGGCCACCGCACTTGGCCTGCTGACCCCCGAACAGCAAGCGGCCTGGCGCGCCCGGCTGCTAACCGGAAACTGGCAACAACGGGCCGACGCAGTCTTCTTGATTCACCTTTTGCACCGGCCCGAGGACACCCCGCTCCTTCTCGCCCTGCTGTCCGATCCGCACCACAGGGTGCGGATCGAAGCCGCCTACGAGATCGCATCCCGCGCCAAACAAGAGACACCCGATCTGGACGCCCGTGCCGGACTGCGCCGCGCGGCCAGCGACACGTCCGTCGTGATCCCCCAGGCGGTCGCTCAGGCCCTCGCCGACACCACGATCCTCAACGAGGACGTCCAGGACGCCATCGCCACCGTCAAGAATCACCCTTCCGCGACAGTCCGTCGGCTCGCCTGTCGACGGACCAGGTCATCGGCCACCAGCCCGTGAGCGACTGCGGGGAGCGGGCGATGCAGCTGCTGCGCGAACATGCCCTGGCGGCCCGGGTCCCGACCAACGTCGGGACCCGGGCCAGAAAGGCCGGGGACCGCGGGCTCGCCCTACAGGCCCGCGCCCTGCGCAAACCGCCCACGGCCGCCTGGATGGCCAACCAGCTCACCCGCCGGCACCCCGAGCAGATGTCCGCGTTCACCAACCTCGGCCGCTCCCTGCGCCAGGCCCAGGAGCAGCTCTCCGGTGACCAGCTCCGCGAGCTTCTCGCCCAGCGCCGCCAGCTCGTCGCGGCGCTGGTGGCCCAGGCCCGTGAGGACACCCGGGCGGCCGGGCACCAGATCGGCGACGGCCCCGACCAGGAGCTCGCCGAGACGCTCCAGGCCGCCCTCGCCGACGACCAGGCCGCCCGCGACCTCACCGCGGGCGGCTGACCACTACGCTTCACCCCGTCTCCTCCCCCATCTTCCCGGCCGCCCCCGTCGGCCGAACTAGCACGGCGGCCGTGGCCGCCGCCCCGGAGCGGCCCCACCCCCCAGAAGAAGCCGCCCCGGGCGGCCCCAAGGCAGTCCGAGCTACTGGAGCAGCTTCGTCTCGACGCCGACCGGCTGCGGAACGAGACGGCCGACGCCGAGGAAGACGCCTGGACCACCGAAGACCAGGCCTAGGAGCTCGACCGTCATGCCGAGGTCGCCGAACATGACGCGGGCGTTATCTGGGGTTGCCCAGAGGGTTCAGACATGTGAGGGACAAGGCCAGTTTGCCCGCGTGCCTTACGGATATCTGAGGGTTCGTGAGGCAAGTACGGCACGGTGGCCTGCAAACGTTTCGGTCGAAACTCTTGCCCGCTCGCATGGCGTGGACGGCGCTGTCGTAGCGGGCGGCGCCGTCGCCGGGGGGATGCCGGTGGTGGCGAGCGCATTCTTCACGCCCTAGGAGCGTGGGTCAGTAAATGTGTTGACGGGGACGGGCGGCTACCAGCCAAGATCGTTTTCATGCATCCCGAGATTTCCTTCGTTGAGAAGCCGACACTCACCGGCGAGCGCGTGGTTCTGCGTCCGGTCTGCATGGCCGACGCGCTGGCCGCAGTGGCGGCCGATCCTGAAGCGGATCGGCTGACCGGTACCCACGAAACGTTCAGCCTCGAAACGCTGGAACGCTGGTACGGCTCCCGCGCCGAGCATCCCGATCGGCTGGACCTGGCGATGGTTGAGCGAACCACTGGCGTGTGCGTCGGTGAGGTCGTCCTGTCGGACCTTGATGTCCACAACCGTTCCTGTTCATTCCGCATCAGCCTGTTCGACCGCCGGTCCTTCGGCCAGGGACTGGGTACCGAGGCGAGCCGGCTGATCCTCGGCCACGCCTTCGAAAGCGTTGGCCTGCACCGGATCGAGTTGCTGGTCTTCGCCTTCAACCCGCGCGCCCGCCACGTCTACGAGAAGATCGGGTTCATCCACGAGGGAACCCGACGTGACGCACTGTGCTGGAACGGCGAATGGATCGACGGGCATACGATGGCCATCCTCGCCGATGAATGGGTCGCGCATCGCGGCCACCCGCACCCGGCGCGGTGACTCCCAGGCACGCGAAGATGAGCTGTGTCTGTTGGTGAAGATGGTCTGTTCAAGCTGACTCCGGTAGCGCCTCGGCCGAAGCCCCGTCCGGCGGCGGTGGACAAGCGGTTTCGGACGTTCGACCCGCACCAGGTGTTGCTGCTGCCGCCGTCGCTGGACGACTGGCTGCCCGAGGACCACCTGGCCCGGTTCGTCGCCGACCTGGTCGACCAGGCGCTCGACCTCTCGCCGATCCTGGCCGACTACACCGAAAAGCGCGGCTACCCGCCCTACGACCCGCGCCTGATGGTGCGCCTGCTGATCTACGGCTACACCACCGGCGTCCGCTCCTCCCGGGCGATCGAGCGCCGTTGCGTGGACGACGTTGCGTTTCGGTTCCTGGCCGCCGACCAGGCCCCCGACTTCCGCTCGATCGCCCGGTTCCGCCGCCGCCACCTCGATGCGCTCGCCGACCTGTTCCTCCAGTCTCTGCATCTGGCGCAGAGGCCCGGCATGGTCAAGATGGGCCGCGTCGCCCTGGACGGCACGAAACTGGAGGCCAACGCCTCCAAGCACAAGGCCATGAGCTACGGGCGCCTCGTCGACAAAGAGGAGCGTATCGAGGCCGAGATCGCCCACCTGGAGGCCAAGGCCGCCGCGCTGCTGGCCGACGCCGAGGCCACCGACACCGCGGAGGACGAGCGGTTCGGCCCCGACGGCAAGGAGGTCGACCTGCCCGCCGAGCTGGACCGGCGCGAGAAGCGCCTCGCACGGCTGCAGGCCGCCCGCGCGCAGATCGAGGCCGAGGCCGCCGACAAGGCTCGCAAGCACGCCGAGGCCAAGGAACGCCGCCGCCAGGCACGTGCCGGCACCAGCGACGAGCAGGCCGCCGCCGACGCCGGCGAGAAGGCCGCCAAGGCGGCCCGCCCGAAGCCGAAGGCCCAGGCCAACTTCACCGACCCCGACTCGCGGATCATGAAGAACAGCGACGGTGCCTACATCCAGGCCTACAACGCCCAGGCCGTCGTGGACGAGGCGCATCAGGTGGTCACCGCCGCCGACGTGACGACCAACGCCTCGGACGCGCTGAACTACACTGCCATGCTCGACCAGTCCGCCACCAACACCGGCCTCCACCCCAAAGCAGGCCCTCGTCGACGCCGGATACTGCTCCGAGACCAACCTCGAAGCCGCGAAAGACCGCCAACTTGCCTGCGGCACCGAAACGTTCATGGCCACCGGCCGGCTCGGCCGCGACGAGCAGGTCCCACCCGCGCCCCGCGGACGCATCCCCAAGAACGCCACGCCCGAGGAGCGCATGGCCCGCAAGCTGCGGACCAAGCCCGGACGGAAGGCCTACAGCCGCCGCAAGGCCATCGTCGAACCCGTCTTCGGGCAGATCATGACCTGCCAGAACGGCCGCCAGCTCCTCCTACGCGGCGAGGACGGCGCCCGAGGAGAGTGGCGTTTGCTCGCCGCCTGCCACAACTTCCGCAAGGCCTTCCGACACGTCGGCACCGCCGGACTCGCCGCGGCGACCGCCTGACCGGCCCGGGCCACCGACCCCCTCGGGCCACTTCCCCGGCAGACAGGACCGGCCACCCGCGCGGCAGGCACAGGCCGGGCGACCACAACCGACCTCGGCGACCACGATCACCCGGTCAGTTTCCGGTTACTGGGACACGCTCCTAGGCGAGCGTGGCCGGTGGATGTGTGTGGGTCCACCAGATCGCCAGGCTCTGCTGGAGCAGGTGCTTGTGGATCGCGCTCTGCTCCAGGCCGGCAGCCTGCAGCGCGTTTGTGACCTCGGGCAGCTCGTCCTCGGTCACCACGAGGTCACCCATGACAGGCCGATGGGCAGCATGTAGATCGGGCGGGGCAGGATGGTGTGGTCGCTGTGGGTGATCAGCTCCTTCATCTGCGGTCCCACCCGGCGAGCTGGCCCGGGTCTCCGTGTTCGCGCGGGTGCGCATCAGGGGCCGAGTGATGTTGGCGAGGCGCGCGAGTGGAGAGGCTGTAACTGCCCCAAGAAGGAGCGGGAGCTAAGGTTGGCGCGTGAATGCATACGTACCGTTGATGCAGACTCTCGCGTGGGTGCTGCTCATCGTCGGTGTCATGGTCGCGTTCCGTAAGCAGCTCACGGTCGTCGCTCACGAGATTGCGCGGCGTCTGCAAAAGGGCGGCGGCTTCGAGTTCGGAGTCGGTGTGTTGTCGGTCAAGCTGGCCGAGCTGCGCGATGAACTTCCTCACTACCAGTCAGAAATGGCCCGTGAGGCGGCACCCGTTCCTGTACCCGAGGTCAACCATAATATCGAGGGCCTTCCTGATCCCGAATCCCCTGGGGCTTCGGCTGTGTGGGAGCAGTACCGCCTCCAGTTGAATGAGAAATCGCGCGGGATCCAGCTCGCTCACGTCATCAGTCCGTCAAAGGTGCCGAGGCAGCGCTTCGACGTGTTCGTCTATCTCGTTACATCCCGGACTGGCAGCCTTGACGAGGTGGAACGAGCGCAGTTCTTCCTTGGGAGGCGCTGGGGGAACCGTGTCTTCGATGTGCTGAACGAGGGCGGGCGGATCGGCTTCTCCACAGCCGCGTACGGATCCCCGCTGTGCGCCTGCCGGGTCGTGTTCAAAGACGGGAGCGACGTGGTCCTGAGCAGATTCCTCGACTTCGAGATGGCGTCCGTGTTTGAGACGAACGATCAGATCGCACCTGGAGAACGTCCTCGATCGTGATGAGTCGGGCATTAGCGTCTGCTCTCTCACAGCCAGAGGCCGAGATCTGGGCGAACGGGAGAGCTGATCGCGTGGCTGAGTTCTGGGTTGGGGAGCGCCGGTACCCGTCGCATGACGACATACCGCAACACGGAGGCGTAGCCGGTAGTCGCAGGAGATTTCGCGGGCCGGCGGGGACTTCTGGACCCGCAGGTCCTCCAGCACCATCCCGCCTCCCGCAAACCATCCAACGTACTTGCCAGATGATCCCGGGCAGTCGGCCAAAGCTGCCGGGAGGAGCCTTACATTCGCCCTGATGAACCATCAGGTTGCGTCATTGGTGGTCAGTAAACTGAAGCTTCAACAGGTGGTGCTCCATGCTCTCCGCGGGCGCGCACGGTGAACCGCCGACCAGGCCCAGCCGCACCCGAGGTCGTCCAGCCGTCCACGTCCGGCGTACAACGCGGTGAACGCCCACCCTCCCCCTCTCCCCGGACCGGCCCAGCAGGGTCGGTCAGCTGCCGCCGATGCCGTCCAGCCGCCCCGTGTACGCCACCGCCGCGGGCTTCTTCGCCCCGGCCACCGGGCCCGCCGCCTTGGCCGGGCGGCCCAGGGCGAAAGCGGCGTACCCGCCCACGGACAGGCCGGGCTTGATCGTGACGCCCTGCGATACGACGGTCAGGTCCTTTCTGGGTAGCGGTACCCGGGAGATGACACCACCCTGAAGGACGTCGGTAAGCGAGACCTGAACGTGCCTCATGTGACAGAACGTCTGATTCTGCGCTGACCTGCGAGATCAGGTTGACAACCCCAGATAACAGTGGAGGCCAAGGCCGTCGTCAAACGCGCCCGCGCGGCCCTCGAGACGGCCGAAGCCGACTTCGAAGCCGCTGCGGCCACCGCCCGGACGGCACGCGAGCAGGCGAAAGCCGCAGCGCGGTAAGGCCCAGCCCGGCGCAAGCTGGCACAGTTGGACGCCCGGGCCGCGAAGAGTCTCGAGTAGCAGCGTTCGCGCACCCTCAAGGCCAGGCCGGCCGTACGCGAGCTGCAGGCCGCCGCGTGGGCGAGGGCGTACGGCACCAGGTGCTGCTCGGCGCGCTCGCCAAAGGCGGATTGGAGGTGCGGCACCTGCCAGCCGCCGGGTGGGAGCCGGCGCTGCTGGAGGCACTCGACCTGGCGGCCCGGTACGGGCGCGGCGCATACGTCGACGAGGGCCAGGCGCCCGACGGGGAGCCGCCCGTCCGAACGGCACCGGGGTGAGGTTCGGGCCATCGTCGGCCAGCAAGAGCCCCCGCTGCTACGGTTGAACCGTCAGCGGCACCCAGCCTAGCCGGGTCGACGGGCGGTGCTCACCAACGGTGAGACCGCGGAGGCCGCCAAAAGACGAAGTGCCCCGACCAATTGGGAGTTGGTCGGGGCCTTCTTCGTGTCGGGATCTCTGCTCAGCGGTCTCCCGCCCTGTCCCTCTCGGGGCCGCCCGACGCCGGTGGCACCGTCAGCGGACGATCCCGATGATCACCCCCACCACCGTCGCCACGCCGCTGATGACCCCCATATTGCGGCGGAGCCACCGGCCTAGCATCTGGTACCAGTTCGGATTGTTGCGCCCCATAAAGCGGGCCCCTCCCCACTCGGTTCGGCCGGACCTTCCGGCCTGGTGTGGAAGTGGTGGAGCCTGCCGCAGGAGCGACGAGAAGAACGTTAGGCCATCCGAGCGGAAGAAGCCCGACTCCGGCCAAAGTGGTCCCCCGATGGGTGCATACCGGCCGCAAAGGTGGGTATGACGCACGACATTTTCGCCTTGGGTTGGGTGACCATCCCGCCCGCTGATCTCCGTCGGACCGGTACCGCGCCGGGCGGAGCCGACACCGGCGGAGGCGCCCGATCGATCGTGCCGTTTCGGCGCCATGACGGCGGGTCATGCGGTCACGGTGGCAACCAGCTCGGCCGTGCGGCGGAGATCTCCTGGTCGACGTACCGGCTCCGCCGCGTCATCTCGCTGTCGCTCATGCCATTCCAACTGGTGGACAGCGGTGCAGGTCAGGCGGTGTCGGCGATCCGCTGGACCTGGAGGTCGCGCACTCCGCACTCGGGGCCGCAGTCGAACGCGACGACGTACGGGCACGGGGTCGGGCAGCGGCGCACCAGCGTGACGACGCCCTTGGTGCCGGCCGGAAGGTTGGCCCAGGCGCGGGCGTCCTTCGTAGTACTCCTCGTCGGCCAGGTCCTCGCGGGTCCAGGACGCGCGGTGGCCCGGACCCGGTGGTGGTCCGTTGCTGGTCAGCTGCCGGTGGCGTCGGTGGTGATGGTCTGCAGGGTGTCCAGGAGGGCGGTCTGCTGGACTGTCAGCTTGCCGTCGGTGCGCGCCTTATCCTGCTTGCGCAGCCACGCACCGGGCCTGAACGCCGGGTCCGCCTCGCCGCCGGTGGGTCGTGTCCCGCTTGGTGGTGTAGCCGATCATTCGGTGGGCGTGTTGGTGGTGTTGGGTAGTGCGGGGGCGCTTTCGGGGAGCTTGGCTGGGTAGAGCGGCCTGACTCCCGGCCCGCCCTTCCCCGGCAGCGCCATGCTTCAGCCGCACCCACCCGTACCGGTACGCCGGTCCGGGGTGCATGCTCGGCATCGGCCCGGGCGTGCCCGGCGGGAGAACGGGGCGGCAGCAGCCGGGGAACTGATCAACCACCAGCCGAATGGGCCCGGAGGACGAGCGGGACGTGGCCTCCAAAGATGCTGACGGTTACCGGCAGCGAGGCCCACCACGAATCTGACATGCGGGCCGGGGTCAAGGCGCACGGCGTACCTGCCGAGCCCTACTGCAAGGAGTCGGAAGGACCTTGACCGCGGGACGGGATCGCCGCCGGTGCACCGGGCGAAACCCGGTGGCGTCGCAGCGATGAGTTTGCGGGTTCCCGCACGTCCAACCCTCCGACCGAGCCAACCAATCATCGGGAGCAAGGCATGGGCCTCATCCACATCGAGCTGTTCGCAACCCTCGACCTCGTCGGGCAGGCGCCCGGCGGCCCCGACGAGGACCCGGTGGGGTTCCCGTTCGGCGGCTGGCAGGCACCCCTGCTGGACGATGTCGCCGGGGCGCAGATCGGCGCCGCGTACGAGGGCACCGACGCCCTCCTGCTCGGCCGGCGCACATATGACATCTTCGCCGCCTACTGGCCGCACCAGGAGGGCGGCCAGGACAACCGGATCGCCACGCTCTTCAACAGCGTCCCGAAGTACGTGGCCTCCCGCGGCAGGCCCGACCTCTCCTGGGCCCCATCCGTGCAGCTCGGCCCGGATCTGGCCGGCGCGGTGCGCGAGATCCGTGACCGGCACGAGCACGTGAAGGTCGTCGGGAGCCTGAACCTGGTGCAGACCCTCCTGCGCGAGAAGCTCTTCGACCGTCTCGACCTCTGGGTGCACCCGATCGTGCTCGGCGTCGGAAAGAAGGTGTTCGACACTGGCGCGGTACCCACGAACGTCACACTCCTCGAACCGCCGGCAGCCAGCCCCAAGGGCACCGTGTACCTGCGCTACGGGCTCGCCGACGGCACACCCCGGACCGGCGACATGAGCGCACCCGATCGCGGTACCGGGCGCAACGACTGAACCCGCCCCCACGCCAGACGGATCCGTATCGCCGCCAGCGCATCCGCCAGGCCGGTATTCCCGTCGCGGCGTCGGCAGTTCGAGGAGCCAACGCCGCGACGCCAGAGAGGTCACCGCCGTCATGCAATGGTCCGCGAGATCCCGCCGGCATGTCGCAGGCGGCCGAGCGGATCCGTATCCCCGTCCTGGAGGCCGACGCCCCACGCAACCCGGAGGGTGCCCGGCGGCGCGTCATCGGCAGCCTCGCTCCACAGGTTGAAGGCAGCCACGACGGGTGAGCGGTCGCAGGGCCGGTCCTGCGGGGCGGCCGGGCGGGCGCCGGCCACGGACCGCGCCGGGAGGCGGGAACACGGACGTCGGCCGCCCTCTGCGGTACGGCCTCACTCGCGACCCCGCCGCGCAGCCCCCCGCCCGCGCGCGAGCCACTCATCGGCCTCCTCGCGCTGCGCCGGGGTCACCCGCTGGCCTGCGGACTTCACCGTCATGGACAGCGATTCCACCAGGCCCCGCACGCCGCGGGTCGGCAGCTCGTTCCCCAGCCGCCGCAGAGCACCGATGATGTCCCGCATCCGCCGATGCGCGACCCCCGGCGGATCGGAGACCTTCGGTGCGCGGGTCGTGGCGCAGTTGACGCGCTTTCCTCGCGTCGGCCTCATAAGCCCTCTCGGCCTCGCGGTCCCATGAAGCCCTGAGCCGCTGGTGCTCGAGGAACTCCTCCGCGCACGTGGCGATGACGTGCTCCGCCCGGTCCCGCTCCCGGGTGGCCTGCGTGTCGGCGCGTGCCGGCCAGGTGCGCACCGCCCCGACCTCACGGTCCCGCACAGCCTCCCACAGCTGCCCGAACACCCCGTCGCGGACATCCGGCGGGCGCGCCAGCCGGGCCGCAGCCCGGCCAACAGCACAGCTCGCCCGCCAAGACGCGAGCGGATCGCCGGCGCCAACCCCGCACAACGCATGACACACCTCTTGGACCAACTTCCCTCCTCCAGGACTGCACCGGGAGCGGGACGCCGCCGCCGCGCCCATCGTCGCGCGAATCCCGTAGGGTCGGCCAATGGCGAAGTACTTCGACGTGCACCCGCAGACCCCCCAGCCGCGCACCATCAGCACCGTGGCCGACAGCCTCCGCTCCGGGGCCCTCATCGCGTACCCGACCGACTCCTGTTTCGCCCTGGGCTGCCGCATGGGCAACCACGACGGCCTCGAACGGATCCGGTCGATCCGGCGTCTCGACGACCGCCACCACTTCACCCTGATGTGCGAGAACTTCGCCCAGCTGGGGCAGTTCGTCCACATCGACAACAACGTCTTCCGCGCCATCAAGGCCGCGACGCCGGGCAGCTACACCTTCATCCTCCCCGCCACCAAAGAGGTCCCACGCCGCCTGATGCACCCCAAGAAGAAGACAGTAGGAGTCAGGATCCCCGACCACACCGTCACCAAGGCCCTGCTCGCCGAACTCGGCGAGCCCCTCGTCTCCAGCACCCTGCTCCTCCCCGGCGAGGACGAACCGATGACCCAGGGGTGGGAGATCAAGGAGCGACTCGACCACGTACTGGACGCCGTCGTGGATTCCGGCGACTGCGGCACGGAACCGACAACGGTCGTCGACTTCTCCAGCGGCAGAGCGGACATCATCCGCCACGGGGCCGGCAACCCCACGCGCTTCGAGTGACGGGCCGGGCCGGCTGAGAAAGCTGTCAGGGTCAGGGTGCCGCCGAGGCCGGAGTCTGCGGCGGCGACCTTGAGGACGCCGAGCGCGCCGAGGACATCGGCGCGCAGCGCAGTCGTGAACCGTTCGGATAGTTGACCCCATGCCGGAACACGACCCGATGGTGGTGTCCGGTGTGGCTCATCGTTTGGCAGCGGCACTACGCCCCGCCGGCCCCGTCCGGCCTCGTAGGTGCTCGGTCAGAGACCGGATCAGTGCGGCGGCGAAGCCGACAGACATGGAATCCCGGGCTGACGCGCAAATTGATGAAATTGGGGACCTCGGGGCCGTCAAAAACGGTGTCGTACGCGGCTTCGCCGGGCCCGTGGCAGCGATCCGGCGCCAGTTTGCGACCTCGGGATCGACCGTCTCCAGGCAGGCTCTCACCCGCCCGTCTACGCACTCGGCAAACATGGTCTGACCTGGTGTTTTCCAGAGATTCGCCTAGGCTGAGGAGTTCTGCTGGACAGCATCGGAGGGGACATCATGAGCGAGGAAGCCAGCAAGTACGACGCCAGCCAGATCCAGGTGCTGGAGGGGTGGGAAGCCATCCGGAAGCGGCCTGGGATGTACATCGGCTCGACCGGTGAACGCGGCCTGCGCCACCTGGTGTTCGAGGTCGCCAACCGGGCTGTGAACGAGGTCCTCGCCGGCCACGCCAGCTGCGTCGCCGTCACTCTCACATCCGACAGCGGCGTGTGTGTCGCCAACGATGGGCGGGGCGTCCGCATCGGCGAAGCGGGGGACACGGGCATCTCCAGCCTCGAAGCCCTGCTGACCCGCATGCAGACCGGGGCGGGGCCCTGCGGCCGCCACGACGTGACGCTCGGCTTCTGCGGGGTGGGACCCTTCGTCGTAAATGCCCTGTCGAGCCGGATGACGGCCGAAGTACGGCGTGGGGGAGCCCGCTGGGTTCAGGAGTACGCGCGTGGGGTGGCCGTCACCCCGCTCACCGAGGCGGGCACGTCGACCGGTAGCGGGACCACCATCACCTTCTGGCCCGACGCTGACATCTTCGGAACCGCGGAGTACTCGTTCGACGGACTGGCCGAGCGTTTCCGGGAACTGGCTTTGCTGAACCGGGGCTTGGAGATCTCTCTGACCGATCAGCGCCGACCGGGCGAGGCCCGGTCGGCGCGGTTCCGGTACCCCGACGGCGCGCGGGACTTCGTGGCCATCCTTGACGAGCAGAAGGAGGAACCCGTTCATCCGCACATCATCGGCTTCGAGCGGGAGGAACCGCGGATGGCGGGGACGGTGGAGGTGGCCCTGCGTTGGCGTGCCTCCCACGACGAGCGGGTCCGGAGCTTCGCCAACAGCCGGCCCACTGAGGGCGGCACACACGAGCGCGGCTTCCGCGACGGGGTAGCGGCCGCAGTCACCGCATACGCACGGGAGCGGCGGCTGCTGACTGCGACGGATCCCGACCTTGACGCCGATCGGATCGGCGAAGGTCTGACAGCAGTCGTGTCGGTGAAGCTGGACCATCCCGAGTTCGAGGGCTCCACGCGCGGCTGGCTGGGTAACGCCGCAGTGGGCGCCTGCGTCGAAGAGGCCGTCCAGGAACACCTCGGCAAGTGGCTGGGAGGTCACTCGGAACAGGCCGCAGCCGTCATCGACCGGATCATCCAGGGCGCCCGGCGGGACTGACCAGGAACAGGCCGCCCTGCCGGTCCCCTGGAATCGGGGCCGGCAGGGCGGCCTGCAGCACACGGCGGTCGACCCTGGGCTCGAAACCGTCCAGCGGGTCCTATCCATCGACATGTCACACCTGGTGTGCCGCTGATAGCTCAGAAGCCGTTGTCGTACCGATCAAGGAACTTGTCGATCGAACGGAAGTCCCGATTGGGTGATCGTCGAGCGGTTGGCGCATGAAGGTAGGGCCTCCTGCACAGCTCAAGGGTGTCGAGTCCGTGAGCAAAAAGCAGGAGGCCCTGGTGTTGCAGTCTGTCGTGCGCGTGCTGGTTGCGTCCAACTCCCGCGTGTCGTTGTGTGATTGCCTCGCGCATGTGTACGGGAACGCGGCTGATCGGCCAGAGCGCCGGCCGCGGTATCCGTCGGACATGACGGACACGGAGTGGGCCGTGGTCCGGGCATCGCTGCCGGTGCCGGGGTGGCTGGAGGGGCGGGGCGGCCAGCCGGAGGGCTATTGCCACCGACAGATGCTGGATGCCGTGCGGTATCTGGTCGACAACGGCATCAAATGGCGGGCGATGCCGGCGGACTTCCCCGCTTGGGACCGGGTCTACGCCTTCTACCGACGCTGGCGCGACAAGGGCCTGATCAAGGAGCTGCACGACCGGCTGCGCGACAAGGTTCGGCGGGCCGAGGGCCGGGATCCGGAGCCGACGGCGGGGATCATCGACTCGCAGTCGGTGCGGGCCGCCGCGTCGGTGCCGGCCGCAACGCGCGGATACGACGGCGGGAAGATGGTGCCGGGCCGCAAGAGGCACATCGTGGTGGACTGCCTCGGGCTGCTGCTGGCCGTGCTGGTCACCGCCGCGAACGTCACCGACCGAGAGGCGGGTGCGAGCCTGCTGGCCCGGCTGCGGGCACGGTACTTCCGGCTGACGCTCGTGTGGGCCGACGGCGGCTACACCGGAAGCCTGGTCGACATCGCCGCGAAGGCTTGGCGCATCGCGTTGACGGTGGTCAAACGCAACCACGACACTGCGGGCTTCAAGGTGCTGCCGAAGAGGTGGCTGGTGGAACGGACATTCGCGTGGCTGATGCGCTCACGCCGCCTGGCCCGGGACTACGAAACCCGCACCGACACCGCCGAGGCGATGCTGCTGTGGTCGATGACCATGGTCATGAGCCGCCGCCTGGCCCGCCGGTCCAGCTGAACCGGCCCGGCGTGTCCTCGGCCAGCCAACCCCTGGCCACCAGGCGTTTGGCGCGAGACCGCACCGCACCCTCGATCTTTGCCGGGGCCAGCTCCAGCCCCAGCGCGGCCGCGATCTCCTGACAGCTCATCGATCCGCCTTCGCCGGCATGCTGCCGATCAGCCAGCAGATTGACGATGCGCTGATACTCCACCGCCAGCACGCTCGGCGCGAGCCCGGACCGCCACACCGGCACGACCGAACGGCCCGGCGCCGCCCCGGACGCGGGAGCTGTCTCCGCGGCCTGCTGCCCCTGCGATTCCGCCAGGACCCGGTCGACCCTTTCCCGGGCGATCGTCCATCGCTCCCAGTCCGTCTCCGCGTCCCGCAACTCGGCCACGATCCGGTCCACTTCCTCGCGCAACGACTCCACCCGCTGCCGAGCGGCCAACTCCCGCTCCTCCAGCAATCCCATCACCGACGCCACCCCGGCACCTCCACCGCGAGACAACCCGATGGACCAACCCTGCCGCGCCGCCACGGACTCTATGCCTGGCCTGCGGAAACAAGCCGATCACGCCCGATAAGACAACGGCTTCTCAGTCCTGTTTTGATGGGCCGGGCGCGGAGCACCGCGCCAAGTCTCTTCCCGTCCACCCTGCCCCCGCATGATCGTCCTGCCTGTCCTTGGCGAGTACACCACAGGGCGGCTTCTGCGGAAACTGCCGATGTTTCTGCCAGCGCCTTCTGCCTGGTCATCAAAGCCACGCTCACTGAAGGATGAGCCACGCCTCAACGCCCTTACCTACAGCCATCACGTGGCGGACGGGGGCTGGGCACCGACCTGGGCGGGGTGCGTCTCGCGCTTTCCCGCTCGTGGAGAAGGGGTGAGCCATTGTCTGCGCCGACTGGCTTCGTGCCGGGCCTCACAGCCCGGCCCGTGGCCACGCATGGGAGGACCGAGTCGGGCTACGACGGCCCCCAGTCATCCGCACGTGCCTCGCCGACCACCACCACTACCGCTACATCACCGCCACTGACCTCCCTCTCGGCACTCCCGACTTCAGAAAGCGATTCAACATGGCGATCAGTAACAAGCTGAAGGCTGCTCTGGCGGCGCTCCCCCTGCTCGCCGGCGTCGTCGTCCTGGGCCCGGTGTCATCGGCCCAGGCCAGTGACTGCCCCGAGTACGACTTCGGCGGGCTTAACGTCTGGGGCCCGATGCCGGGGCAGAGCGGAAACGTCGGGCTCGGCGGCGGCAGGGTGAGCTACCTCGGCGGTACGTGCCGGTTCTTCCAGGCGTACATGAACGTCCAGGTCGGCGGCTACGGCGGGAGCGGCTGGAACGTCTCTCTGGATACCTGGGACGAGATCGGCCAACACCGCGATTCCATCTCCGGCGTCCCGAACGGGAACACCCCCTACATCCAGACCCGCGCGATCAATATCGACTGGCCCGCGGCCAGCCCGAAGGGGTTCTCGATCTACCTGAAGTTCGACTACAACGGCTGCCACGTCAACCAACTGTTCGACTACCACGAGTACAGCAACGGATACGACTCCGGCAACCACACCGTCTTCTGCACCCCGTGACGTTCAGGGCAACGCTGTTGTTCGCCGCGGTCTGCACCTGTAGCCCTCTTGGGACAGCGCTCGATCACCCGCACGATGGCAGCGTCCCATCCGCGCTACGGGTCGCGCGGTGAGGGCCCGCACAGACCAACAACCGGAAGCAAGGTGGTCATGAACGGACCCAGCTACCGGCCGAACAAACGCTCCAAGAACCCTGGCGACAAGCCGCCGTGCGCCTAGCGATCCCGCTCGGTCACGTTCCACCGCCGCGGCAGGTCCTCGCCGCAGAAAACGCAGATGAAGTCCTCCTCCCGCACGATGTTGAGCTCCCGGCAGGAGCGGCAGCCGCGGAAGACCACCTCGTGCGTGAAGCCGGACGGGCGCGCGATCCCGATCCGGTCCAGGGCCTTGGCCACGGCCGGCCACGAGCTGACGTCCGGGCAGTAGCCGGTCGACTGGTTGCTGACCTCCTCGACCGTCCACTGCCCGGGCTCCTCACGGAAGCTCATCTCGCCGGCACTCAGCACCGCTTCGCCGCCGGCGCACACCACGTGCTCGCTGCGGCGCGGAGCCAGTCGCAGCACCCCGTCGGCATCGACGACGAACGTGAACGGCTCGGCCATCGCGCAGCCGCGGGGTGGCCTCGGCCTGCATGCGCACCCGGCCGCTGCCCGCCGCGCTGCCCCCGGACCGGCTCACCGGGCTGCTCAACCGCCTGCCCGACCCGCGCACCCGCCTGTCCGCGGCGCTGGCCGCCGTCCACGCACTCGGCTCCCACACCCAGCGCCACCTGCTGACCGAGCACCTCGACCCCACCCGCGGCCGGCTCACGATCCGACGCCCCGGCCGGCTCGACCACACCGTCTACCTCGACGAGGCCCGCCACAGCGCCGACCCCCTCGACCTGGTCCGCCTCTTCGACATCTCCCCCGGCACGGCCATGCGCTACATCAACACCGCCCACCCTGCTGGACCGCCACCGTGACCGACGGGATCAAGGACCGCAGCTGCGGGAGCGGCGCGGGCCAGCGTGATCATGTCCGGTAACAGCCTGATGCCACCAGGTGATGGTGCGTCATGACCTTGGATTCGCGGGCGGGCCCGGAATCGACGCCTTTCGCCCCCGAGTGCGAAGGGCGCCGCCCATGCCGGGTCTTCGAACTTAACCGTGCCCGGTGGCCACGGTCCGCTGTCAGGGTCTTGACGGGTGCAGAACGCCCGTGACGCTCTGTGATTCTTCGAGTTGCGACGCTTGAAGGATCACGTGAAGGGCCACGGGCTTGTCCAACGATACGACGCGGCTGTTCGGCTTGGTCGGGGTGGAGGTGGTCGGCGTCGAGGTCGGCGCCGACGACATTCCGATGCAGGCCCTGGTCACCTGCGATGAGCAGGCCCGATGCTGCCCCGACTGTGGGGTGCGGTCCGGGCGGCCGCACTCCTGGGTACGCACTCGTCCGCGGGACCTGCCCGTGGCCGGGCGGCGAACCGGTCTGACCTGGACCAAGCGCCGATGCCGGTGCGTCAACGAGCAGTGCCGGCGCAAGACGTTCACCGAGGCGCTGCCGTCGATCCCACCGCGGTCGCGGTTGACGTCGCGGCTGCGTACCTCGGTCGGGGAAGCGGTCGCCGACCGCGGAAGAAGGGTGGTGCAGGCCGCGCGCGACTTCGAGGTGTCGTGGCCGGTGGCGAACACCGCGTTCACGGCCGCGGCCGAGGCTGCGCTGCCGAAGGACACGCCGCCGGTGACGCACCTGGGGATCGACGAGACCCGACGCGGGAAGGCGAAGTTCCGCCTGGTCGAGGCGCCCGACGGCGGTGAGATCTGGGAAGTCGTCGCCGACCGGTGGCATGTCGGGCTGGTTGACCTGGTCGGCGGTGCCGGGCTGCTGGAGCAGGTCGAGGGCCGCACCGCGGCCGAACCCTGATCGGGAGATGCATAAATGGTTCATATAAAGCTGCTATGCTTCAGGCGTGAGTCGCCGAGACGCCGCGCACGGCGCTTCCGATGCCATCGGGTCAGCCCTCTACGGTCTGGCCACCAGGGCCGTGAGACGCCTTCCCCGCGACATGAGCCTGACGTCCGCCGCCACCTTGGCCACCCTGGACAAGACCGGCCCGCGACGGATCACCGATCTGGCGGTGGTCGAGGGCGTCACCCAGCCCGCGATGACCGTCCTGGTCCGGGTGATGGAGGAATCCGGGCTGGTCGAGCGGAAGGGCGATCCGTCCGACAAGCGGGTCACGCTGGTGTGCCTGACCGAGGCCGGCGCGTCGTACGTCCGGACGCGACGCCAGGCGGGCGTCGACGCGTACGCGCGGTTGATCGACGAACTCACCGGTGACGAGGTCGAGGCCTTGGCAGCAGCCCTTCCGGCGCTGCTGCATCTGGCGGAGCTCGAAAGCCACGCCCGAGAGGAGTCGGACCGGTGACCGCGGCCCAGGCTCATGACCAGCCCATGAGCACTGCCCTGATACGTTCCGAGGCACGTCTGCTGGTCCCCGCCCTGATGTTCATCGCCCTGGTCGTGGCGGCGGTCGCCAGCCTCGGGACGCCGCTCATCACCAGCGTGGCGACCACGTTCCACGTCTCCCTCGACAGCGCGCAGTGGACGCTGACCGTCGCGCTACTCAGCGGCGCCGTCGCCACGCCGGTCCTGGGCCGGCTCGGAGCCGGTCCGCACCGGCGGGCCACGATTCTCGCCACGCCGGCGGTCGTCGTCGTCGGCAGCGCGCTCACCGTGCTGCCGCTGCCGTTCGCCTGGCTGCTCGTGGGCAGAGCGGCCCAAGGCGTCGGACTCGGTCTCACGGCGCTGATGATGGGCGTGGCCCGCGACCATCTTCCCGAGGAGCGCAGCGCGGCCACGATCGCCCTGATCTCAGTGGTCTCCATCATCGGAGCCGGAGTCGGCTACCCGCTGGCCGCACTGCTCGCCGAGCTCGGCGGACTGCGGGCCGCCTACGGCCTCGGCCTGCTCGTCACCGCCATCGCCTTCGTGACCGCGTGGCGCTCCATGCCCGAAGCCCCCGAAGGCCGCTCCGCCCACGTGAACGTGGCCGGTGCGCTCGTCCTGGCGGGTGGACTGCTCCTCGTCCTGTTCCTGGCCGGCGAGAGGAGCCTGTGGAGCCGACACCTCGCCGTGGCGGTGACCCTTGCCGTCGCCGCCGTACTCCTGCTCTGCGTCTGGACCGTTTCCGAACTGCGAACCACGACGCCCCTGGTCGATGTGCGGGCGGTGCGGCACCCGGCGGTCGCCGGGGCGAACCTCGCCATGTTCGTCGGCGGGATCGGCATGTACCTCCTGCTCACGCTCATCACCCGGTACGCGCAGACGCCGCACGGCGCCGGCTACGGCTTCGGGCTGACGACCTTCGTCGCCGGGCTGGTCCTCATCCCGTTCTCGGTGCTGGGGTTCGTCGCCGGCAAGCTCACGCCGCGGGTCCGCGAACGGATCGACGGCCCCCTGCTCCTGGCCGGCAGCGCCGCCATCGTCGGCGGCGGGTTCGTCCTGTTCGCCACCGCCCGGTCCAACCTGGCCGAACTGCTCGCGGCCATGGGCGTGCTGGGCTTCGGCGTCGGCGGCTTCTCGGCCGCCATGCCCGGTGTCATCCTGGCCGTCACCCCCAAGAGCGAGACGTCGAGCGCCATGAGCTTCAACTACGTCGTCCGCAGCGTCGGGTACTCCCTGGGCAGCGCCATCGGCGGCCTGATCCTCGCCGCGGGCACCGGCCCCGGCCACCTCTTCCCCGACGACAGCGCCTACACCACCGCGGCGCTGGTCGGCATCGGCGCCATGGCGATCACGACGCCGACAAGCCTCGCTCTCGCCCTCCGACGCTCGTCCGAGACCAACCCGTAAGTCAGATGCACTCATCCCAACACTGGAGGTTCCATGCCCAAGGGCTACTGGGTCAGCGTCTACCGCACCATTTCAGACCCTGAGAAGCTGGCTGCTTACAACAAGCTGGCCGGTCCGGCCGTCAAGGCCGGGGGCGGCCGGACCTTCGCCCGTGGCGGTCGGGTCGTGGCGCATGACGCCGGACTTGCCGAGCGCACTGTCCTGATCGAGTTCGACAGCTTCGAGCAGGCCGTCGCGGCGCGCGAGAGTGCGGCCTACCAGGAGGCGCTGGTCGCCCTCTCCGACGGCGTCGAGCGCGACTTCCGCATCGTCGAAGGCATCGACTGACCGAGGTCCAGTCGGATCCTCACTGAGGGCTCACAGAGCTCCAAGAGGCTCGACTCGCCGAGGTGCTGTGCAACGGCAGCTACACCCTCACCCCGCTCGGCCACGACACCCGCGAGGCCCTGAGTTCGGGTCACCGAGTGGTCGCAGCGGTGGGCTGCCGAGCTTGCCGACGCCCCGCCCACTGCCGCCGAGGGTGCCGGCTACGGCCGGCGCAACCGGTTCTGACAGCGGTCCGCGCGCGGGACACCTCAGATGTTCGGCCCGTAACCACAGGACTGGAGACCACGGACCATGACAGAGTTCCCCTCACAGGCGGCGCGAACCGCCGTCGCCGCTGCCCTGGCCGAGGACGAGTCGGGCCAGGACATCACCACCGCGTGGAGCGTTCCCGAAGGCCTGGCGGCCGTGGCCGAGATCCGCGCCCGGCAATGCGGCATCGCCGGCGGTCTCCCCGTGGTCGCCGAGGTCTTCGCCCAGGTCGACCCCGAGGTCACAGTGGAAGCGCTCGTCCCCGACGGCGCCCGGCTGACCGGCGACGATGTCCTGGTGCGCCTGTCCGGCTCGGCGCGCAGCCTGATCACCGGGGAGCGTACGGCGCTGAACTTCCTGCAGCGCATGTGCGGCATCGCGACGCTCACCGACCGCTACGTCCAGGCCGTGGCCGGGACCCAGGCGCGCATCCTGGACACCCGCAAGACGGCGCCGGGCCTGCGCGCCCTGGACAAGTACGCGGTGACCGTCGGCGGCGGCCGCAACCACCGGCTCAACCTCGCGGCGATGGTGCTGCTCAAGGAGAACCACATCGCCGCGGCAGGCGGCGTGACCACCGCGATCGACGCGGTCCGGCGCGGGATGGCGCGCACCGGGCAGAAGGTGGAGACCGATGTCGAGGTGCAGACCGTGGCGCAGGCCGTTGAGGCCCTCGATGCCGGGGCCCGCTGGATCATGCTCGACAACATGCCGGTGGCCGACATCGAAATGGTCGTGAAATTCCGGGCCGAGCGTGCCGAGGCCTCCCGGATCCTGCTGGAGGCCTCGGGCACCGTCCGTCTGGACAGCGTCCGCGCCATCGCCGAGACGGGAGTCGACCTCATCTCGGTCGGCGCGTTGACGCACAGCGCGCCCGCGCTGGACCTGACGATGCTGCTGACGACCGACCCGGTGCCATGCCCGAGGTAGTGGTCATCGACGCGTGTCAGCGGCAGGGCCGGGGCGGCAGCCCGACCGCTGTTCTCGACGAAGCGTCGTTCACCGACGAGGAGCGATGCCGCATTCCCGGGGAACTGGGCACTTCGCACGCCGTCTTCATCCGCGCCACCGGAGTTGAGCGCGGCCGTCCCTCGTACTCGCTCCGGTTCTTCACCGCCGAAGGCGAACTGCCTGCCTGCGGCCACGGCACCGTCGCGGCCCTGGCGCTGCTCGCGATACGCGAAGGCGGCAGCGACCACCACGCCGTGCTGTGTACGACGAGCCGCAGCTTCGAAGGCCGGGCCATCCGAAACCGCGACAGCGTGACAGCGTCGTTCGACCCGGGCCCGGTGAACCTGCGCGTCGTCCAGGCACCCGAGCTAAGGGCGGTCACAGCCGGCCTCGGCCTGGCTGACGAAGCCGTCGTCGGCAACGCCTGCGTGGCCTCGAACGGGCGGCCGAGGCTTCTCCTGCCAGTCCGATCGCGCGCCGCGTTGGCCGACCTCTCCCCAGACTTCGCCCTGCTACGTGCCGCCTGCGACCGCTACGGCCTGTTGGGCTGCTACGCCTACTCGATCCCGGACCGGCACGGCCGGGCAGCCGCTCGGATGTTCGCCCCGTCGATCGGCGTCCCCGAGGACATCGCCAACGCCAACAGCACAGCCTGCCTGGCCGCGCACATGGCCCGATTCGGCACGGACCGCCTCACCGTCGACATGGGCGATCTCCTCGGCAACCCATCCACCATCACGGCAACAATCGACAACACCCACCTGGAACACCCAGTCCGAGTTGGGGGCCAAGCAACTCTCGCACGAACAGTCGTGCGTCAAGCTTGACGTTTGACGTCCACCTAGTTCGACCGGCAACTGGAGCAGGGCGGCCCGCACCACCGGGCCGTCGAGCTCGTCCCGGTCGAAGCGGTGGCGCACCGACGCGCTCGCCGGAAGGTCCGCCGGCACCACCCGGCGCATGTCCAGCCCGCAGGCGCGCTCCGTCGCCACCCGGCCCGCTTTCCGCCCCAGGATCCGCTCGACCGTCGCCGACGGAGTCGCCGCCAGCTGCCCGACGGTGGTTAGCCCGAACCGTTCCAACGTGGCCGCATGCTTCGGGCCGATCCCATCCAGCGCCCCTACCGGGAGCGGTTCCATGAACCACCGCTCATGGCCGGGCTCCACCAGCAGCACGCCGCCGGAGCCGGGCACCCGGGCCGAGGCCATCGCCGCGGCCGCCCGCGTGCCCGCCACGCCGATCCGCACGTCCCGGCCCAGGAGCGCGACCACCCGCAGACGCAGCAGCTCCGCCAACTCCTCAGGCGACCGGTTGAAGTAGCCCTGTGCTCCCCGCAAATCCACCAGGGCCGCTCCCGGCGGCAGGGCCTGCACCACCGGCGAGATCCCACCAGTGCACCGAGGAAGCACCCGTACTCGTCCGGGCCGGGGAAGCCGCAGCAGCGGACATGAAGCACCTGCTGCCCACGCCACCCCGTCACCACGGCCACCCCCCGACTCCAGCGTCCACGGATCGGCCATGCGACCGACCCGGTGCTGACCTCCGAGGCCGGGAGCACCCCCTGCCGCGAACCCGACGCTTGAACCCCACTTCCGGATGCAACTGGCCATCGGGTCTCTGCTCAATCTGCTGCGGGAATCGACGAACCCACTGGCTTCGTGTGGGCCCGGCGCCGATCGCGGCGGTCAGGCCGTAGCGGGCGAGCAGGCGGGTGGCGAGCAGGTCGGCGATGCCGGCGGCGTCGCGCTGGAAGTAGGCGAGGGCACCGGTGACATCGAGGACCGCGGCCTCCGGGGGCAGGGCCTGTACGACGGGGGTGATGTCTGCGAGCACGCCGAAGAGCTCCCCGTACAGCGCCAGCGGCGGCCGGTTCAGACGCAGGTGGAGGATCGTGCGGCCGGTCATCCTGCGCTCCCGGGGTTCTCCTGACACGGGAATGTGTCTCAGCGGTGACGCGGGGATGACCTACCTGGCTCCGCAGCCGCCCGCTGGGCTCAGCCGGCGGAACCGTCGCCGCACCGTCTGAGTACGAGCACCCATGTACCCATGCCGCCCTGAGTACGCGGGCCGATGCCCGCTGGGCGCGGTGCCGGAAGGCTGGACGCATGACACGCCGACTGCTCCTGCTCGCCTCGCTGCTGCTGTTCACCGCCGGCTGTGGGGTGGTGCCGTCCTCCGAGGACGAGGCGACGGACGCCGCACGGGAGGTGGCCAGGAAGGCGGGCCAGCAGCTCTACGGCCAGCGCCCGCGCACGGCGGAGGAGGTCGGCCGCGCCGCTACTGGCATCAACGGGGTGGAGGTACTGCGGCTGACGGGTACCTCGACACACGACGGGGACGGCATCGACGTGGTCGTCCGCACGTCCGGTTCGGCGACCAGCGGGGGGCTCGACCCCAAGGAGGTCACCGTGCGGCGCTGTTTCGCGGTCCGGGTGTCGCCGAAGTCGGAGTGGCGCGAAAATCCCCGCGACGTGGACTGCCCGGACAGCCCTCCGCTGGCCTTCGCCCCACCACCCGAACCGCCCCGGCTGCCGTACGAGGAGCTGCGCGCAAAGCTTCCATGGGTACCGGAGGGCGGCCGGGTGGACGAGGCCGAGGTACGCCGTACGCTCGCCGCCCTGGACCTGCACCCGGCGATCCATGCCGAGGTGAAGGCGGACGGCGGACGGGTCGGCGTTCTCCTGGCGGTAGAGGGCAACGGCTTCGACCCGCAGGACTGCCTTCTTGCCCGCGTGAGCCCCGGCGTCAACGACGTCTGGGCACCGCCCCGGATGCAGCGGATGCCCGGAGAGGGCGGCTGCACCGTCAACAATGCGCTGAACCCGCAACCGGCGCCGCACTGAAATCCGCCCGCGGAGCCGTCCTGGACCGCCTTTCCGCCGGAGCTGCGCGTGCGGCCCGAGCGGAGCCCGGCGTCCTGCGGTCGGCTACTCCCCCGTCGGGCCAGTGGGGATCGCCGTGGTGCGGTGCTGGCGGTGGAGCTCGTCGATCTGCAGGAGCAGCTCGCGGGGGGTGGGTGTCGGGGGCGAGGGTGTCGAGGGCGCCGATGCGGGCGAGGCGTTCGGCGATCGGGTGGGTGGGGCGGGCGCGCGTCCAGAAGTCGGGGATGTCGCTGTAGGGGGCCTCGGCGGCGGTGCGTTCGGCGATCTCGGTGGTGATGCCGTGGACGTCGGCGAGTGAGACACGGAGTCCGAGGCGGCCGTCGGGCAGTTGCTCGGTGCGGTAGGTGGCGGCGGAGTGCTGGACGTCGACGGGGAGGATGGGCACGCCGCGACGCCGAGGCCTGGGACGACGCCGCCAGGCTCGGGTAGGTTCGGGGTGGCCGAGCTCGGCCACCCGGTCCCTGGTCTCGAAGGAGTCGTCGTTGCGGTGTCGGCCAGCAAAGGCGCCCGCACACGTCTGGCCCCAGAGGGCCGGTCCGTCTCGGGTCGGCTGCCCGGTACGCCGCACGCCACCAGACCAACAGCTGAGCCTCAGTGGACCGGCTGTACCGGCGCGTCGAGGGCAGCCTCGTTGGCGTGCGGCAGAGTTGGAGTGTGCACCCTAAAACTTGGTCTCGGGTTGCTGCTGGCTACAGCTCCCGGGATCGGGCGTAGTGGGCCTGCCCGATCTCCTTGCCGGACCACGCATGCTCGAACAGGTCGGTCCCACACTGGCTGGCGAAGCGAGCGCATGACGAGTGATGGCGACACGACCGGGCCTTGTAGCGGTCTGTACGTACCGCTACGCTGCCTCCATGAAGCAGCTGAACGTCCGACTCGATGACGAGGCCCACGAAGCGCTAGAGCAGCGCGCCGAGGCCGCTGGCATGACCCTTCCGGACTACGCGCGCAAGGTCCTCGCCGAGGAAGCCGATGAGCGCCGCGCGCGGTTCCTCACCGCAGCCGCCCACTTCTCCCAGGCCTGGGGTCCTGCATTCGAGGCTGAGTTCGGTCCGTATCCGCAGAGCAACAGCAAGCCGGCGAACGCGGCATGATCCTGCGCGTCGACCGGGCATGGCTACTGGACATCGCCCACCAGTTCCTGCCCCGGGATCCTGACATCACCGATTTTGGCTCGCTGGCAGCAGCCGTTGCCCGGCATGTCGATGAGGTCATGGACGTGCCGGTGTACGGAGGCGTCAACCAGCGTGCGGCCGCTCTCATGCATCAGCTGGTTCGGGTGCCGGCGCTGGAGTTTGGCAACGAGCACTTCGCCGCCGTTGTCGCGGCCTCCTACCTGAGCGCCTCCGGGGTGATCGTCACTGCGGAACCGAAGCAGGCCGTTGAGCTGGCCGGCCGCATCCGGAACGGACAGGCAGACGTACGCGACGTCGCCGAGGCAATCCGGTCCTGGTACCGCTGACGGTCAAGGAGCGAATCCTGCCGCTGCCGACCATGGTCGCCGAGCTCCTCGACACCCACACCGCCAACCGCACCGAGCACCACCTGCTGCTCGACCGTCCGGGCGTCCCACTGGACCGGCACGACATGGCCCGGGCCGTGGCACGGATGGGCCGCTGATGACGCTGCTTGAAATTCCTCAGGTGCTGCTGGTGAGTGGGCTAAACGTGCTGGTGTTGGTTCCCCACCCTTCGGGTGGTGTGGGTCGGCGTGTCGGGATGAGCAGGGTGGTGGGCGGCAAGTCTGCGTGAGCAAGGGTTGGGCCTCGTCGGAGGGGCTGGGTGTTCACGGTGGAGCGGGCAGTCCTCGCCCAGGTCAGCGACCGGGCACCGTGCAAGACCAAGACCCGCCGCCCGCTGTCGCCCGCAGCACTCGCGGAGGCCGAGCGACTGCGTGCACAAGCGGTCACCCGGGGCAGCACGGCCGAGCGGGTCGTGATCAACCTCGACACCTATGCTGCCGTGGCCGACCGGCTGCGGACCGCACCCACACCCGAGGAGGAACCCGGCAAGTGAGCACGTCACCAGCCCAGATGAGTGAAGCACGCCGCTATGCGCAGCTGCGGGCCCACCTTTCCTACCTGAAGCTCAACGACGCGTTCGAGGCCCTGCCGCGGGTGCTGGACCAGGCCCGCGGCGAGAACCTGTCGATGACGGCCGCACTGGAGCGGCTGCTGGAGATCGAAGTCGAGGCCACCGAGGCCCGCCGCCTGGCCGCGCGGGAGCGGTTCGCCTGCCTGCCCGAGCCCTGGACATTGTCGGACTTCGACTTCTCCGCCCAGCCCGGCGTCGACGAGAAGCTGATCCGCGACCTGGCCACCCTGCGGTTCCTGGACGACGCGTCAAACGCACTGTTCGTCGGCCCGCCCGGCGTCGGCAAGACGATGCTGTCGGTCGCGCTCGGCCGGGCCGCGGTCGACGCCGGCCACCGGGTCTACTTCACCACCGCGGCCGAGCTCGCGGCCAAGTGCCACAAGGCCGCACTTGAGGGCCGCTGGAAGTCGTGCATGAATTTCTTCGCAGGTCCCAGGCTTTTGATCGTGGACGAGCTGGGCTATCTGCCGTTGCCCGAGGACGGTGCCTCGGCACTGTTCCAGGTGATCAACCAGAGGTATCTGAAGTCCTCGACGATCTTGAGCACCAACGTCGGCATCGCCGACTGGGCCTCGGCGTTCGGGGACGCGACGGTCGCCGCGGCGATGCTGGACCGCCTCCTGCACCGGGCCACCGTCGTCGGCATCGACGGCCCGTCCTACCGGCTCCGCCACCACCAGTCCCACGCCGAGACGCTTCGCCAGGGAGTGAACGCCCGTGTCTCTTGAACCCACTATCCCCGCAGGCGAGTTGGACCGGACCTGCCCCGAGTGCGGCGCCGGCTTCGCGGTCGACTCGGTGACCAGCCGCCGCAAATACTGCTCGCCGGCCTGCCGCGAGAAGGGATGCGCGCACCTGCCCAAGCAACGGGTCTGCCCGCAGTGCGACAAGGAGTTCACCACCGACGTGAGCCGGAAGAGGAAGTTCTGCTCGGCCGAGTGCCTGGTCGCGTTCCGTCGCAGCAAGGAACAGCAGGAGGCCCGCCTCTGCCCGGTCTGCGACAACCCCTTCCAGGCCGCGAAGACCGTCCGCACCGTCTACTGCTCGATGCTCTGCCGCCAGGAGGCCGAACGCGCCCGTGACCAGGCCCTCAACGAGGAACGGGACCGCCGCCTCGCCCAGACGGCACCGCCCGCACTACCGGCCCGGATCGAGTTGCCTCCACCTCCGTCGCCACCGGGCCGCGCGAGCACGCGGCAGCAGGCACCGGCCCGGGACCCGCTGGAGCCGACCGCGACCCGGAACTGCCCGCACTGCCAGCAGCCGATCACGATCGTCGCGCTGCTGGCCACCCCGGAGGCCGCCCGGCCGACCATGCCCCATCACCGCACCGACGTTGTCCCTCTGCGGCGGACTCCCTGAGCAGGCCTTCCGTCTGTCCCCGGCTCACACGTCGAGCTGGGGACAGGCCCGAGGGTCCTACCCGTCAGCTGGCAGTGTGGACCGCAAGCGCTTGATCGTCCGCAGGATCTCGGTCCGGTTCTTGGCTGCTTTCAACCACGTGGGCAGTCGCTCGACCAAGCTGGCCGGGGCCCAGGGCATGACTTCTCCGCGCTCGCGCAGCTTGGCTGCCACATAGGCATCCAGCAGGTCGAGATGGCGCACGTTATAGGCCCAGAGCACATGGCCGCTGCAGTCCGCCTGCAACCACACCGGACGCTGGAAATAGGGATCGATGGGGGCACCAACGACAGCGGAGTCGACGATCTGATCCTTGAAGAAGCTGCACTCCTTGCAGCGCAGCCGTCGATGAAGGTTCTGGGTTTCGGAGGCAGTGGCTTCCCCATCGGCGAGAGGCCCAGGGTGAGGCGTGACGGCAGCACAGCCATCGCACCGAGGACAGCGAACCAGCACCTCATCGAGGAAGTCATACCCGAATTTGCGCTCGCGCCGATCTCGAAACCGGCCACCGGACGCCGCTGCATTCCCAGTCACCCGACCAGCCTGCCAGAAGGAGATCTCCGCGCAGGGCAGACACCTGTCTCCCCGGCGGCAGGCCCAAACGTGCTCCATACAGATCACCAGGGCCCGGCGACCTTCGGCCGCCGGGCCCTGCCGCTGATGCTGGTCGCTCCCGATCAATCCCCACACCGTTGAAGCCCGAACGAACTGAGGCGGGCAGCACCCCTGGCCGTTTTCGACCATCCTCATCACCGCCACGCCGGCGTGCTGACCCCTTACGTCTTCCGCGGCAGCCGGATCACCCACCTGCTCGACGCCAAGGTGAGCTGGGCGCGGGACGTCGATCTACATGCCGGGCGCCGACGGTGACATCCTCCCCATCGCGCTCGACCAGATCGCGCCCGGGGTGGAGGGGTCGGCGAGCGCCGGCGTTCATGCCGACGGTCCTGCGGAGCAGAGACTCCTCCATCTCGCGGGCCCGGGCCTGTCGTATCGCCTCCTCCCGCCGTGCCGTATCGGCCTCGGCGGCGGCGGTGGCCTGTGCAGGTGCCGGCCGTGGGTCAGCGCGGCGGTGACGGCGAGGATCGAGGCGAGCATGGTCGCCATGGCGACGATCTGGGTACGCGGTTCGTAGGCCCTGGCGGAGGTGGCGGCCACTTGGCCGCCAGCCAGCGGGTCATCAGCAGCCAGGACGGAGCGTCGGCCACGGCGGCAACACACGCGGCCATCCGGGCGGAAGCCTCTTCCGGGCACGCGCCGTACTCGGTGTGGACCAGCTCAGCCCGCTCCAACTCCGCCTGGCAGGTGCCGCAGATGATCGGGCCGCCGTCCAGCAGACCATGGGTGGCCTGGATACGGCGCGGGCCTTCCTCATCGCGCTGGCCACCGTGCGCGTCGCGCAACAGGTGGGTAAGGCACCGGCAAACGGCGGCCACCAAGTGCGGCTGCCACCGCCACCCCGGAAACTGGGTTGGTGATCATCGTCGTACTCCTCGAACCCGAACTCGTCCGCGCTTCTGCGATGGGTGACACCACGGACTACGTCGAGCGCGTGCGTGCCGTACATGCGGCGCCGGCCGACCCCGCCGCACCCGGGGATCCTGGCGACCTGACGTTCTGCGGCATGGACACCGGCCGGATGCAGAGGAACCCCTACAAGGCGCCTCGGCCCGGTGCGACGTGGTACCCGCCCAAGTGGCAAAGCAAGGTGTGCTCGGCCTGCGACAGAGTCCTCGCCGCATCCTGAGGCCACACGGCGCCCGGGCCACCAGAACGGGAAGCGGCCGGGCCCGACACCAATAGGCTCCGAGCCCGCTCAGGGGACCATCCTGACCGCCGGGCACCCGGTGTACGACACCTACGTCGGCAAGCCATCTTGCTCCTGACGACCTGTGGGAGCGGATAGCCCCCTTGCTGCCGCCACGTCCCGTGAGGCGGCACCGCTATCCGGGCCGGTCGCCGGTGTCGGACCGGGCGGCCCTGGCCGGCATCGAATACGTGCTGCGCGAGGGCGTCGCCTGGCGGGACGTGCCGACCCGGCTGGTCGGGTGCCGGTGTGACCAGCTGGCGTCGGCTGCGGGACTGGACCGAGGCCGGCCTTTGGCCACGCCTGCACGAGGTCCTGCTCACCGAGCTGAGGGCGAGCGGCAGCCTGGACATGGACGACTGCGCGATCGACGGCCCCCACATCAGGACGCTGAAAGCGGGGACCAATGTCGGCCCTTCGCCCGTCGACCGTGCACGTCCAGGCTCCAAGCACCACGTGATAGTGGACCGGCACGGCACCCCGCTGGCCGTGTCGCTCACCGGCGGAAACCGCCACGACGTCACGCAGTTGATCCCGCTCCTGAACGCGATACCCCGCATCCGGGGCCTGCGCGGACGGCCCCGCAACAGGCCGCAGATCGCACGTCGCGGCACCGCTCACGGCTCCGGACTCGGCAAGACCCGCTGGGTGGTCGAGCGAACCTTCGCCTGGCTCCACCAGTTCAAACGGCTCCGCACCCGCTACGAGCGCCGAGCCGACCTCCAACAGGGCCTGCTGGAACTGGCGGCCAGCATCATCTGCCTCCGCCGACTCCGGAGATCATTCTGAAATGATCAGTCGGTGAAGCGGCCGAGGACCTGGATATTCTCCGGGCGCACCCAGCGGGCCTCCTGAAGGTTGACGCGGCCGCGCAGGTGACCGAGGTTGTCCCGGGTGGGTGGGCCGGCGGCGAACAGCGCGGCGGTGTCGTCGTCGGCGGGAAACACACAGGCAGCCGAGACGTCGGCGAAAGGCATCGACGGGTCCAGGTTGACCACCGGAATGCTGCCACCCTCGGCCGCCGCACGCTCTTCGACCGGGATCACGGTGTCGTGAACGCCCTCGTAGAACCATCGCAGCGGTGAGGGGACCCGCATCACGATGAACCGCGGCTGCACGTCCGCGGGCACTGTGAGCTTGGTCGTCCCCTCATCGTCGAACCCGGTGAGACCGCCCCACTCGACGTCCTGCAGGATTGCTCGGCCGACGGCAAAGGTGGCCAGCGCGGCCCTGGGAAACGGCCTGGCCATCGCCGCCGGGCCGGCCTGCTGTACCGGCGGGATCCACATCTCCTCCTGCCGCACACGGCCGCCGGCCGCCCTCAGCTGCGGTGTTCGCTGCCAGTCCCGGCGGGCCTCGTCCTTGGTCACCCCGCTGCCCGTCTCCAGGTGGCTGAACACCGGCCCTGGCTGGATCAGGCTCTCGCTCGGCGCTTCGACCTGGCTGTAGACGAGGACCACCAGCGTGAAAGCGTTCGGATGGGCAGCACGGTTCCGTGCCACCTCCGGTGCGATCGCGTCCAGCGCCTGCTGTGCCCGCTTGCCCTGGATGTGATCGTTGATCAGGTTCGACACGAAGTTGATTCCTTGGAACGCGACGAAGATACCCCCGATGGCGGCCGTACCCTTCGGTGACGGCCCGGCCTCGATCGGCGGCTCACTCGGGGTGCCCACCCTGGCGTCGGTACTCGACCTGCCGCCGGAGCCCGCCTCGCCTTCTGCCGAGCGCGTTCCACCCTGTGGGGTTCCCGTCGACCGGGTGCCAGCCGCGGGCGGGGCTGTGGGAGCCGGGCGCGGTGCGGGCTGGTTGAGGTCGCGGAACTCCACCCCCTGGTTGGCAAGGGTGCCTGTCACACCGGTGGACCTGCCACCCGCGTTGGTGACGATCAGCCTGACGGAGCCCGGCAGGCGCTGGCCGGTCTGCAACGCCGTACGCGCGGCGGACAGGGCTGTGCGAATCTCGCCGATGCGCGGCACATCGTCGAATCGGGGCTCGGCCACCAGGGTGGTCAGGTCGCCGATGTTGCGCTGCAGGTTCGTCGTCAGCGCGGTGGCACTGGACACGTTCCCCTGCCGGGCCAAGGACTTGTTGTCCAGCAGGTGAATCTCCAACGGTCCGCCGGTGCGCACCGCCACACCGTCGAAACCGCTCGTGGTCACCCCGTGTCCGGCCGCACCACTAGGACCGCCGAGAAAGATCCACTCCTCCTGCGGATAGGCGAAACCCATAGCCTGCTCGCCGCCGAATCCCCGGGCGTGCGCCGGCCGCATACCACCGGACGGCGGCGTCTGCCGCCGCAGCGCCGCCCCGTGGACACCAGCCGTCAGGTCGACCGTCGCCCCACCGTTCGCCAGCCCGGCGTTGGTCTCGGCTTCCCGCTCGGCAGGGTCGGTCGGTGCACCCACAGGCAGGCTCGCCGAGGTCGCCGCCGGACCGGCCAGTGGCTGCTGCAGCGTGTGGATGAGCTCGTGGGCGAGAAGGTGGCTGCCCTGCTCTGTCTGCGGGGCGTAGGCGCCGTCGGCGAACACGATGTGATTGCCCACCGTGTAGGCACGGGCGCCGACCGCATCGGCGGACTCCCCGGCCCTGGCATCGGCGTGCACGCGGACCTGGCTGAAATCCCTGCCGTACCGCGCGCCCATGGTGGCCGCGGTCTCCTCGTCCAGCCGCTCACCGGCGGCTGCAAGCACCTCGTGCACGACCGGTGGTGCCATTTCGGGCTCCGTGTCGGTCGCCGGGCTGCGCAGCACCGCCTCCGACTGCGGCTGCCACACTCGACGCGTGCGGCTCCTTTCATGTTCGAACATAGTTGACCTCTCCTGGGGCAGTAGGTAGGACAACTCGAATTCCTTGCCTGTGGTCACGACCACTCGGCCCAGCACGATCTGGGAACCGCGCAGCGAAGAGCCGACCATCGGCTGCGGGACTGGACCGAGGCCGGGGTCTGGCCGCGGCTGCACGAGGTCATGCTCACCGAGTTGAGGGCGAACGGCGGCCTGGCCCCCGACGATTGCGCGATCGACGGCCCGCACGTCCAGGCTCCAAGCACCACTTGATCGTGGACCGGCACTGCGCCCCACTGACCGGCGGGCGGCCGCTCTGTCCGTAGCCGAGTGGGATGTCGACCGGCGGGAACCACAGGTCGCACTGGGCCAGCTCGCCGGGCCGGTAGGTGGAAGACGAAGAAGTCCAACAACCCTCGCCCCCGCCGCACAGGTTAAAGATCAAGCTAAGGCCTGTTGCGAAAGCGGATCGTCTGTCAGACCTGCCTGGGATGCTCCGAGCATGGAGATGACAGTGCAGCTGACGATCGACTGCTCCGATCCGCAGAGAATGGTGACTTTCTGGGCCGAGGCCCTGGGCTACGTGCCTGAGCCTCCGCCGGGCGGGCACGCCACGTGGCGTGCTTACTGGGCGGCGGTGGGGGTGCCCGAGGCAGAATTGCCGGCCGGTGCCGGGGATATTCCGGAGTCGATCATCGATCCCGCGGGACGTGGACCGAGGGTGTGGTTCCAGCAGGTTCCAGAGCCGAAGGTCGCCAAGAACCGGTGGCACTTCGACCTGAAGGTTGGTGGAGGCCGTGACGTCCCACTGGACGTCCGCACACAGCGGGTCAAGGCTACGGTGGAACGGCTGGTTAAAGCTGGTGCCACCGTGCTGCGGATCAAGGATGAGCCGGACACGGGGCTCTACGCCGCCGCCATGCAGGACCCCGAGGGCAACGAATTCGACGTCGTCTGAGGGCCGTTGCGACGGTGCTGGTCACAGCCACTCGTTCACGGCTGCGACCAGCACAGTCGCCTCGTAGCGGACGGAGAGCTTGTCGCATCTCGTGGCCACTGCCCTGTGCCTTTTAAGTCGGTTGATGCCGCACTCGACCGCATGCCGAGCCTTGTAGTCCTCGGCGTCGAATCTGGGCGGCCGGCCGCCGCGAGAGCCCAGCTTCTTGCGGTTACGTGCCTGGTCGGCCTTGACCGGGATGGTGCAGCGGATGCCGCGTCGGCGCAGGTAGGCACGGACCGGCTGGCTCACTCGCCACCCCGCCGCCCTCACTCTCGATGAAGAAGTCCAGCGCAAGGCCGTCCTCGCCCACTGCCCCGAACTGGACACCGCCGCCCGCCTGGTCACCTCCTTCGCCGAGATGCTCACCCTCCTGGACGGCGAACGCCTCACCGACTGGATCACCGAAGCCATCACCTCGGGCCTGCCCGGGATCAGCACCTTCGCGGCCGGCCTGAACAGCGACTACGACGCCGTCGAAGCCGGACTGACCAGCCACTGGAACTCTGGCCCCGTAGAAGGAGCCGTCAACAGGATCAAGATGCTGAAACGACAAATGTTCGGACGTGCTGGCTTCCCGCTCTTGCGAAAGCGAGTCCTTCTCGCCTGACGCTCCGTGACCGCGCCGCGGCAGGTGTGCCACCCCCCAACACCCTGTCAGAAACAATCAGCCGGTTCAGAAGGCGGTTTCTCCCAGGCCACCGAGTACCGGCGGAGCACATGCCGGCGGTAACGCATGCCGGGCAGCAGCCGACGCGCGGCGGCCCGCACCTCCCCGTAGCTCATCTGTGGGTCGGCGACGGGCATCCCCTCTGGGCCGCGCGCACGACGTAGCACCTTCGTGATCCGTACGACCGGGGCCGCCGCGATCACCGCTGCCCAGTCCGCCACGCTCGCCTCGCGGGCCAGGCCGACCACAACCAACGTGCCGCCGGGCCGCAGCAGCTCGCTCATGCGAGTGAGCGCCGCCTCGAAGTCCATGTGATGGACCGTGGTCACCGAGCAGATGAAGTCGAAGCTCCCGGCGGGGAGGTCGGCTGTGAGGAAGTCTCCCTCGATGAAAGCGAGGGTCGGGTGGCCCGCGGCAAGCTTGCGTGAGCAGGCGATCATCTCAGGTGACTTGTCGATCCCGGTCACCCGCTTCGCTCGCCCGGCCAGTTTCCGCGCCAGCAGTCCGTCCCCGGAGCCGACATCCAGCGCATCGCCGCACACCTCGGGAACAGCTCGGAGGATGTCGGGGTGCCGGGCGACGTTCGTGTTCCAGTACGGCTTCGGATCGGGCTCGCGCATCGATCTCCCCATGACTCTTCGGGCACCCAATCACACAGGTTCTACAGCACCCAGCGTGACCGTTCCACAAGACTGATGCCGTTGGCGATCTTTAAATAGTGCGGGTTCGAGGCCCGTCGCTCAGTTGCAGGGGCCTTCGCCCTGACTGGTGGACACGCTGATACTGGATCTGCTTGATTCGGAGGAAGCGAGAACACCGCCGATGGCGATGAAGGACTACTCGGACGAGTTCAAGGCCGATGCCGTGGCCCTGTACGAGTCCACGCCCGGGGCGACCTACAAGAGCATCGCCGCTGACCTGGGTATCAACAGGGCGACGATTCGGAGTGGGTGCTGCGGGACCGCGAACGCCGTGGCGTCGCCCCCACCGCCTCTCGGGCAGGCGAGGCAGCACCGGCCGGGACGGGACAGCCGGCACCGACCGCCGACCCGGACGAGCGGATCCGGCAGTTGGAGGCCCGGGTGGCCGAGCTTGAGGCGAGCGAGCGGAAGCTGGCCACCGAGCGGGACATACTCCGCAAGGCGGCCAAGTATTTCGCCGGCGAGACGAACTGGTGAGCCGCTTCCAGTTCGTCCACGACCACCGGGACGCCTACGAGGTGAAGCGGCTGTGCCAGGTCCTGGACGTCAACCGGTCCAGCTACTACAAGTGGCTGAGCGGTGCCCAGGCCAGGGCGGTCCGGCAACGCGAGGACCGGCTCCTGGCCGAGGAGATACGCCGCATCCACGCCGTCTCCGGCGGCGCCTACGGCTCGCCCCGGGTGACCGCGGAACTGCGCGAGTCCGGCGCGCGGGTCAACCACAAACGAGTCGCCCGCGTCATGCGGATGTACTCCATCGCCGGTGTCCGCCTGCGCAAAAGGGTCCGCACCACGATCCCGGATCCGGCCGCGCAGACGGTTCCGGACTTGTTCCAGCGGGACTTCACCGCGCCGGAGCCGGGACGCAAGTACATGGGCGACATCACGTATCTGCCGTTGGCGGACGGGGAGTTCCTCTACCTGGCGACCGTGCTGGACTGCTTCAGCCGGAAGGTCGTGGGCTGGTCCATCGCCGATCACATGCGCACCGGCCTGGTCGCCGACGCGCTTGGGATGGCGGCCGCGACCCGCGGCGGTCTGGACGGGGCGGTGTTCCACACCGATCACGGGGCGCAATACGTATCCCGGGCCTTCGCCGACCTGTGCTCGGACTTCGGCGTCACCCAGTCGATGGGCTCGGTCGGCAGCAGCGCGGACAACGCGGCCTGCGAGAGCTTCCACGCCTCCCTCAAACGCGAGACGCTCCAGGGCGCCCGCGACTACGGCGACCCCGTCACCTGCAGAAGGACCGTCTTCGCCTGGCTGACGCGCTACAACACCCGCCGCCGCCACTCCGCCAACGGCCACCTCAGCCCCAACGAATACGAACGACGACACCACACGGCTAAGCTCACGCTCGCCGCGTGACACACGAACGCGTGTCCACCTTCAAGGGCGAAGGCCCCAGGTCCTGGAGGCGGGCGTCGAGCATGGCCTGCGGCCAGCATCCCGCGTTCACTCCGGAGGCCAGCACCGTCTGCTCGACGAACTCCCACCCCGCCCGGCGGTCCCCTTCGGTGATCTGCAGGTACTGGAGTGTCAGGCCGGGGGCGGCTCCGGTGACGTGCCAGCGGTCCCTGCCGCCATCGTGCTCGACGGCCCATAGCCGAGCGGTGCCTCCCAGACCGGCGTGGTCGGTGCCTGCGGTGTAGTTGTTGTGGAACCACGTGTCGTATTGCTCATACGCCTTGCCGTCCGGAGCGAGGCCGGCCAGCTCCTCGGCGCGGAACTGCTCGTCCTCGTCGTCGTGGCCCGCCGGTGGCATGGGATAGGTCGTCACTGCTGTCCTCCTCTGGTTGTTCACGAGCGGTGCCACCAGCAGGGTATGAGGGCCCTGGGAGTTCGTTTCCCGCCATCGAGCTGCGCCGCTCCGCCTCACAATCCGTTCGACTCGGCGTGACAGGATGTCGCCATCGGCTGGGAGGGACGGCGATGGGCATGCCCGAGTGGTGGCGGAACGTGGTGGCGGTCAGCGATGCGCTGGATGTGGTTGTCGATGACGACCTCTCGCTGATCTTTCGGGCAGCCCAGCTGGCCGACGCCTTCGTCGGGACCGCCTCGGAGTTGACGCAGGACCAACGGCGGCAAGTGCTGGGAACTCTGGAAGAGGCGCTCTGCCAGGGCAGCGAGGACGATGCCGCAGCGGTCGCCACTGGCTTCCTCGAGGCCCTCCTGAACGCATGGGACAACGGCTTCGATCTCCGCCTGGTCTGGGATGACCTGGGACCGGAGTCGCAGTCCTACTGCCTGGCCTGGAACAAGTTCTGGGGCATCAAATCACCGGAGTGGATGCGCTCTTCCTGACTCGCGGCTTCCGTCGTTCACTGCCCGCAGCCACGGCACGAGTTCGACTGACAGGCTGATCCGGCGCCGTTCCCGGTCGACGGCGAGGATCCGCACGCAGATGCCCTGGCCTTGATGGAGGTGCTGCAGGGGAGCTCATCCGGCTAGACACTGTGCCGACGGGCCTAGGCAGTGTCGTCAAAGTGATCTTGAGTAGTGGATCATGGTCGGGTGATACGTCGCCATGAGTTGTCCGATGCCGATTGGGATCTCCTGCGGCCTTTGCTACCCAAGTCCTCGACGGGCCGTCCCCGATTGGATGACCGCACGGTTCTGAACGGGATCGTGTGGAAGTTCCGGACCGGGGTGGCTTGGCGGGACGTGCCCTAGCGGTATGGGTCGTGGGCCACCCTGCACACCCGGTTCCGCCGGTCGGCCAGGGACGGCACCTTCGAGCAAATGCTGCGGGCCACGCAGGCGAAGGCGGACGCGGCCGGTGACATCGACTGGCTCACCTCGGTCGACTCCACCATCGTCCGCGCCCACCAGCACGCCGCCGGGGCTCGAAAACGGGGGTGCCGGGGTTGGCCCGCCGCCGGTCGATCGCCGCAAATCGGGCAGCAAACACCACCTCATCTGCGACGGCAACGGCACCCCGCTGAAGGTCATCACCACCGGCGGCAACGTCCCCGACATCACCCAGGCCCTGGCCGTCGTGGATGGCGTCCAACCGGTCGCCGGACGCCCCGGACGACCGCGCAAGCGCCCCAAATCCCTGCTCGGTGACAAGGGTTACGACAGTCGCCACGTCCGCCGGGAGCTTCTCCGACGCCGGATCCTGCCCGTCATCTCCCGACGTGGAGAACCCGACATCCGCGGCCTGGGCAAGCTCCGCTACGTGGTGGAACAGACCTTCGCCCTGCTTCACCAGTTCAAGCGCCTCGCCGTTCGCTGGGAACGACGCCTCGATCTCCACGACTCGCTCATCTCACTTGCCTGCGCGCTCATCTGCTGGAGACGCCTCAACAAGCCAACCCTGTGATCCTGCTATGAGTGCAACCAGTGGCACGATCCTAACGTTGGGTCATGAGCAGGGTGCGGGTGGACCGTTCGAGTCCCGACGTGGTCGACGTGGTGCTTCGCGAGGGAGTCGGGCCGCTCGTGTTCGCCGCCAAGCGCTGGCCCGGGGAGGTGCTCGGGTCGCTCGTGGCCGGCGCCCTCTGCGGTATCCCGGTCTATGTGGTCATGGCGCTGATCTTCAGTCTCGAACCCGGCCGGATCTGGGCTCTGGTCGGGATCGCCGCCGTGCTGGGACTCGTCGTCAACACGTTCGTGATCCTGTACGGGGCCTTCCGGGACGTGAACCGCTTGCGGTTCTCCCCCGCCGCCTCCCCCGACACCATGACCGTCATCCGGGGCTCCCGCACGGACCGGCCGGGCCGCTCACCGGCGTCCGGCAGATCTGGATCGACCACGCCATCACGGAGTCGCACGAGGAGGATCGGAAGCCCATCAACGCCAAGATCACCCTGTACGTGCTGCTGAAGAACGGCCACCTGATCCGGCCCACGTCACTGCCCCGGTGGACGACCGATACCACGGCCATGTGCCAAGAGCTGCAACAGATACTCGCCCCCTCCGCCGTCCAGGTGGACCTGGTCGTCCGACGCCGGGTGCAGTACCCGTCGATGGGCGGTCACGGCGGCTCCACCGGCGGAGGCTCCTGAGATCCGTCTGCTCGGCTCCCTCCGTTACCTCATGGGTACCGAAGCCGGGGTATCGCTACCCGTTGCCCGGTTGAGCGACCACGCTGCTTCGTGCACCAGTCGGCGCCTGGGCCAGGCGTGGCAGCTGCCCCGGAAGCGTGAAGCCTGCGCGATCGCCTCCGTGGGCGTCCGGAGACCGCACTCTGACCGACGCGGCCCTCGAGATCGTCCGATGCGCTCTCCGGTCGGAGCAGCGGATCGGGCCGAGGGCCGCGTCGGTGTCCGGCGGACGCCCAGGTGGGTGACCGTGTATGGGGCTCCTTGGTCACCGCCGGGGTCCGATGGACAGGATCAGAGCATGTTCGTGTAGATGTTCCAGCCGCTGCCGAACTTCACCCGGGCGGCGAAGGTCGCGGTGCCGGCGTTGCCCGTCGAGGTGTACAGGTACATGTCGCCGTTCTTGGCGCGGGCGAGCACATCGCCCTTGCTGTCCCCGTCGATGTCACCCGGCACGACGAGCATGTCGTAGACGTCCCAGCCGGTGGCGATCTGTTCCCGGGCGGCGAACGGCGCGGTGGACGTCCCCGTGCCCTTGAAGAGGAACAGCCGGCCGGAGGTGTCCCGGGCGAGCAGGTCGGGCCGTCCGTCGCCGGAGTAGTCGCCCGCGCCGACCAGCGCGTTGTAGGCGTTCCAGCCGCTGCTGACCTTGATGGGTGTGCCGAGCTTGGTGTCCACCGCCCCGTCGCCGGGGTGCAGCCACAGAACTCCCGCTGAGTCGCGGCTGAGCAGGTCGCCCTTGCCGTCGCCGGTGAGGTCGCCGGGGCCGACCATCGCGTTGTAGTTCCACGTCGAGCTGACCTTCTTGCCGCGGATGTACAGGTCGCTGCCGATGTTCTCCACATAGCTGGCGTGGTTGTGGCTGTTGAGCGCGGTGGCGTACGTGTTGCGGGACCCCGGCTTCTCCTTGCCGACTCCGGTCGGCGGCGTCAGGTAGGTGCCGTTGGCGAGGGCGTAGTACTTGGCCAGGGTGCCGTCGGTCTGGGTCATGAGGTTCTGGGCCTTGCCGTAGAGCTGCGTGGTGCCGGCACCGACGATGAACTTGTTGTTTTCGTAGCCGCTGCCGAAGTACGCCGGCGCGGCGAAGCGCCCGCCGCCGATCGACTTGAACCAGTACTCCACGCCGTCGCGGTCGCGGGCGAGCAGGTCGCTCAGACCGTCGCCGTCGCCGTCGTCCGAGCCACTGATCACGTTGTACGCGTTCCAGCCGGTGCCGACCTTGACGCGGGCCTTGAGCGGGGCCGTGGCGCTGCCGGCCCCCTTGTGGAACCACAGCTCGCCGGTCAGGGTGCGGGTGAGAACATCGCCGAGGCCGTCGCCGTCGACGTCACTGGCACCGACGATCTGGTCGTAGATCCCCCAGCCGGTGCCGACCTTGACCCGCGCGTTGAAGGGCTTGGTGACGGTGCCCGTCCCCGTGTAGAGCCACAGGTCACCGGCGAAGTCGCGGGCCAGCAGGTCGGGGTGGCGGTCTCCGGTGACGTCCCCGGTGGCGATGAGGCGGTTGTACTTCTGCCAGCCGCCGCCCGACCACAGGGGCGCCGACGTGGCGTTCAAGCCGGCCTCGTAGAGCGTCAGGACGCCGTCGAAGGAGAGGGAGAGCAGTTCCGGCTTGGTCGTGCCGCCGACATCGCCCACCGGCAGCAGGTCCTTGAACGAGGCGTCGGGGTCGGTCTTGGCGATCGTGTAGTCGCTCCAGGCCTGGATCGACGACAGGTAGACGGCCGTGGCCTGGTCGTACTGCATGACGATCATGTCACTGCGGCCGTCGCCGTCGACGTCGTGCCGCGGCTTGGCGGCGGCAGTCACCTGCTCGGACGGCCCGGACAGAGCGGGCATGACGACGGTCGGGTACTCGCCGACGCCGCGCGGCGCGGCGTCGGGGTCCGACACCGGTGCGGAGTCGGTCACGGACTGCGCGACGACGGAGTCGGGCGCGCGGTGCTGCGGGGCGGCCGTGCTCGGGGTGGTAGCGAGAGCGCCGACAGCCAGGGCAAGGACGCCCCCGGCGGCCAGGGCCCTCAGGTTTCCGCGGTACGGTGCGGTCAAGATCCCCCCTCAGGATCGAACGTGTGGACCCACCCGGGCGCCTCGTGCCCACGACCGGGTCACGCGTCGGCGCGTGAACGGTCCCCACTTCCTTCCCGCAGCGTACGGATCGATCCTGTGGATTCCTTGTGAAGCTGCTCCCCCTCCGCCTCTCCGACGATGCGCTGTGATCGCCGCCACCCGTGCCGGCGGCGCGGCGCGGTCGCACAGGTGGGCTTTGGCAACGTGTCAGCCGCTTCTCATGGTTCGAACCTCCGTGGGCGACTGTGCGGCTACGCTGCGGGAATGCCGTACGAGCTCAACGCCGTCATTGAGTGCTGTGCATCGTGAAGGTGCAGGTCCCGGGCCTGGTGTGATTCCGTGGCGGGATGCTCGTGCTGGTCGCGGGCGGCAGTCTGCCGGGTAGATCGTCTGGCAGGGAGGTCTTCGCGGGTTCTGGTCCGTTCCCGCCCGCGCGGCTCGTACGCTCCCGGGCATGGTGGACCCCGAGGTGCTGGAACGGATCGCCGCGCGCCGCGCGGAACTGGATGGACTTGAAGAACAGCTAGGTGTGGTGCTCGGGACCTTGGTCACGCGAAGTCCTCGAAGGTGAGCTGCTGCGAGATGTCCGCGAGTGGTTCGGGCGGCTGGTCGAAGACGATCCGGTAGTCGCTCCCGGCGGTCCGGCTGATGGGCGATCGGCCGCCGAGCGCGGCGTGCGGCCGCTCGTGGTTGTAGTAGTTCACGAACTCCGCGAGTGCGACGCGGCGTTCATGCTCGGTTGTAAAGTCGCGGACGTACGCCCACTCGCGGGAGAGCGTCCCGTTATACCTCTCCACCTTCCCGTTCGTGCGCGGCGTGTACGGCCTGGTCCGCTTGTGCTTCGTACCGGTCGCGGCGAGCGCGTCAGCCCAGGTCGTAGACCGGTAGCACGCGCCGTTGTCGGTGAGGCAGCGGCGGATCGGTGTGATGCCGTGGGCGGCGAAGAAGGCAACGGCCCGGTGCCAGAAGGCGACCGCGGTGACGGCCTTCTCATCGTTCAGGGCCTCGGTGTAGGCGAGCCGGGCGTGGTCGTCGAGCGCCGAATGCAGGTACGTGTATCCGACCTTGCCCGGTGCCGGGACCGGTGCGTTTGGAGGCGCGGGCGGACTCGGTGCCGACGCCGTGCATCCGCCAGCCGCCGCCGGTCGGGATGCGTCCGAGCTTCTTGACGTCGACGTGGACCAGGTCGCCGACCCGGCCGTGCTCGTAGCGGATGACCTCGCGCAGCTGCTCGCCGGTCGGTGGATCCAGGTCCCGGAGCCGGTTGAGTCCTCGCCTCACCAGGATGCGGTGCACGGTCGCCGGCGCGAGTGTGACGCCGTGCAGCCGCTGTAGGTCGGCGGCGAGCCGGGCTGGCCCGTGCTTGGTCTGCCGCCGCAGCGCCTCCACCAGGTCAGCGATGTCCTCGGGGGGTGCGGGCGGGACTGGTGGCGGGGCGGGAGGAGTGGTCGAGCAGGCCGTTCTCGCCGTGCGCGCGCCAGCGGGCGTACCACTTGGCCAGGCAGCGGCGGGAGATCCCGGCTCCCGCAGCGACGTGCGCGATCGGACGTCCGGCGTCGACCGGTAGACACAGGCGCAGATGTCCTTCGGGGGTCAGCGGTGCGTTCCGGTGTCCCCTGCTGGTGGCGGCTCCTGGATTCGGCGGCCGCGTTCGCCGGGAGCCCTGGGATCTCAGAGGACGTTAAGTCCCTTATCTCTCGGTTCGTGATCGCTCGTTCGTGGTACTGATCGTCGTACCGGCCGGACATTCGGCATGTGCATGCTGGGATCAGAGGTATGGAGCGAGAGCCGTATCCCAGCGACTTATCGGATGAGCAGTGGGTGTTGATCGAGCCGATGATCACGGCCTGGAAACAGGACCGTGTGAGGCGGTCGGCGACCGGAGACCCCGGGGCCTGTAATCTCCGGGAGGTCGTGAACGCGATCTTCTACCAGAACCGGACGGGCTGTCAGTGGCGTTACCTGCCCCACGATCTGCCGGTCTGGTCGGCGGTGTTCTACTACTTCACGCTGTGGCGCCAGGACGGGCTTGACCAGCGAATCCAGGAACTTCTGCGCTGCCAGGTGAGGGAGAAGGCCCGCCGATTAGAGGACCCGTCCCTCGTGGTCATCGACACCCAGTCCGTGCGCGCGGCCGCGGGTGTCCCCAAGACCACGACGGGACTGGACGCGAACAAGAGGACACCGGGGCGCAAGCGGGGACTGGCCGTCGACGTGCTGGGGCTGATCATCGGCGTCGTGGTCCTGGCCGCGTCGGCGCACGACAACGCCGCCGGCACGGCCCTGCTCGACCAGGCGGCCGAGCGGTGCGGCAACCGCCTGGAGAAAGCCCTGGTGGACCAGGGCTTCAAGGACGAGGTGATCATCCACGGCGCACTGCTGGACGTCACCGTCGAGGTCGTCCGCCGCAACCCGGCCGACCAGGGCAGGGGCTTCGTCCCGCAGCCCAAGCGGTGGGTGGTTGAGCAGGTCAACGGCACGCTGATGCTGCACCGGCGCCTGGCCCGCGAGTACGACCACAGGCCCGACAACTCCGCCTCGCGCGTCTACTGGGCTTCCACCGCGAACATGGCCCGCCGCCTCACCACACCCGCACCGGCCTGGCGCGACACCCTCCAGGCGGCCGCATGAACGTCACCGAATTCCTGGCGGACCTCCAGGCCCGGCACGACGAGGCCACTGCCCGCGCCGACGAACTACGCGACCAGATCGAGCACCTCACCGCCGCCCTCACCGATACCGAAGCACGCCTCGCGGACCTGGCCACCACCCGGAAGGTCATCACCGAACTCGCGCCGACCGGGATCGCACCGGATCCGGCCGGCTCGAGCGCCGCCTACCAGGCCATCGTGAACGCCTTCAACCAGCACCCCGACCAGACATTCCGAGTCCGCGAACTACACGAACTCATCGGCATGCCCACCGACGACCCAGCCCTGAACGTCACCCGCAGTCGCCTGGGACGCCTCACCCGCCAAGGCTTCCTCACCCAGCCCGGACGAGGCCGCTACCAGAAACGGACTTAACGTCCTCTCAGGGCTCCCGGTGAGCGGCTGTGCGTGGCGTCAGCGTGCGAACTTTTCGGTGGCCGCCGGGGTGACGGGGGTGAAGAAGTTGACGAGGTTGCCGTCGGGGTCGCGGAACAGTAGCGACCGGTTGCCCCAGGGCATCGTGGTGGGCTCGGTGACGAAGTCGGTGACGAAGCCGGTCAGGTTCTGGTGAACGCGGTCCACGTCGTCGACGAGGAACTCGGTGATCACGCTGTGGTTGTCCGCCGGGCGGGCAGAGCCCGGGGCGAACAGCGGGACGGTGCGGGTGCCGGCGATCGCGAGGGTGGCGCCCGCGGTCCTGAGTTCGGCGAAGTCCTCGGTGGCCCACGTCGCCCGCGCCCCTGAGGCTCGCTCGTAGAACTCGACGAGGCGCGCCACGTCGCTGGTGATGATGCGGATCGAGACGAAGTCCATGGGAATCTCCTTGGCTGTGCTGGAGGCGTGCACGTCGCAGGCTAGGAGAAATAGTGGACAGAATCAGTCCTGTATTCGCGTTAGGCTGCGGACATGCCTCGACCCACCGGCCGCGTCCTCACACTCCTGGAGCTGCTGCAGTCGGGCGGCACCCGGACGGTGGCCGAACTCGCCGACCGGCTCGGCGTCGAAGGGCGCACCGTGCGCCGGTATGTGGACCAGCTGATCGACCTCGACGTGCCCGTGGAATCGGTGCGCGGCCGCTACGGCGGGTACCGGCTCGCCCCCGGGTACCGCTTGCCACCGCTCATGCTCAGCGACGACGAGGCGCTGGCCGTACTGCTCGGCCTGATCGCCGGCCGCCGAGCAGGGCTGACGACGACGCAGCACACGGCAAACGAGACGGCATCGGCGAAGATCCGGCGGGTGCTGCCCAAGCACATCGCCCGCCGGCTCGACACACTCCTGGAATCCCTCGCCTTCACGGAACAGTCCAGCGAGTTCGACACCCCGGACGCCGAGGTCCTGCTCACCATCGCCGATGCGGTGCGCCACCACCGACCGGTCTCGATCCGCTACACCGACCGCGACGGACGGCGCAGCGAACGCACACTGCACGCGTACGGGATCGTCGCCCATTCGGGCCGGTGGTACGTCACGGGCAAGGACGCCCAGATCGACCAGGACCGAACCTTCCGGCTCGATCGCATCGCAGACGCACGGACCCTGCCCGGCTCATTCGAAACGCCCATGGGTCCCGGTCCGGCACAGCGCGTATTGTCAGGATTCGCCACGGCCGAGTACCGGCATAAGGTGACCTTGCGGATCCACGGGACAGTTGAGCAGATCCGCGCCCACCTTCCCAACAGCGTCGCGAACCTGGAGGAGCACGAGTCCGCAGCCGGCGAGGACCGCGCGACCGAGCGCTGGCTGCGCGTCCAGCTACGGGCGGAGCGACTCGACTGGTTGCCTCCAGTACTCGCCTCACTCAACCGGCCGTTCGTCATCGAGCGCCCCGATGAACTCCGCGACCTCGTCATCGAGCTCGCCGATCGCCTCACGTCCTACGCCGCCGAGCCTGACAGCGAGGAACCAATGTCATGAGATGGCACAGCTAGTCAAGTAGCTGGACCAGGTGCGGGCCGAGCGGGACGAACTCTCGGTCACCGAGCGGGTCCTGGCGAGGATGAGCGAGCAGATCGCCGAGGAGCGGGCTGCCGACGCGCCGACGTCGGCGCAGGTCGGCGGGCGTACGGTGCTGCTGGTCCCGCACCGGAGCGACGGCGTGAACGAGGCCGCGCTTCCCGGTGACTACCGCCGGATCCTGTCGATCGTGCGGGCTGCCGGCGGTCCGGTGCAGGTGAGGGCGGTGGGCGAGGAGCTGGGCCTGGAGGTGGAGGTGCGCGGGAAGCTCGAGCCGCTGCGGGCGAAGCTGGTCAAGCTCGCGGACCGCGGCTGGCTGCACAAGGGCGGCGACGGGACGTTCACCGCACGCCTGTAGCCGCGCCGGATGCAGGCACCCGTGAGGCGTAACCAGCGGGCCCTCGACGGCAGTTGAGTTTGGTGTGAAGAAAAACAACGGTCTCGCCGAGGGCCCTGACGGTCTTGTCTACACCGCCCGCCTGCCGCTGTCGAGTGCCACCTTGAACTGGCTCACGGACCAACGACCGACTCCCGACGGGAACACCCGAGTTCGAACACCACCTTGACCAAGCCCCCACAACGCAGAGATCCCGTCCGATCAGAACGATCGGACGGGATCTCATGACCACTTACGAGTCTGACTCGTGAGTGGTCGGGGCCGGGCCCTGGACACGGCGGGACTCGTGGCCGGTGGCGCCGGTGACGGGGTGGCCCGGCCGTGGTGAGGTCTGCGGGCGTTGTCGTGGTGGGTGCAAGCGGCGTGGATCGAGGTCGCCGTCGAGGCGAGCGGGTCAATCGAGATCGGCCAGCACGCAACGGCAGGTGACGGCGACCAGGTCGTCGACGAGGGCCGGCGGCGCATCACCGGCGAGGAGATGGCGGCGGCCGGCCGCGTAGGGCACGTCCAACACCGCGAAGGTCACCCGCTGGACGTGCTCCGGATCCACACTTCCGTACCGGCGCGACGCGTAGTCGCGCAGTGCGTCGAAGACGGCCGCGTTGACCGTGGCGACCTCGTCGCCGAGTTCGGCTGGCCAGCGGGCTGCCAGGTCCTCACGGCGGTAGAGCAGCAGCGCGCGTGCCTCGTCGAGATGCCCACGCGCCCATGTGTTCACGTGCAACGCCGCGCCCAGGGCCGCCTCGTCCAGATCATCGCTCGCGAGTGCCTGCAGAAACCCCGACTGGAACCGTCGAACCGTCCGCAGCCACAGCTTCGCCAGGAGCAGGTCACGGGAGTCGAACCGGTGGTAGACCGAGCCCACCGGCGCCCCGAGGGCCTCGGCGACAGCTGCGACCGTCGCCGCGTCGGGCCCTCCGGCGGAGACCAACCGCAGTGCGGCGTCCAGGAACTGATCCTCGGTGAACTTCGACGGGCGACCCATGCCACCAATTATAGGCGACATGTTCTAGAATCCAGATTCTAGAACTCTTCCTCGCATACAGGGGGCGCAGAGACACCATGCCCAATCCGCCGGCACCGACGAAGCCCGATCGAGACGACCTCCGCACCCGAGCCCTCGCAGCGGCCGGCGCACTGAGCCTGGCCGTCGGCGTACTGCACCTCGCACTGCCGCTCTACGGCGGCGCCGGATTCCGGTACTTCGGCGCTGGCGAATACCTCGCCCGCCTGGCGGACCATCAGTCGCCGATCCCGACCGTGACTGTGGTCGGCATAGCCGCGCTGCTCGCCGTCGCGGCGGCATACGCGTGGTCGGCGGCCGGGCTGCTCCGCCCGTTGCCCAGACTCGCGCCGGCACTGACGGTGATCACCGCGATCTATCTGCTCCGCGGGCTCGCCCTCCTCCCCGAGATCCCGACCAGAGCACTCTCCCCCACGTCTCTTCCGCTGCGAGAGCTCGCCTTCTCCGGCTTCGCACTGACAACCGGACTGCTCCATCTCGCAGGACTTCGCGCCGCCCCGTCGCTGCTGCCCGTACGGATACGCCGACGGCTCACCCCTGGAGAGCCACTCGTCTGCGCGGACCGAGTGCCACGGCCGACAGACGCCGGCCAGATCCCACCACTTCTGGAGACCCTCATGCCCGACACCAGCACTGCGACCTCCCGCCGATGGCCGCTATGGACGGCGGCCACCATCGCCGCGGCGATCACCGCACTCCACCTGTTCGGCGGCACCCCGGAGTTCGTCGGCCCCTTGGTCCACGCGAACCTCGACGCCCCGGTCAAACAACTCTTCCGCGTGCTCTGGCACCTATGCACCCTGCTACTGGCCTCGCTCCCCGTGGCTCTGGCCTGGGCCGCACGTGCCGACCGCCGAACCGCGCGGCCGGTTCTGGCTTATGTCTGGTTCATCGCCGCCGCGTTCACCGGCGTGTTCTTCGCCATCGACCTGGACGCCTTCGGCGCGGCGGTCTTCACCCTGCCGCAATGGACCTTGTTCATCCCGCTCCTCATACTGATCCCGCTGGCCACCTGAGTGTCCGTGAACAAGCTGGTCCACAGCTTTCGGCGGGGTGGGCCGGTTCAGCGATAACTGCATGCAGAAGCAGGGCCTCTTGGTAGTCCAGGGGTGACGAAACCATCCGGACGCACAAGAGGCCCTGCCATGCCGTTGTACCCCCTGTCTGCGCCTGCCGTCATGCCGTCGACGGAATCGTCCTGTACCTGCGTGGCCTGCCGCTGGGGGCACGGAAGGCGCCACCCGGTCCGGCCCCACAGCTACGGAGGCCCTGTCCACCGAGGCTCTTGCCGAACTGCGCGAGAGCCCGGCGATGGGCGGGCAGTGGGGCAAGGACCTGCACGGCGTCCACCGGGCGGTCGCGGCGCTCGGCCATGCGGACCCGCCGCGGTTGGGCCCTGAGGCCGGGCCGGCGGCGTTGGAGGGAGTGCCGAGCGAATGGGCGGGGTGGGTCGAGCGGTGGTACGCGACATCGACGCTGACGCCGAAGATCCGCAGGAGCTACCGCAGCGTGCTCGCGAAGATCGGCCGGTGGCTGGCCGCCGAGCACCCCGAGGTCACCGAGCCAGGCCAGTGGACCCGCCAGACCTGCGCGTCCTGGGTTGCGGCGGTGGACCGGATGTCCGTCGGCGACTTCTCCCAGTGGACCCACGGCATGCACTCGCAAGGACGCCTGGGCAAACCGCTCACCGCGCAGTCGAAGTCCGGCTACCTCAAGGTGCCCCGCGCGTTCTTCCGCGACCTGCACGAATGGGAGTGGACCCCGCGGCGCTTCGACCCCGCTCACGCCTTGCGGACACCGCGAAGCGTCCGCGCGTTGATGGGTCCGGACCCGCGGGTGATCGCCGACGACATCTGGGCGAAGCTGCTGTGGGCCGGTCTGAACGTCGAACCAGGTGACCTGCCGACCTCGGACAGTCGCACCTACCCGGTCGAGCTGATCCGGGGCATCACCTTGACCTGGCTCTTCGCAGGCCAGCGCAGTGATGAGATTGCCCGGCTGCGGGTGGGCTGCATCCGCTGGCAGCACGACGGCCTGCCCATCCCCGGTGACTCGGGCGAGGTCCTGGCCTGCGACGCGGTCTGCCTGTTGGACGTCCCGACCCACAAGACAGGCACCGTGTTCACCAAGCCCGTTGACCCGCTCCTGGGCAAGGCCATCGAGGCATGGCAGGCCGTCAGACCCGCCCAACCGCAGATGCTCGACCACAAGACCGGCGAGTTGGCCGACTTCCTGTTCGCCCACCGCGCCCGCCGGGTCGCCAAGCACTACATCAACACGGCGATCATCCCGATGCTCTGCCGCAAGGCCGGCGTCCCCACGGCCGACGTCCGCGGCAACATCACCAGCCACCGGGCCCGATCCACCATCGCCAGCCAGCTCTACAACGCCAAGGAGCCCATGACGCTCTTCGAACTGCAGGAATGGCTTGGCCACCGCACTCCGGAAGCGACCGCCCAACTACGCGAAGATCACTCCGAACACCTTGGCCAGGGCCTACAACGGCGCCGGATACTTCGCCCGGAACGTCCGCACCATCGAGGTCCTCGTCGACCGCGACGCCGTCGCCTCCGGCGCCGCCGCCAGCGGCGAACCCTGGCAGTACTACGACCTGGGCCACGGCTGGTGCACCTACACCTTCTTCGAACAGTGCCAGCACCGGATGGCCTGCGCGCGCTGCGACTTCTGCACCCCGAAGAACTCCAGCAGGGGCCAACTGCTGGAGGCGAAGGAGAACCTCCAGAAGATGCTGGCCAACATCCCCCTCACCGATCTTGAAGCCCTGGCCGGGCCGGAAGCGCGGCACCGTGGACTTCCTCACCCGCACACGTTCGCCGGTCTGCGGGTTGCGCGCGTAACGGGCCGAGCGCTGCACCTTCTCCAGCGTGCCGAACCCCGTGACCGACACCCGCTCCCCGGCCACGACCGCGCGCACCATCACATCGAGCACCGCATCCACGGCGTCCTCCGCGGCGCCGCGGCTGCCGAGCTGCCCGGCGACCGCTTCGACGAGCTGTCCCTTGTTCATGACGACGACTCCCTGACCAATCTAAGTCCGGTTTGTGGCAATTTGTCTTCACCGTAGGAGGCGGTCCCACATCTCGCTTGCCGGTGCGGTCTGTTCGGGGCAACCCGTCAGGGTTACCGGCATGCCCGCCCAACCCGCATATCAGGCGGTAGACCGGGCAGTTGACAGCGACGGTGATGTTGTGACCTGCAGACCGACCGAGGTGGCAGAGTGAGAGCCGTGTGCTTCCCCAATGGCTCCTCCCGGCGGCTCCACCCGCAGACTCGGTGCCTGGTCGCCGCCAGCTGGTGAGCACTCAGGTCGAGGCCTATCTCGGCTGGCATCCAGACGCTGAGATCATTCGGTCCCAACCCGGGCTGGGACCGATGCTCAGCGCCCGGGTACTCGCAGAATTCGGCGACGACCCTCACCGTTACGCCAGCGCCAAGGCCCGCAAGAACTACGCCGGAACCAGCCCGATCGCCCGCGCCTCCGGCAGGAAGAAGGTCGTGACCGCGCGGTTCGTCCGCAACGACCGTCTCATCGACGCCCTGATCGCCCAGGCCTTCTCAGCACTGCGGGTCTCCTCCGGCACTACTACACCAACAAGTGGTGGACCCAGGGCGAGGACCCCTCGACCACCGGTCAGTGGGCTGTGTGGAACGACCTCGGTCCGTGCTGACCCGAGGTGACAGACGGCGGTGGCGGTCGACCCGGTCGGAGGGTCGGCCGCCACCGCCGCGTTGCGCCGCCGGCGGGGAACCCCGTTGGCCGGTGTGGTCGTCCGTGAGAGCCTGGCGGCCGTGACGATATTCGGATTCGCGTTGGTGACACCGGAGCTCGTTCGGCCGTCGGAGGAGGAGCCCGATCCGGAGGTGGAGATCGGTGAGGAGTACTGGACCGTGGTACTGCACGGCTCCGGGCTGCTGGACGTGGCCGGGTTCGCCTTTCGGATCGGCGGGTTCGGCCACGCGGACTGGAAGTTCGACGTCGGGTACGACATGTCGACGTTCATGGAGGAACTGCCGGGGCTGATCGAGCTGTTGGAGCGCGGCGAGGGGCGAGCCGAGATCGACCTCTACTCGCAGGGGGTGGAGCGGACGCTGCTGTTCGAGGCGGACGGTCCGGTGGTGCGGATCGAGGCCCTGTCACGGACCGACTGGCGGCCGGATCCTGCCGTGGAGATCCTGCCGATGGCTGAACTCGACCGAATGGTCGGCGAGCTGACGCGGGCCTTTGCGCAGGGGTTGGCGGTGGTGGACCCGGAGTTCGCCGCGCAGGAGCCGTTCACGACGTGGCTGCGGTGAGGATGTGAGCGGGGAGCGCAACCCGGGGGCCGGAGTGCTGCTGTCGGCGCTGCTGGGGGTGGCGGAAGGACGCACGCGGACGGCGGAGTTGGTGGAGGGAGTGCTCGCGTACGGCTCCGAGACGCCGTGCAACCTGGCTGCGGCCGGGCGGTTGGTGGTGACGCGGGAGCGGCCGGTGATCGCGCTGCGGGAGTCTGGGTTGCCGGTGGCCGAGGTGCTGCGCAGGGCGGCGGGCTCCCCGGCGCCGGCCGGATGGGGGGACGTGCAGCCGGAGGTGGCGGCGGAGGAGTGGGCGGCGACCCTCCTGGTGGCCTCGCTGGTCCTGGCGGCGTTCGGCGCCGAGCCGGAGGGTGCCGTCCGGGCGGCGGACGGGTCGACCGCGCGGGAGCGGCTGGTCGCGGCGCTGCTGGCGGTCGGGGAGCGGCCGCGACCGCCGTCGCCGCGGGCGCTGCGGAGCGAGTTGGCGGCGCGGCTGCGGACTTTCGGCGGCCGTACCCCGGAGGTGGACCGGGCGGCCGGGATGGTCGACGTGGCGGTGGCGGTGGACCGGCGGGGGATGCAGTTCGTCGGGCTGTGCCTGGAGGAGCCCTGGCTCTGGCTGGACAGCCTGGTGAACTGGGCCGAGGGGTGCGAGGTGCCGGTGCCCGGGGTGTCCCAGCCGGAGTGGGACGCGGCCCTGCGGCTGACCACCTTGGTGTTCGGCGCGCTCGGGTCGCGGCGGATCCGACTGGGACGACGGCGGTAGCGCTGGGGCGGTCAGTGCTCGAGGTCGGCGCGCATGGCGGCAAAGAGGCGGGCGGCGTCAGCCGGGGTGGTGCGGGGGAAGAGCGCGACGGCAGCGGCGGAGGAGTCGACCCAGCCGCACAGTACGTCGGTCGCGTTGGCGGACTCCGGCAGGCTCAGGCACTCGAGGTCGCCGCCGAGCGGGCCGGCCGGGTACGGCTTGGCGGTGGTCGGGCTGCCGGTGGAGCCGTTGCCGAGGGCGTAGTCGATCAGGCCGCGCCAGAGGTGCTCGCGGCGCTTGCTCGGCTCCTCGGGGACGTTGTCGACGCCGATGAAGAGGATCCGGCGGCCGCTGGTCTGACCGGCCCGGTTGTAGTTGGCGGCCACCAGGTGCATGCCGTCGCGCATCTCGCCCGGGTCGACCGGGACGTCGGTGAGCTCGCCGTTGCCGGTGGCCTTGGTGAGCCCGCCGGCGGTGCGGGCCTCGACGAGCGTGCGCTTGCCGCCGGCGGCTGGCGCGGTGGAGGCGCTGGAGGCCTTGGGGGCCGACGTGGTGGCGGCCGCGGAGGCGGCGGCGGTGGTCGTGGCGGGGGAGGCGTCGGCGCCGGACACGTCGTCAGGGTCGCAGGCGGCGAGGGTGATCGTCGCGGCCAGGGCGACGGAGGCGAGCAGGGCGCGGGTGGTGAGCGGCTGGCGGCTGGGCACGGTCGGGCTCCCCCTGGTGTGGTGGTCGGGCGGACGGGCTGCTGGACCCGATGCCCAGACCTTACGGGCCGTCGGAAGCCGTGGGGCGGCACCTGCCGAATCCGGACGCCGTCGGGACAGCACGGTGACAGGCGGACACCGGGTGGGACCGCCCCGGCGCTGCCGCACCGTCGTGACCTGGAAGAATCGAACGCAGACGGGCACGGATGACGGGGGTGTGACAGCGGATCGGTGTGGTCCTGCCGGACGAACTGGCCTGGGCCCTGGACCTGATCGGCGTCAACTGGCCGAACGTGGACGAGGACGACTACCGCGAGATGGCCGACGCGCTGCGGTCGTTCGCGGAGGAGATGGACAGCGGCGTCGCCGACATGCACTCCGCCGTCCAGGACATGCTGGGCGGCAACGCCGGGCTGGCGGCCGAGGCCTTCGAGGCGCACTGGGGGAAGCTCTCCGGCACCCATCTGCACCAGCTCGCCGAGGGCGGGCGGCTGGTGGCCACCTGCCTGGACGGGGTGGCGGTCGTCATCGAGGGGGCGAAGAACGCGGCGATCGTCCAACTCGGCATCATGGCAGCCGAGGTGATCGCCGCGCAGGCGACCGCACCCTTCACCTTCGGCCTGTCGGAGGCGGGTGCGCTGGCGGCGACCCAGACCACCCGGGTGATCGTCAGGCGTCTGCTGAAGGAGGCGGAGCAGCAGCTCATCGACCAGTTGGTCTCGATGGCCACAGGTCCGGTGATCGAGGCGCTCTCCAACATGGCAGGCAACGTGGTTCTGCAGCTCGGCGAGCAGGCGCTCGGGATGAGTGACGGGGTCGACCGGAAGCAGGTCGGCAAGGCCGGTGAGGACGGCCTGAAGGACGGGGTCGAGGGCAGCAAGGCGCAGCTGGGTCTCAGCGGGAGCGAGCAGGGGGTCATGGCATGAGCGACGGGTTCGAGCACGATCACGACGCGACGGAGAACCTGCAGGCGCCCGCCGACATTCGGCGCGTGGCACTTCTCCAGCTGCTCATTACGCTCTGCAGTTCGGTCGGATCCGGCAGCGGCCGTCTGACGGCTGCGCAGACCGTGGCGCTGATCCGCCGTTCCGCCCCGCCGCACGGACAGCCCATGGACCGAGCACACCACCGCCGGCCCTAGGCCCTCTCTTTCGGATCTTGCCGGATCGGCGCGCGGTGTTGGGCGCCCGGCAAGATCCGAAGGAGAGCGCATCAGCGACGTCCCGTCAGGAGCGGCCGAACCAGCGGCGCTTGGCCCGGGGCGGGGGCGCGGCGCCATTCGCCGGGGCCACCGACGGGTCGTCGTACTCGCGGGAGATCACCTGGACCTGGCCCGACTCGACGTCGTGGCGCACCGTGTCCAGGCCCTGGCGGTCCAGTTGGGCGATGGTGTCGGCGTGGGTGGTGGTGTTCAGGGCGAGCATCCCGACCTTCGGGTGCCTCCGGCCGAGCTTCACCTCCTCGCCGAGCAGGATCTGCATCAGGCGGTCGGCGGAGGCCGAGGGCAGGTCCTCGTCCACGGCGACGTGCAGCATCAGGTGTTCCTCGCCGCTGGCCCGCCACCGGACCTGCGCCACCCACACCGAGCGGACGGCAGGGAACTCGCGGACCCGCCGAACCAGTGCGTCGCGCAGGGCGACCGCCACAGGGTCGGTGGACCAGTCGAGCGGTGCATCAACCGCCTGAAGAACTGGCGCGGCCTGGCCACCCGCTCCGAGAAGACCGCCACCGTCTTCCGCGCCGGACTCCACATCGCGGGCATCTTCATCTGGTCCGCTCGCTGATCCGAAAGAAAGGACCTAGGTGCCGGGGGGCGAGGCGAGCGGCGTTGCCCTGGCCCGGCCGCCCTTGCAGCGGTGTCAATCCACCGAGAAGTCGGCCCAGGCCAGGCTGTTCAGAGTGACGTCCAGGCCGCGGGCACGGCGGCCCCCGTCCTGGAAGTAGGCGTCGCGCAAGCCTCGGGCGAGGATGTCCTCCTGCTCGCCCTGGGTGGCGCCGTGGTGGCGGGCCGCAGCAGCTATCGACACAAGGTCGAGGCTCTGGAGCGGCTGCTGGCCGCCGAGGAAGGTGGGAAAGTCCGGGAGGTCGGGCGCATTGAGCCGGCGCGGCGGAGAAGCATCGTGAGCATGGTGATCGAGCGGGCGGGCTTTCGGTGCGAGAGCCCCGAGTGCGCGAACCCGGGCTTCTATGCGGAGAGCCACAAGGGTGGGCCGGTGCTGGAAGTCGATCACGTCGACGACTTGCAGTTCAAGGGTCCCGACCATCCGGCGAACATGATCGCCCTGTGTCCGAACTGCCATGCGGTGAAGACGCACGCCGTGGACGGCGACAGGCTTCGACGGCTGTTCGCGGTCGTGGTTCGCGAGCAGCACGCGAACGCAATGCTGGACGACTGCCCCGGCAGCAGCCCGCCTTCCGCGCCCTGACCGGGCGGAGTGGACGGCCCGGACGGGGCATGCCGACCGGGTTTCGACAAACACCGCCGACTGCTATGGAACCCGCTGGGTGGTAAAGAGCACGGCAGCCGGCTCGGTCCTGCAGGTCTCCACCGACGGCAGGGCCAAGCGCTACGACCCGAACGCCCACCACGCCCGCCGGCACCTGGTCTGCTCCGGCTGCGGGGACATCCGCGACGTCCACCCCCAGGGTGACCAGCTCTCCGCCCTCCCGGCTGCCGAACGCTTCGGGTTTGTCATCTCCAGCGCCGAGATCACCTACCGGGGCCTGTGCCCGGACTGCGCGGCCCGGACCCCGGTGTAGCCGGTCAGCTGTCGTACAGGCCGCGGCCTCCGCCGTCGGCGGCGCGCTCCAGCACGTCCGCCAGCTCCAGCGGCGCGGACAGCATCGGGTAGTGACCGGTCGACAGCTCGAAGAAGGTCACCCCGGGCTCGGCTAGCTTCGCGAACCGGGGCATCCCGGTGGCGTGCAGCGAACGGGCGAACACCACGTTCAACCCGCTCGCCAGGCAGAACACCCCGGTGGTCGGCACCCGCAGCCAGTCGCCGCTCAGCTCGACCGGCTCGGTGACCGTCCGCACCGGCTGCGGGGTGGCCAGCCGGAGCCAGCGATCGTGCTCCGCCTCCGGCACCCCGTGCACCGCCGGGATCTCCTTCGGCACCGGGACCACGTCCCCCGCAACCCCCGCCAGCAGGTCCAACTGCGGCATCGTCAGCACCATCGACTCGCCCGCCTCCGGGTAGCCGGTGTCCACGAACACCAGCCGCGACACCAGCTCCGGCCGCCGGTCCACCGCCGCGACGCACGGGAACGCGCCGTAGCTGTGCGCCACCAGCACCGTCCCCGGGCCCGCGGCGGCGAGCACCTCCGCCACCGCGTCCGCATGCGACGCCAGCCCGATCCCCGCCGCATCCTCCCCCGCGCGCTCCGCCAGCCCGGGCAGCGTCACCGCCACCGCCCGGTGTCCCTTGGCCTCCAGCTCGGCGGCCACCGCCTCCCACGCCCACGCGCCCATGAACAGGCCGGGCACCAGCACGAACGTCGCCATGACACACACCCCTCTCGGTAGCCGCACCCTGCGACCCGAGAGGGACGCTATAAGCTCCCCCAGGGGGAGATTCCAGCCCGCGCCGTGGGCAACTGCTGCGCGCCGAGCTCCGAGTGCAGCGCACCGAGCAGCCTCGCCGCCCGCTCCGCCGCCTCCGACCGTCCCCTTTGAGCGAGGATCGCGGCAGAAGTCCGGGGGTGCGAGGGTTGATGTCCCGGCCGGCCCGCGCGTACTCCGGTTGGTGCGCAGGAGAGCTGTGGCGGGTGCGGTGCTTCCCCGCTACGCCGGTGCGTCCAGGCCGAAATCGCCCTCGATGAAGCCGAGGCACAGGTGCCGCTCGCCCTGCTCGTGGGTGTAGCCGGTGCCAGCGCACACGCAGTCGCTGGGGTGGGCGGGGAGCGGCGCGCCACGGTGACAGGGCATCGGCTCCTCGTGCAGGGGGACGCCGTCGTCCTGCTGCGAGATGAGATCTGGATGGTCTCGCCGGTGCCGCCGCAGCCGCCCGAGCAGTCGAGTTCGTGCGGCCGGTCCGCGTACGCGCCTCGCAGCCAATACCGGGCCGCCTCCTCGTCTGCGGGCGGCGCCAGAGCGTCCAGGGTGCGTAGCCGGTTGGCTGCCTTCGCGCACTGGGCGACGCTGTGGATGTCGATGGGGCTCTGCAGAGCGACGATGTCGAGGGCGACGGCGTGCGGCAGGAGGTGGGCGCACTCGTACTCGCGCAGCTGCTCGTCGGAGACGATGCCTGGGGTCCGACGGTTGGTGGTGACCGCCTGCTGCCGCTGGAAGTAGCCGGTGGAGGCTTCCCGCATGAGGCGGCCGACGGACGGGGCGTCCGGGCAGGCGTTACGCATGGCAATGCCACGCTACTGCTTGAGCCTGCCGATGCATCGATCGACTGTGTTCCGAATCTTGCTACGTGGCGTGGTTGAACCTCGGTGGGCGTCCGCCCATGTAACGGAACCTACGCGCTGAGCAGTGCTGGTCGTTCGTCAGGCGGTGCTGGAGCGTTCCACCCGCCGGGGCGTGGTGAGCGGGGCCGGCCTCCGCAGGAGCGACCGGGGTGAGCGCGGCCGCCGGTGGGCACCGACAGGCTTGCAGGGGATGATCCGCAGCAGGTGGTACGCGGCGAGCTGGGTGAGCGCCCCGGCGGCCATTGCCACCCACACGCCGTTGACGCCGATCAGCCGGGAAAGTCCGTACCCGGCCGGGAGTTGGACCGCGAAGCCCAGTGCGGTGGCCAGGACCAGGGCCCGGCCGCGCCCCACCGCTTGGAGTACGCCGCCGAGGCCGACCACCAGCGCGTACGGCAGCAGGTAGAGGCACATCAGGCGGAGGAACGCGAGAGACTGCGCCGCCACCGCCGGGTCCCGGGTGAAGAGTGCGGTGAGCGGCGCGGCCGTGGCGGCGCACAGGGCGGTGGCCACCGCGCCCACCAGGGCGGCCAGGGTGGTCGTGTCCCGGGCCAGTGCGGGCAGTTGGTTCGCCCGGCCGGCTCCCGCGTGCCGCGCGGCCTCGATCCCGGCGGCCTGCCGGACGGCGTAGAACGCCATGGTCGCAACCAGGAGGGTCCGGTAGCCGATGCCGTACCCCGCCACCGCCGCGACGCCGAACGAGGCCACCAGGCCCAGCTGCACCATGCCGACCGCCATCCGAGTGGTGAAGTCGACACCGAAGGAGAGGCCCGCGGCCAGGATCTGACGCGCCGTCCGGAGCGACAGCCGCCCGGACATCCGGACCCGGCGGTGCAGCGCCAGGGCGACGGCTAGTGCCACGGTGCGGGAGGCGACCAGCGCCAGCGCGGCGCCCGGCACCCCGAGAGCGGGCAGCGGTCCGGCGCCGAAGATGAGCAACGGGTCGAGCGCGAACAGCAGCAGGTTGCCAAGCAGTGCGGTCCGCATCGGCGTCCGGGTGTCACCCGATCCCTTGAAGAGGTCGTCGGCCACCTTCTGGGCGAAGAACACCGCCAGGCCCGGGAACGCGACGGCCAGGTAGCCGGCGGCCAGTGCGACCGCCGGTCCATCGAGGAAGAGCCGGGCCACGGGCTCGCGGTACAGCATCCCGGGTACGGCTAGGGCGGCCGAGCCCAGACCGCACAGCCACCAGGCGGTCCGGGCGACCCGGCCCGCCTCGGCGGTGTCCTCGGCGCCGCGGGCCCGGGACAGCTGGAGGCTGGTGCCGGAGCTGACGACCAGGACCAGCCCGAGCAGCAGGTGCTCGATGCCGGTGGCCAGGGTGACCGCGGCGACCGCGGGACCGCCGAGGCGGGCCAGCCAGAACGTGGTGATGATCGACGCGATCACGCCTGACAGCAATTCGACGTAGACCGGCCAGGCGAGCCCGGCCAGCCGCGACACATGTCCCCGCACGACTTACTTCCCCCGAAACATCGTCAATGTGCCTCTGACGAGGGCACATCCACTAGAGGTACCGGTGGCGGGCGAGGGCCGCCAAGGTGCGAAAGTACAAGATCGAAAGTGGTTGCCGGTGGCGGCCTTGGCGATCTCCGCAGCGGCGCCGGTGTCAGGGGCCGACGGGCAGCCGCCGCATGTGGTCCCTGAGGCGATAGCGGTGGACGAGCGGTCGAAGGCCCGCTCGTCCACCCCGGAGGTGTACCGGTCCGGAGCTCGATTTCTGGCACAGGCGTTCTCCCTGCTCACATGCTCCGGACAACCCGAAGGGACTGGCGGCAACAGTCGCACCGGACAAGAAGAAGATCACGGTCTACCAGCGGCAGGCTCTACGGCCTCCGATGTCTCTCCGCACGGGCCGCGGCCCATGCCGGTCACGGGGGGCGGGCGCCCGGAAGCACGGTGGCGGGCCGCACGCAGCCTTCACACACGACCCGCCACCGGACGGACCTGTTGGACCCAATGCCCCTGACTGATAGCCACCCCTGCAGCGGCCACCAGGTGCGGCTGACGCCTTCGCCCCGGAGGGTGGGGTGGTGAGCATCGTCGTACTACTCGAACCCGAACTCGTGCGCGCTTCCGCATTGGGTGACACCACGGACTACGTCGAGGGCGTGCGTGCCGTACATGCAGCGCCGGCCGACCCATCCGTACCCGGGAACCCGGACGACCTGACGTTCTGCGGTATGGACACCGGCCGAATGCGGAGAGACCCGTACCAGGCTCCTCAGCCCGGCGCGACGTGGTACCCGCCCAAGTGGCGGGGGAAGGTGTGCTCAGCCTGCGACAGAGTCCTCCGCGCGTCCTGAGGTCACGCGGAACCCTGCCGGTCCTGACCGTCGAGGTTTCCGGCGTGGCCGACACCGGATGTGCCGGGCGACTCGAGCCATGGATGGGCCCGTTGGACCCAATAGCCCTGACGCACCCCAGCAGTGGTCTACGCAGCGGCGCGCTCCAGCTCGGCGAGCTCGCGTTCGGCGCTGTGGAGCTTCGCGACCAGGTCGGCGAAACCGGGGTTGATGCTGGTCCGGTAGTGTGCGAAATCCCGTGGGTTCCCGTCAGTCGGTGATCACACAGCATCGATCCGACCAGGGGTTTCACGGTCGCTGGCGTGTGGTTCGATGTGGAGATCATGACGGTTCGTCGGGAATCCTGAAGAACCATCATGATCCGTTCGGGCCGTCCGTGCCTTCGCGCCGTACCGACCTGGGACAACACGGTCAATCCGAGGGATGGACACTCACGCGAACCCACGGGATATCGCACAAGGGGCTGCCGCGGTGGTCGATGTGGGCACCGGGGGCCAGGCCAGCGAGGTACGTGTCCGCGTCGGAGTACGGCTCGCCGTTCGGCACCATCGCCGTACGCGCCGCCCCGGACCCGCACCAGGGTGGGCGCGGTCTCCAGCTGCCGGGCGAAAGCGTCGCCGAGCGCGGCCGCGGTGAGCGGGTGCCGGCCGCGCTCCCGGCAGTAGCGGCTCCACACACGGAAGCGCCGGGCGTACGTCCTGCGGGTGTTCGGGCCGCGATGGTGCGCGATCCACGCGCCGACGCCGTCCGGCATCACGTCGTCCTCACCCCAGACCGCCGCCAGGTCCTCCCTCAGCCGACGGGCCTCGACGGGCTCATCCGGGGCGATGTCCTCGGGCCGAACTCGGATCAGGTGCCGCTCCATGTGGGCTGTCGGTTGCGTGTTGCCAGTCGTGGATGATCTGCAGGTTGAGGGTGCAGATCATCAGCGCGATCAGGATGGTCTGGGCGGCCCGGCCGTGAGTGAGGCGCTTCTTCGGCTCGGCGATGTCGATGCGGTGGCTCTTGGCCCCGTTGATGCCCTCGTTGTTCGCGCGGACGGGCTTGAATGCGTCGTGCCAGGCGGGGCTGAGTAGGGGCAGGTCCTACCGGAGCTTGTCGAGTCTGCCCAGGTAGCCGGGGCGGACGGTGATCGTTGGCTTGCGGCAGATCCTCGGCAATTCCTTCTCCGGTGGAGGCCGCATCCGCTCGGTAGGGTCGATCTGGGCGGCCAGTTTCGCCGCCGGGTGAGCGGCGGTCGACCGCGCGTCGGTGAGGTCGATCACCGCAGGCGTCCGGCGGCTGGGCGGGTGGAGCCGGTTGAAGCGCGGGCAGGTGATCGACGGGGAGGACCCGGCGGCCGGGCATTGCTGCCGGATGGTGGGACGGGTCGGGGCCCTGTTTGAGCTTGAGGAAGAACGGCTCACGGGCGGCGATCTGCCGGGCGAGATCGTCTGGCATATCGCGGACCCGGGCGTCGTCCAGGCCGGTGGTCGCGGCGGCGGCATGGTTGGGGATGAGCGGGCAGGCAAGGTGACCGTCGACGAGGACGGCGCCCAGATGGGTGCCCTGGATGCCGCGCTGGTCCTGCTTGTAGTCCAGGGCGACTGCTGACCGACAATCCGGAAGCCTGGCCAGGCGACCCCGCCGTCGAGCCCGGGGTGGAGGCAGCGCGGCAGATCTCCGCCCGCCTCGCCGTCGCCCTCACCGAGTGCGGGTGGAGTCTGCGACAGGCCGCCGCCGCGTCCGGGGTGAACCGGCAGGCCATCGCCAAACCTGCTGGCCGGCACATCATGGCCGGACGTGGCCACTGTCGCCCGCCTCGCCTCGGCGCTGGATGCCGGGCTATGGCCGGACGGGAGCAGGGCTGATCGAACCGTGGGGCATTGAGCCTCGATTCCGTCCCGGCCGCGAACGTATGCGACCGGGAGTGGACGTACTCGCGGCACTGCCCGTCCGAGCGTGCGTATCGCCCTGAGCTCGAAGATGCATAAGCCGCTTAGCGGTAGCTGACGCACCATCGGCGCCCGTCGGGGCTGGACCCCCGGCGGCGCCACCTGATCTCTCCTCACCTCAACCCGGGCGCCTCCCCACCGGCCGGTGCCGCAAGGGCGGCCTGCGGGGCGATCTGGAAGGCCCCGGGCTCCACCTCGATGGCTTTGCCCTCCTTGACCAGACGCTTGCACCGGCCCCGAGTCGTCTCGATCCGCGCGGGAGAGACGTCCTCGCCGATGACCGACGCGATCTCCCGAGCCCGCATCACCCGCCCCGAGGTGGCCAGCAACGCGAGGATCCGCTCCAGCCCCTCCGCCCACTCCAGCCGTCCCGCAACCATCACTGGCTGGGTCCGCCGAGCAACTGGCGGTCCCAGAGCAACGGGTTGAGCGTTGAACCGGGAAGTGAGGACGGCAAGCCTCGCCTCCAGCTCATCCAGCTACGAACTCGCTCCCAGGGAGCAAGCCCCTGCTGTTAGGCTCCGCCACCGAATCGTCGCTGACCCTTTGGGGGGAACATATGAATGACCGACACATGGACAAGCTCAGAACGGCAGCCCTGGCAGGAGCTGTGATCCTTCTCGGCTCAGGTTGTTCCTCGGCGCACGGCAGCACCCACACGGCCGACGCCTCGGTCCGGCCGACGGCGCCGACTACAACGTCGCCGAGCGCAGCGGACGCCAATTCCAGCCCCGCAGAGGCACTTTGCCATGCGCTCATTACTGATCAGGACCTTCCGCCAGGCTTCGGAAGCACCTCAACGGCAGCTCCATGCAGTGACGATTCCAAGCTCCAGGCCACCGGTTTCGTAGGGCAGCACGGCGGCTTGGAAATGATCAATGAGGAGCTCGAGCGCACGGACAGCGCCGAGAACGCCGCCTCCCGACTCCCGCAGCTCGTCGCCGAGCTCAACCTGCTGGCCCATAACCCTTCAGAGCAGGACCCGGCCCAGTTCCGCGACCTCGGGGACGAGGCCCGTTACTTCACACAGCACTACGAGCAGACCTACTGGAACACCCTCTACATCAGGCGCGGGAAGCTCCTCGTGTACCTGAGTGTCACCAAGTACGGCCCCTTCACACCAGCAGACATGCACCTTTTGGCGTCCAAAGCCGTCAAGCGGGCCGAGTCCTTGAGGTGAGATCGGGACGTCCGGTGCTCGCGAAGTCGAGCAGGCCCAAGTCGGGAAAGGATCACTTCACGGCCGGGAAACGATCTTCGGCAGCCTCGTTCACCGCCGGTCAGGCCGACTCGTGAACAGACCTCCAGGGTCGGAGCCCGGGATTAGCATCCGCTCATGAACCCTGAGCTCCTGTCTGCTGAACCCTGAGCTCCTGTCTGCCGTCGAGATCCCATTTCCGTCAGGCCGGATGATCACATCAGACGAAGGCGATGGAGACGTTCAGGCCCTCTGGATGAGCGACGGACCAGCCACCGCCGATCTGTGGGCACGGATGCACGCAGATCGCACCCGCACGGGCCTGTGGCCTCTGCTGCTTGACTCCAGAGACCCTCACGACAGCGAGTTCAGGCCTTGGTGTCGGCGTACAGGGAAAACACGCGTACGCCGACATGGGGTGTCGGGCGGCCGAGCGACGGAAGCCACAAGCGGCAGAACCTTGAAAGCCACACCCTCCACCCCTGGGTGGGCCAACCATACGAAGGGCTTGCCCGTCCCGGTCAACAACGTAGGGAACCTTGACCGGTTGTCGCTGTACCTTGACCCCTGTCGCCGGCCCGTGAGGACGGTCACGACAGTTGCCATGGGCGGAGCTTGTCCGGATTGCGCACCGCCCAGATGTGCGTGATCCGGTCGTCGTCGGCGACCTCGAACGCGAACACCGTCTCGATCCGGCCCTCGGACTCAACCGCAAGGCCCGGCAGCCCGTTGACGGTGCGCTCGAGGATCGTGCGGGGCGGCGCGAACCGGGCGATCGTGAGGTAGAGGTGGGCGATCTGCTCTGCGCCCTCGATCGGCAGCAGGTGGGCGATGGCGCGGCCACCGCCGTCGGAGATCGCGGTGGCGCCTGGGTCGAGCAGGCTCAGCAGGGCCTCGATGTCCTGCGCCTCCCAGGCCGCCTTGAATCGCCGGACGACGCTCGCCTGCCGGGCCGCGTTCGGGCTCGCCTCGGTCCGGGCGGCGGTGATGCGACGGCGGGCCGAGGACGCCAGTTGACGGCACGCCGCCGGGCTGCGGCCGACGATCTCGGCCACCTCGGCGAACGGGTAGCGGAAGATGTCGTGCAGCACAAACGCGACCCGCTCGGCTGGGGTCATCGACTCGAAGACGACCAGGAAGGCCATGGTCACCGACTCGTCGAGGGTGATCCGGTCAGCCGGGTCTGCCCCGGGGCCGCCTGCCGCCCCGGCGATCCACTCGGCCGGGTCGGGCAGCGGCTCTGGGATCCATTCGCCGACGTAGGTCTCCCGCCGGGTGCGCGCCGAGCCGAGCAGGGTCAGGCAGATGCGGCTGGCCACCTTCGTCAGCCAGGCGCCCGGGGACTCGACGGCCTCCTGCTGCGCCCGGGACATCGCGTACCAGCGGGTGTAGGTCTCCTGGACGACGTCCTCCGCGTCGGCCAGGGACCCGAGCATCCGGTAGGCGAGATTGAGCAGTTGTCGCCGCTCGCTCATGATCCTGCTCAGTCCCGGGTCCCGCTGCTCGTCTGCCTGCCGCTGTGCCTGTCCCGACGGGGTGGTCATACGCTCTCCGGCTCCCTCGCTCACGTTCCCTCTTCCATTACGACGAATCAGAGCGGCGGAATGTGAGGTCGGCGGCTCGCCTCACATTCGGCGGGGCTGCGTTGTCGGACTGGTGAAGGCGACTGCACCATCCACAGAACAGGTAGATCAGCATGAACGACTTCCAGGAGATCGCTGACCGCGTCGAGATCGAGGCGCTGCGCGGCGAGTTCACCGACGCGGCGATGATGCGCGACCGCGCCCGACTCGCCGCGCTGTTCACCCCCGACGGGGTTCTGCGCATGCCCAACGTCCCGGTCGAGCTCATCGGCCGGGAGGAGATCCGGACCGGTGGCGAACGCCTGCAAAGCCAGTGGGACTTCTTCGTGCAGAACAGCCACCCGGGCACAGTCCGGATCGACGGCGATGCCGCCACGGGTCGCACGTACATACAGGAGATCGCGCGTGTGCTCGACGGCCAATCGGGCCTGAACTTCGCCATCTACCACGACACCTACCGGCGTACTCCGGAGGGATGGAAGTTCGCCGAGCGGGTCTACGAGGTCAGGTACGTCGACACCACCCCGCTGCGGGGTTTTGCGCCCGACCCCGACGCTCAGGCGCACGGCTCCGGCAAGGCCGGAGACACCGGTCGGGCATCGGGTGCCGGTGAGGCGGACGCACCGGCCACCGGGGCGGCCGCCGACTACAGCGCACCGGCGTCCGCCGAACGGCTGGACCGCGCGATCGCCGCGCTGCGGGCGAACGGCTTTACCGCCGAACTGCTCGACGACGCCGCGGCGGCCCGCGCCCGCATCAAGGATCTGATACCGGAGGGCGCGGGCGTGTTCACCGGGGCCAGCGAGACACTTCGGCTCTCCGGCATCGCGCAGGACATCGAGACGGGCGACCGCTACCAGGCCATCCGGCCGCGCGTGCTGAAGATGGACCGCGCCACCGAGTCCGACCAGATCCGCCGACTGGCCGCCACCCCCGACGTCTTCGTCGCCAGCGTCACGGCCGTCACCGAGACCGGCTCACTCGTCCTCGCCTCCGGCAGCGGCAGCCAGCTGCCCGCCTCCGGCGGCGCAGCAAGGGCGATCTGGGTCGTCGGGGCACAGAAGGTGGTGCCCGACCTGAACACCGCACTGCGCCGGGTCGAGGAGCACGCCCTCCCGCTGGAAACCGCCCGCGCCAAGGCGGTCTACGGGCAACCGAGCGCGGTCAACCGTCTGCTCGTCCTCAACGCCGAGCCGCGGCCCGGGCGCGGCACCGTCCTGCTGCTGCGCGAGGCCATCGGATTCTGACATCCCGCGCGGCAAGGACGTCAGAACGCCGCGGGGGCGAACGGCGAACCGCATCGGGCTCGCCGTCCGCCCCGCGCCCTGCCCTATGCGGGTGCTGCCGCGTCGATTCCTCCTTCGGTTGCCCTGGGCCGCGCACCGCACTGCCAGCCTGAGCTGCGGCAATCAAACTTCGCTGGCACAAACCGACGGTGGTCAAAGTTCAGTGGCAACCAATCAAGATTCCATGGCACAGGACACACGAGAACCATGGACGGGTGATGTTCGCGAGTTTCGACGTCACCGGGGTACTTGCCAGGTCAGCATCGGGAGTGCTCCTGGTGAAAGGCTCTGGTCATGTCGCAGATGCCGAACGGTTGCTGCCGGGTGCCGCGCCGCTCAAGCGGCCACGGTCGTCTGCCGCCGTACTGACCCGTAGTCAAAAGATCTTGGTCGCTGCTATCGTGCCTACGGCAGATCGCAGGGATGTACGAAACGGAGACTCATGCGCAAGTCAAAGCGGATAGCGGCCCTCGCGCTCAGCGTTCTGAGCATGGCCGCAGGAATGGTGTCCGTGGCCGCTCCGGCCGAGGCGGCCACGACGCCGAGTGGGGCCTGCGGCAGCGGCTACTACCTGATCGACCAGCACGCCCTCGGCACGGTGGCCGACATCTACCTGTTCTACAACGGGTCGAGCAACTGCGCCGTCACCTGGAAGCGGAACCCGAACGGGACCACCAGGTACGACCTGCGGGTGCACATCGAGCGGCAGAGCGACCTCAAGGAGGCCCCCGACGGGGGCTACTACCTCTACTACGCCGGCCCGGTGAAGCTCAGTGCCGCAGGCACGTGCATCTCGTGGGGCGGCTACGCGGAAGGCATCAGCTGGGCATCTGGCTGGTCGCACTGCGGCTGATCGGTGAACGGGGCCCCGGAGGCCCGGGGCTCGGGAAGCTGCGACCAGAGGCGAAATCACCGCCAGGTGATGTCATCTCTGGTGAACCCCCGCAGCACTCAAGATCGCCAACTCCAGCTCGATGAACGCCCGCAGGTGGATCCGGCCCTCGAGGGTCGAGGCCGTGTAACGCATCAGGGCGTCGGCGCGCAGTGCGTCCCTACGCCGGTCGGAGAGACGGTGGTAGACCTCCGGCACCCAGTCCAGCGGACCGTATTCGTCACGGCGCTTGCGGGCGTCGCGCAGGAACAGCAGGTGGGCCCGGAACACGTCCTCGGTGTGCGCCGCGTTGAGCAGAGCCCGGTCGGCGTCCAGTCTCGGGACGGGGCTGTCCAGGCCTGCCAGTTCGGGGAACTCGCCCGCGATCTCTCGGCCGGCGTCGGTGAGGAACCAGGTCCGCAGGCGGCCGGGGAAGTACTGCCGGATCACGTGATTGAACCGCCCCGGGTTCGGTAGAGAGCTCAGGTTGTGGTTGTGACCTGGGGTTTTGTGGCTGTGAGGTAGTAGGCGGTCTCGTATTCGGCGGGTGGGACGTGGCCTATCTCACCGTGGAGTCGCCGGTGGCAGTACCAGTCGGTCCACTCGGCTGTGGCGAGCTCGACCTGGGCGAGGGTCTTCCAGGGCCGGCCGGGCTTGATCAGCTCCGTTTTGTAGAGGCCGATGGTGGATTCCATCAGGGCGTTGTCGTAGGCGTCGCCGACGGATCCGATCGAGGCCGCGATGCCGACGGCGTCCAGGTGCTCGGCGAGCCGGAAACTCGTGTACTGCGACCCGGCATCCGAGTGATGTATCAACTCGCCTCTCTGGTGGGGGAACCCGTCACGGTCGCGCTGCCACAGCGCCATGTCCAGCGCGTCCAGGACGAGCCGGGTCTCCTTGGACGTTGACGCGGCCCAGCCGACGATCCGGCGGGAGAAGGTGTCCACGACGAAGGCGACGTAGACGACGCCGGACCACGTGGCGATGTGCGTGAAGTCGGCGACCCAGCAGCGGTTCGGCGCGCCGGCGACGAACTGACGGTCCACCAGGTCCGGGGCGCGAACGGCGGCCGGGTCGGGGATGGTGGTGATCACCTTCTTGCCACGCACGGCGCCGGCGATGCCGAGTTCACGCATCAGGCGTTCGACGGTGCAGCGGGCCACCTCGTGGCCTTGGCGTTGCAGCTCGCGCCAGACTTTCCGGGCCCCGTAGACGCGGTAGTTGGTGTCATGGACCTCCTTGATCAGCGGCTTGAGTTCCTCGTCGCGCAGAGTGCGAGCACACGGCGAGACCAGGCGCTTGTGCTGGGCGTAGTAGGTGGAGGGGGCGATGCTGCAGCCGTGCTCGGTGAGAACGCGGCAGATCGGCTCGACGCCGCCGAAGCGGCCCCGGTGCTCGTCGATGAACGCTACGAGCGAAGGTGTGGCCGGTCGAGCTCGGCCGCGAAGAAACTCGCCGCGGCCTTCAAGATGTCGTTGGCGCGCTTGAGTTCGGCGATCTCCTTCTTCATCGCCTTGATCTGCGCGGACTCCTCCGTGGTCGTGCCCGGGCGCTGACCGGAGTCGACCTGGTCGCGTCGCACCCAGTTGCGCAGGGTCTCGGCCGAGCCGATGCCCAGCTTCTCCGCGACGGCCCGCAGCGCGGCCGACTCGTTCGGGTAGTCACCGAGGACCTCGGCAACCATGCGCACCGCACGACGGCGCAGCTCAGGCGGGTAGGAAGAGGGACGTGCCATGACTCGAATCCTTACACGAAATCGAGTCCCCACCGAACCCGGGGCGGTTCACGCCCAACGACTTCACCGACCTCACCGAGGCCAGAGACCGGCTCCGAGCCTTCGAAGACCGCTACAACGCCACGGCACAGCCGTTCCAGTGGAGGTTCACCACCTCCGACCTGGACGATCTGCTGGCCAGGCTCGACCGGCACACCGCCGATCACCACGAAGAATCCTCTGTCGCACCGGCAGCGTGAACAACCCCCGAAGGATTTACGACGCCGACCACTAACGGTGGTTTGTTGACATGGGATCAGTTCGGCAGTATCGGTGAGGAGAGTCTTTCGGGGGTGCTGCCATGACCGCGCGCGTACCGTGTCCACCGGCTCCCGGGCCCCTCGAGGGGTACGCGGCCAGGTTCGACGACCTGTTCAGCTCGCTGGCTCAATGGCGGGGTTTCCGGGAGTACCTGACCGGCCTGTTGCTGCCGAGGGACAGGAACAAGACGCTCACGGCGCTGGCCGGGGCCGAGCCGGTGGTCGGGGCTCAGCATCCGGCGGTGCAGCGGCTGCAGTTCTTCCTCTCGGAGTCGACCTGGCAGTTCGAGCAGGTCAACGCCCGTCGGCTTGAGCTGTTGCTGGCGGATCCGGCCACCGCGCCGCACGGCCAGGGCGTGCTGGTGATCGACGATTCCGGGGACCGCAAGGACGGCACGGCGACCGCCCACGTGGGGCGGCAGTGGCTGGGCCGGTACGGGAAGACGGACAACGGCGTCGTCACGGTGACCACGCTCTGGGCCGACGAACGTCTCTACTACCCACTGCACGCGGTGCCCTACACCCCGGCCCACCACTTCCCAAGGAAACGCAACGACCCCGACTTCCGCACCAAGCCCCAGCTCGCCACCGACCTCGCCGGCCAGGCCCACCAGGCTGGGGTCACGTTCCGGGCGGTGGTGGCGGACTGCGGCTACGGCGACCACGACGAGTTCCGGCACACCCTGCGCGAAGCCGGCCTGCCGTTCGTCATGGCCCTCAAGCCCCGCCGCGGCACCTGGGCCTACAGGGACGAAGCGCACACCCCGGTCGACGCCGCCCGCGCCCTGACCTGGACAGATCCCGAGCACCCCGGTGACTGGACGCCGGTTGTCCGCACCTTCCGCGACGGGCACACCGAGACCTGGTGGGCCGCCGACGCCCGCCTCGGCGCCTGGGGACCGGACGGATTCACGCGCCTGGTCGTGGCCACCGCCGACCCGGCCGCCCTGCCGGACAAGGCCACCTGGTATCTGGCCACCGACCTGCCCCGCCCCGGCTCACCCGCACCGCCGACAGCCCCCACCCGGCCGCCGACCTGTCCGAGCTCGTCCGCCTCTACGGCCTGCGGCACTGGATCGAGCAGAGCTACAAGCAGATCAAGGACGAACTCGGCTGGGCCGACTTCCAGGTCCGCTCCGACACCGCGATCCGCCGCCACCAGACCCTCGTGAACTGCGCGTTCTCGTTCTGCTGGGACGCCTGGTTCGCCGATGAGCCCCAAACTCAGGACCAGGATCAGGCCCAGCCGCCCGAGACCGCCAACGGGCCAGAGAGGGGGCACCCCCGTGTCCCACCAGCCCCAACCGCCCAGCTGGCCCCGAGCCATCCGAGCGATCCGGGCCTGGCTCGACCCCTGGCACACCCTGCAACGCTACTGGCACGCCTGGTCCAACACGCCCCCGCCACCCGAACTCCAAGCGCTCATCGCCTCGTTGGCAACCGGCCGAGCCCTTGATCTCTACTTACGGGTTTAACAAACCACCGCTAAGCCGGCCCGCGCGACCTGCTGAACCAGCCCCCGACCGCCTTCTCCGCGGTCGGGGGCTGAGACGTGATACAGGGCGCTGGATCCCGGGCAGCCTCACCCAAGGCGGTCAGTGGTCAACGTCAAACAGCGTTCACAACCTCGCCTACCAGAACATCTGGCTCCACCGACCCAACACCGCCGTCGACGTCCTCGCCCACGCTCTCGTGCGCACCGAGGACCCCACCGCCCGCTCCCTGCTGCTCCCGCGCAAGGCCCGCGCCCACGCCACGCTCGGCGAGGGTCTCGCCTGCTACCGCGACCTGGGGGCGGCGGAGCGGGCGCTGGACGCCGCGACCGGCGCGCCACCAGCTTGGTGCTCCTGGATGGGCCCGGCCGACCTGGCCGTGGACGCGGGGCGCTGTCTCATCGACCTCGGCCAGCCCGACCAGGGTCACCAGCAGATCAGCCAGGGCATCGCGCTGCTGCCCGCGGCCCGGGACAAGACGAAGGCGGTGTTCCTGGCGTACGAGACGGACAGCCTCCTCGGCCAGGGTGAGGTCGACCAAGCCGCCGCCACAGCCAGCCAGCCCTGCAGCTCGCCGAGCGGATCGGCGCCTCCCGCTGTGTCCAGCAGATCCGCGACCTCGCCCCCGGCTTCCGGCAACACCAGAACGTCGCCGGCGTCGAGGAGTTCCTCGACGCTGTCGCTGTCGTGCGCTGAGCTACCGGGCCGTCAGCAGGCGTGGCCCGACGCCCGTCCAGCGCGGCACCGGACGGTCGAAGGGCGGCACGCATGTCGGGCTCAGCCCCACCGGCAGTGGATGTTGTGGCTCTTGCCGGCTTCACGGGCCAAAGCCGCCAGTCCTGTCAGGAGCTCCCTGGCCTCTTCGGCGGTTACCGGGTCGTGGTACCCGTCGCGAGCCTCAAGGTCGGCCCACTGGTGGGCCAGTCGCTGGAGCCGCTCGTGGTCAGCCTCGGCGAGTGCGGTCCTCAGCGCCGATGAAAGTGCGAATTCCTCGTCGCCGCATTGCCTGGCGCGCACGATCCGGGGCTCTCCTCGGTGCCGGAGCTCCTCTAGGGTGACTCCGGTGAGCAAGCTCTCCCATGCAAGAACAGCAGTATCAGCGTCAAAGATGTAGTCGACCGACACCGACTCGGTTCGCCGTCCCGGCCCCGAGGTGAAGAACATGACACGCATCCCGGCATGATCTCAGAAGCCGTTGTCTTATCGGGCGTGATCGGCTTGTTTCCGCAGGCCAGGCATAGAGTCCGTGGCGGCGCGGCAGGGTTGGTCCATCGGGTTGTCTCGCGGTGGAGGTGCCGGGGTGGCGTCGGTGATGGGATTGCTGGAGGAGCGGGAGTTGGCCGCTCGGCAGCGGGTGGAGTCGTTGCGCGAGGAAGTGGACCGGATCGTGGCCGAGTTGCGGGACGCGGAGACGGACTGGGAGCGATGGACGATCGCCCGGGAAAGGGTCGACCGGGTCCTGGCGGAATCGCAGGGGCAGCAGGCCGCGGAGACAGCTCCCGCGTCCGGGGCGGCGCCGGGCCGTTCGGTCGTGCCGGTGTGGCGGTCCGGGCTCGCGCCGAGCGTGCTGGCGGTGGAGTATCAGCGCATCGTCAATCTGCTGGCTGATCGGCAGCATGCCGGCGAAGGCGGATCGATGAGCTGTCAGGAGATCGCGGCCGCGCTGGGGCTGGAGCTGGCCCCGGCAAAGATCGAGGGTGCGGTGCGGTCTCGCGCCAAACGCCTGGTGGCCAGGGGTTGGCTGGCCGAGGACACGCCGGGCCGGTTCAGCTGGACCGGCGGGCCAGGCGGCGGCTCATGACCATGGTCATCGACCACAGCAGCATCGCCTCGGCGGTGTCGGTGCGGGTTTCGTAGTCCCGGGCCAGGCGGCGTGAGCGCATCAGCCACGCGAATGTCCGTTCCACCAGCCACCTCTTCGGCAGCACCTTGAAGCCCGCAGTGTCGTGGTTGCGTTTGACCACCGTCAACGCGATGCGCCAAGCCTTCGCGGCGATGTCGACCAGGCTTCCGGTGTAGCCGCCGTCGGCCCACACGAGCGTCAGCCGGAAGTACCGTGCCCGCAGCCGGGCCAGCAGGCTCGCACCCGCCTCTCGGTCGGTGACGTTCGCGGCGGTGACCAGCACGGCCAGCAGCAGCCCGAGGCAGTCCACCACGATGTGCCTCTTGCGGCCCGGCACCATCTTCCCGCCGTCGTATCCGCGCGTTGCGGCCGGCACCGACGCGGCGGCCCGCACCGACTGCGAGTCGATGATCCCCGCCGTCGGCTCCGGATCCCGGCCCTCGGCCCGCCGAACCTTGTCGCGCAGCCGGTCGTGCAGCTCCTTGATCAGGCCCTTGTCGCGCCAGCGTCGGTAGAAGGCGTAGACCCGGTCCCAAGCGGGGAAGTCCGCCGGCATCGCCCGCCATTTGATGCCGTTGTCGACCAGATACCGCACGGCATCCAGCATCTGTCGGTGGCAATAGCCCTCCGGCTGGCCGCCCCGCCCCTCCAGCCACCCCGGCACCGGCAGCGATGCCCGGACCACGGCCCACTCCGTGTCCGTCATGTCCGACGGATACCGCGGCCGGCGCTCTGGCCGATCAGCCGCGTTCCCGTACACATGCGCGAGGCAATCACACAACGACACGCGGGAGTTGGACGCAACCAGCACGCGCACGACAGACTGCAACACCAGGGCCTCCTGCTTTTTGCTCACGGACTCGACACCCTTGAGCTGTGCAGGAGGCCCTACCTTCATGCGCCAACCGCTCGACGATCACCCAATCGGGACTTCCGTTCGATCGACAAGTTCCTTGATCGGTACGACAACGGCTTCTCAGAGTCCGGTGGGCGCCAGGCGCTACGTTGCTGTGCCGTCCATTGCCGGGAGAGCGACCGGCGAGTTCCCCCTGACGTAGGCGTCATCCGGCTCCCCGAACGAACCGGTCCGCTGACGTGTGCCATCCCGTAGAGCCCCCGCAGCCGAGGCTCCGCGGCTGCGGCCTCCAGCAAGGGGACGATGCCTGGGTATGCCATCCCGGGCCTGCGGATCTCGTGCGCCTCGCGCATCCACTGCCAGCGCAGCCTCAGTCTCAGCAGCCGCTGCTGTTCTCCCAGTTCAGCAGTGGCTGCAGGCAGCAGCCGCGGTCCGCGCGCGACCTGCTGGTGGCGCTGCTGCACAGCCGGTACGTCCGGGTGATCTCGCACCCGGCCTTCACCATCCCGCTGTTCGTGGCCCGCCTCTACGGTCCGCTACGGCCTGTACGTCACCCCGCTGTTCGACTTCCTGATTCAGTAGCGGATCGCGCACATCGCGATGATGGTGCACCTCCTGGCGGTCGGCATGCTGTTCTTCCAGCCGATCACGGGCGTGGACCCGAGCCCGCACCGGCCCGGCTTCGTACTGCGGATCATCGAGCTGTTCATGGGCATGCCGTTCCACGCCTTCTTCGGCGTGGCCGTGATGATGGCCGGCAGCCGACAGGTCACCACCTTCACCCCGGCGATGGCACCGGCCGGGAACCGGCCTGCTGAGCGACCAGAGGATGGCCTGTGGCATCACCTGGGCCCTCGGCGAGATCCGGACCGCGACCGTGCTGATCGCGCTGACCCTGCAGTGGGCCAAGCCAGAGGAGCGCCACCCCGCCTGCCGCGACCGCGCCGCGGATCGCCACCCCGCCTGCCGCGACCGCGCCGCGGATCGCCACCCCGCCTGCCGTGACCGCGCCGCGGATCGCGACAGCAACGCCGAGCCGGCCGCGTACAACACGTATCCGGCCTCGCTCGACAAGCGCGGCCAGCGGATCGCCGACGCCGGCTGAGTACGAGCCGAGCACGACCGGAAGCCCCGTCCCAAGCCTAGAGCGCGTGTGGGGCGGGGCTCCGTCATGCCCCGAACGGACGTGTCGACCGCGTGGCTGACGGCATGCCAGGCAGCCCCGTGGTGCGCTGGACCCCTGGGACCCCGTCGAAAGGACTTCCATGCGTATTGCTCTGCTGAGGCGCGGTCTGGGAGCGGCAGCGGCCGTCGCCCTCACCTGCGCCACCACGCTGACCGGCGTCGGCACGGCCCAAGCCGCGACGCCGAAGGGCCACCACGAGGCCAAGGGCCACCACGAGGCCGTCGACGTCAAGCTCACCGCGCACGGCATCGAGGCACCCGACGCCGCCGAAGACGGACTCGTCCACTTCCACATCAGCACCGACAACCCGCAGGGCCGCCAGCTCCAGGTCTTCCGCCCGCACGAGGGCGTGACGCTGGACACCGTGCTCGCCGACCTGACCAAGGCGATCAACGAGACCGACCCGGCGACATCGGCGGCCGGCATCAACGCGTTCAACGCCGACGCGGAGGCACTGGGCGGCGGCTTCGCGTCACCGAACATCCCGGTCGACGTCACCGAGCCGATCACGCCGGGCACCGTGTACCTGCTCGACTTCAGTGCCTTCCTCGCCGACCCCGCCCACCCCGTGGTGAAGGCCCTCCAGCTCTGCCCCGATGACGGCGACAAGGATCTGGCCCCCTTCCCCAGGGGCATCGTGATCCAGGAGGAGCAGGCGGCCGGCCCGCGCTTCCGGACCGAGGACGTGGACAAGGCGGACGCCCCGATCCTGGTGCACAACGCGGCCGACGAGATCCACGAGATGGCGATCCAGCCGGTCAAGCCGGGCACCACGGACGACGACGTCCAGGCGTTCTTCGACGCCCTCGCCCACGGCCAGCAGCCCCCGCCGCCGCCCTTCACCGGCCCGCCCAGCGGTCTGGGTGCCATCTCCCCCGACCACACCGCTCTTGTCCAGGCGAAGCACCTGCCGGCCGGAACCTACGTCCTGCTCTGCTTCATCCCGGACGACCAGACCGGCATCCCGCACGCCTTCGAGGGCATGCACAAGGTGGTCGTCCTGAGCTGATCCGCTCAGCCGACGTGCTCCGCGACCGCCCACTCCAGCGGGTCCCGTTGGACCAGCAGGGGCGGGCGGCGCTCGTCGCCGACACCTCGGGCCACGCCCGTAGTGCTCAGGTCGCCACGCGGGTACAGGAGCCGACGGAGGGTCAGCGCGTCCGGGGCGAGCGCGGTGAGGAGGGTGGCGCCCGTACCGGGGAGGGTGAGGAGGACCGCGTTGGCCTCGGGCGGGGACGGGGTGACGGGGTGGCCGACCTCGGCGGCGGCCCGGGCGCGCTGCCGCTCCCGCCACAGCCGGGGTACCCGCCGCGGACCTATACGCGCGGACCGCCCTCGGCGTCCCACTCGATCACGTCAGGGCCCATGCCACCGAGCTGGCTGCCGTGGGCCTGGTCGTGCTGCAGAAGCAGAAAGGCGGTCCTCGCCGCGCTTACGAGGGTTCATCTGTACCTGACTGAGCACTCCAACGAGTACGCGGGACACAGGCCCGGGCCCGTGATCAGCGTCTGTGCCAAGCCGGTGACTTGCACCGCAGAACCGACACCCCTGCCCTACCCACGTGCATAGCGGGTTGGTTTGACCACCTGTTAGCGTGCGCGGATGGAAGATCTGGGACCCGTGGCTTGGCCGCCTGAGCCGATCAGGACCGAGAGGCTCGTGCTCCGTGAGCCCGAGGCCCGGGACCGTGCGGCGTTCATCGAGCTGCTCGCCTCGCCAGAGGTGCACACCTACCTCGGCGGCCCCCGGCCGCGTGACGAGCTTGAGCGCGAGGTGTCCGGGGCACCCGAGCGGTGGCCCGGGAGCTTCGTCGTTGATCTCGACGGGTCGATGATCGGCCAGATCCTGCTCAGGAGAGCAACGGGGCACCGTCGCCCGGCTGCCGCAGGGAAGGCCGATCTCGGCTACCTGTTCCTGCCGCGGGCGTGGGGATTCGGGTATGCCGCCGAGGCGTGCGCGGCGGCACTCGGCTGGCTCGCCGGCGCGCTTCCCGGCGAGCCGGTGGTGCTCACCACCCAGAGCGCCAACGTCGGCTCGATGCGTCTCGCGGCGAAGCTGGGGTTCACTGAGGTAGAGCGGTTCGAGGCCTGGGGAGCCGAGCAGTGGCTCGGCATGTGGTCCCCGGTCACGCCGTCCAGTTGAGTCTGCGACGGAACCGCCGGGGAGTACCCGCCCATCCACGCGCGAGCGGCCTGCACCCGCGACGTACCTGCGCACATGCCGGGCGTCACCTCTAGATGCTGTTTGTGGGCTTGATCCGCTTTGACGGACACTCCTGATCAGGGGCTTCGACCCCGGAAGGATGATGTCCATCATGGAGAGCATGGGGAAGAAGAAGCCGCGCCCTCGCCGCTCGTTCACACCGGAGTTCAAGGCCGAGATCGTCGAGCTGTGCCGACGCGGAGACCGCTCGGTCGGCCAGGTGGCCAAGGACTTCGACCTGACCGAGACCGCAGTACGTGACTGGATCAAGCAGGCCGAGGTCGACGCAGGCGAACGCGACGGCTTGACCAGCAACGAGCGCGAGGAACTGGCCAGGCTGCGGCGGGAGAACCGCCGCCTGCGCGAGGACGTGGACATCCTCCGCCGGGCGACAGCTTTCTTCGCGTCAATGCCAAAGTAGGGGACACCGGCGCCCGGGTGGTGGCAGAGTGGCAGGACCGGCGGGGTTGGCTCTCTTTTTCGCTGCCCCGTTCACGGTGGCTTGTCCTTGATGTGCCGCCCCGCCGGCCCTGGCGTCCCCGTGGAGTGGCTTGATAGGAGCGTGCTCTCGGCCCGATTGAGGCGTGCCCCCGCGGCGGACCCGGCACCGGATCCCCGCGCTCCCTGCTGGAGGCACCTTCATGATCGTGGTCGGCGTCGACGCGCACAAGAAGACCCACACCCTGGTCGCTGTCGACCCGCTCGGACGGCGACTGGACCAGCTCACGATCGCCGCGACACCCACAGGCCACCAACAAGCATGCGAGTGGATAGGGAAGTTCGGCCAGGTCCTGGTCGCCGTGGAGGACTGCCGACATCTGACCCGACGCTTCGAGGTCGACCTGCTGAACGCCCGCCACTCCGTCGTCCGCGTGCACACGAGGCTGATGGCCGGCGCCCGCCGCTCCGCCCGCGAGCGCGGCAAATCCGACCCGATCGACGCCGAGGCGGTGGCCCGGGTCGCCCTGCGCGAACCCGACCTACCGAAGGCCTGCCTGGACGGCCCGTCCCGCGACACGAAGCTGATCGTCGACCACCGCCGCCTCCTGGTTCGCCAGCGGACAGCCGCAGCCAACAAGCTCCGCTGGTTCCTCCACGAGATCGACCCCGAACTGCCCGTCCCCTCACGAGGCCTTCGCCGCTTGTGCGTCTTCGACACGCTAGAGGCAACTCTCACTGGACGTCCGGGAGTTGTCGTCGAGATCGCCCTCGACATGATCGCCGAGTGTCGACGGCTCACCTTGCGGATCAATGCCCTGGAAAGCCGGCTGCGACGTCTGGTGCGCGAGCTCGCGCCCGCTCTGCTGGAGGTGCCAGGCTGTGGGGTGATCGGCGCCGCCGCGATCCTCGGCGAGACCGCAGGTGCCGCCCGGTTCAAGTCGAAGGACGCGTTCGCGCACTTCAACGGCACCGCACCGATCCCGGTCTGGTCCTCGAACAAGGTCAGAGTTCGGCTCAACCGCGGCGGCAACCGGACGATCAACAACGCCCTCCACATGGTCGCGGTCACACAGGTTCGCGGCAGCGGCGAGGGAGCCGCCTACTACGCCAAGCAGATTGCGGCCGGGAAGACCGTCAAAGAGGCTCTCCGCCTGCTCAAACGCCGTATCTCGGACAGGGTCTTCCGGGCCCTGCTCGCCGACGAGACCGCACGAAGTCGACACGACCAACCTGCCGAAGGGTCAGTCGAGTTGGCTGCTTGACATAGGAGCATCAAGGAGACCCGGTGACGGTGCACCCGTTCATCGAGGCGGAGAAGCAGAGCGGCCACAACGTCAAACGGGCGTGTGAGCTGCTGAAGGTCTCCCGTGCCGCCTTCTACGCCCGCCGCACCGCCATGCCCGGTCCCCGCGCGGTGCGCGACGCGGAGCTGACCGAGAAGATCACCGAGGTCCACCAGGCCTCGCGAGGCAGCTACGGATCCCCGCGCGTCCATGCCGTGCTCCAGCGCGAGGGCGAGCGGTGCGGCCGCCGCCGGATCGCCCGGTTGATGCGCCGATCCGGCCTGCAGGGCCGCCACCGCCGGCGACGACAGCGCACCACGATCCCCGATCCGCATGCCGGCACTCGTCCGGACCTGGTCCTGCGAGACTTCCAGCCCGACCCGGCGGCGGTCGACACGCGTTGGTGCGGCGACATCACCTACATACCGACCCAGGAGGGCTGGCTCTACCTGGCCACCGTCATCGACATCGCCTCGCGCCGCGTCGTCGGTTGGGCCACCGCAGACCACCTGCGGACCGAACTGGTCGCCGATGCGCTTCGGGCTGCCTGCCGGACCCGCCGCCCATCCGGTCCGGTGGTGTTCCATTCGGATCGCGGCTGTCAATATACGAGTCGCGAATTCTCCATCCTGGCAAGGGATTTCGATGTCAGATTGTCGGTCGGCCGCACCGGTCAGTGCTGGGACAATGCGCTCGCCGAGTCGTTCTTCGCCACGCTGAAGCGGGAGTTGCTCGGCGACCGGCCGTGGCCGAGCCGGGCGGTGGCCCGCACCGCGATCTTCGAGTGGATCGAGAGCTGGTACAACATACGCAGGCTGCACAGCAGCCTCGGCTACCGCAGTCCCGCCGAGTACGAGACCGTTCTCGCGGCCTGACCACCACAACAATGGTGTCCGTCAAAGCGGAGCAAGCTCATTGGGTTCGGATCTCGGTGAGGCTCGGTGGCGTGCTGGCTGGGGCTGGGGCTGGGGCTGGGCCCCGGAAGGAACGGAACGGAAAGCCGGGACCCCGCCCTCTGCATACCCCGGATGCCTCAAAGGACGCTGACGATGATGAGTAGCGGGGCGCCGGGATGGCAGGTGCGGAGGAAGAGTCAGAAGGTATTGACGAGGGCGACGTAGACGGCGGTGCCGATGCCGACGCTCAGGATCGTGCGGCGGCCGAAGGCAAGATGGACGCCGGCGGTGACGGCGACCGCAAGCGGCGCGTACCAGGTGGCGTGCCGGTCCGCGGCCAAGGTGCCGTGCAGGGCGGCCACGGCGAGGATGGCGAGAATGCCCACCGGCATCCACGCCGACAACTGCTGCACGATCGCCGAGCCGCGCAGCCTGCCGAGCACCGCGAACGGCATTGCCCGAAGGGCGAAGGTGATGGTGAAGGCGATCGCGAGGACGGCGAGGAGATAGGCGGTGCTAGGCATCGGTGGCCTCCTGAGCGAGGTGGTGACGGGCGGTGAGCGTGTGGCGGGCCAGCAGCAGGGCGACGAACAGCAGCAACGCGGTGAACATCGCGACGCCCGGGGTCAGCACGAGCGCGACCGTGACGCCGGCCCCGGCGAGCAGAAGCGAGGGGATCTCGCTCCGCGAGCGGAACGCGTCCAGGGTGAGCACGGTGAACAGGGCGCACAGCGCGAACTCCAGACCCTTGATGGGCGCAGGCAGGGCCGCGCCGAGGGCGACACCGACGAGTCCGCCACCGACCCAGTACGTCTCGCAGGCGATCTGCATCGCCAGCAGGCGGGGCGCCGAGCGTTCCCTCTCGGGCAGGGAGGCGTTGACGGCGTACGCCTCGTCGATCATCGCGTAGACGGCGTACGCCTTCGCGACCGGGTTCTTGACCAGGTGGAGGGGAAACGAGAAGGCGTAGAAGACGTGTCGGAAGTTGACCACCAGCACGGTCAGCGCGACCGCTGCCAGCGACGTGCTGGTGGCCATCATGCCCACCAGCAGCAGCTCCAGTGAGCCGGCGAAGACGGACAGGGACAGGGCAGGGGCAAGCCACCACGGAAGGCCGGCCTGGATCACCAACAGGCCGAGCGCGATCCCGAGCGGGAAGATCCCCAGTCCTGCGGAGAAGGAGTCCCGGACTCCCGCGGCGATCTGCTGCCGCCGGGTGGCCGGGGTCTGCGCCGGAGCGGGATCCGGCGCGGTTATCTGAGTCGGGGCGTCATGTTGCACCGGTCCATCGTCTCGCGAATCCCGCGCCATGTGGTTGCAAATATTGCCCTCATAGCTGCTCGTGGTGCAATGTTCTTGCTATGGATGCGACCGACAGAGCAATCATTGCCGAGCTGCAGCGGGATGGTCGGCTGACGAACGTCGAGCTGGCCCATCGCGTCGGGCTCACCACCGGGCCCTGCCTCAGGCGTGTACAGCGCCTGGAGGCCGACGGGGTCATCCGCGGCTACCGGGCCGTCATCGACCTTGCCGCTGTCGGACGATCTTTCGAGGTCCTGGTCGACCTCACTCTCGACGCCCAGGACGCGGAGACCGTCGCGCGCTTCGAGCAGACCCTGACACAGGCCGAGGAGGTGATCGAGCTTCACCGGCTGTTCGGCAGCCCCGACTACTTCGTGCGCGTGGCCGTCGCCGATCTGGCCGCCTACGAGGCCTTCCTCAGTCAGCGCGTCATGACCATCCCCCGCGTCAAGAACGTCACCTCGCACTTCACGATGAAGAACGTGAAACCGGCCTCGTAGCGGGCGGGCGCAGCTCGATCGCCTCTGCCGCCGAGATGCGTGGCGTCTGCCCGGGTCCCCTCTGCAACCACGTCCGCGACCTGCGCGGGTCTCCCGAACCTCATGCCGGGACCTGAGAGCCGGCATGCCCTCGACGGGGAGTTGCAGGTGCGCGGGCGCCGCGTAGCGGTGAGCCCCGCCGATCGGCGGGTGGCGGTTCGGCAGGGCGTCTGATGTGCGGCGGGCGTGGCGCGGCCAGAGTGGTAGGCATGCCAGAGATCATCGGGGCGACGCCCTCCGCCGAGCGAGAACCGGCCGGGCAGCGAGCGGCAGGACGGGAGCGGCCGGGGGTGGACGGGCCTGGAACCGGTGGAGCGAAGCGGAGCGGGCTGGAGTCGTCCGGGGTGGGACCCCATGGGCCGGGGGCGGTGGGGCGGCTGGTGGCTGTGGATGCGGCGCGTGGGCTGGCGGTGTTCGGGATGTTCGCCGCGCACGTGGGGCCGGATCCGGAGGTGGGCGGCGCGGTGGGTGCAGCGATGCAGCTGGCGCACGGGCGGGCGTCGGCGCTGTTCGCGCTGCTGGCCGGGCTGGCGCTGGTGCTGATCGCCGGTCGGCGGCCGAAGGCCGGCCGGGATGGGCGGCAGGCGCTGGCCAGGATAGTGATCCGCGCCGTCGTGCTCCTGGCGATGGGCCTGGCACTGAGCAGGATCGGCTCGCCCGTCGAACCGATCCTCGCCGCCTACGGCGTCTACTTCCTGCTCGCGCTGCCGCTGCTCCGGCTGCCCGCGCAGTGGCTGGCGGGGACGGCGGCGGCTTGGGCAGTGCTCGGGCCGCAGCTCTCCTTCGCGGCCCGGGTGGCCGGCGTGGGAGAGGACGGGACCTGGCTGTCGGAGCTGCTGCTCACGGGCCTGTACCCGGCCGCGACCTGGATGCCGTACGTCCTGGCGGGCATGGCGCTCGGGCGGCTCGACCTGGCGGCAGGCGCGGTCCGGCGCCGACTGGCGGCGGTCGGCGCCGGGCTGGCAGTGCTGGGGTACGGCACGTCCTGGATCGCCCTTCGCGTGCTGGGCGCGGAGCAGCCGAGCGAAGGGGAGGGCACGGTCGCCATCGACGACCCGGTGGGGCTGTTGGGTGCCGCTCCGCACACGGGGTCGACCTTCGAGATCCTCGGCAACCTCGGATGCGCGGGGCTGGTGCTGGTGGCCTGTGGCGCGCTCGCGGAGCGCTTCGGGCCGCGGGCCGCGGCGCCACTGGCCACCGTGGGCGCCGTCTCCCTATCCGCCTACGTCGGGCACATCGCGCTGATCGTACTGCTCGACATCGAGCTGGTGCCCGGCCCGCCGCTGCGGGTGCTGGCGGCCTTCGTCGCGGGCACGTTGCTGTCGGCGTGGCTCTGGGCCGGCCGCTTCCGCCGCGGCCCGCTGGAGACCCTGGTGCACCGCGCCACCCTGGCGGCCCGCTACGTGCGGTGAGTGTTCACCGGACGAGGCCGGCACTCCAACCCGTCGCGGGACAGGCGGTGACCGCCTGGCTCGGCGGGTTCGGTGGCCACTCTGCGCCCCTGCGATCGAGTTCCGTGTATCCGAGTTCGTCGATGCAGAGCAGGTCGACGCGGCCGTGCTGAGGGTGTGTTGAGTTCAGATTGCGTTGATCGCTGCCGGCGCAGGGTGTCATCTTGTCTCGATGGCCGGGTCGTCTTTCGGGTTGCCGTCGTTCAGTTGTGCACTCGGACTCAGCCGGCCGGATCGATGGTGATCGCTCGCGCAGGTGGCAGCAACACCGGTGCCGAGGTAGGCGATCCTGAACTTCGATGCTGTCGTGGAAGTTTGGCTGCGATCTGGATCCATGGGGAGAAGTCGCGGGCCTCGATCCGGGTCGCCGCGTTCCAGGGCACGTCGACCGCCCAAGGAAGCGGAACCAGCGCAGCAGACCCATGCCGTACCAGCGCTGGGTCGCGGCAGGCGGTCCCGCTGCCTGCAGATCCGTCAGATACGCGACCACCGGCGCCACCGGCTCACCAGCGTGCCCAGCGTGCTGCGCCGGTGCACTCCTGAGGACGTCAACCCTGATGCAGCAGTTCCGTGCCGCTCAGCGGGCACAGGGCGTCAGCGGCCTTCACTCCGATGCGCCGGCAGCCTCGGCTCAGGGAGATCCGGAGGGTGGGACGGGGTCCGTTCAGGGAGATCCCGGATGGGCGGGCGGCTCGTGCCTCGACAGACTCGAGGGCATCCGAACAAGCCGACGAGACGTCAGGAAAAGTCATCGTGAAGACCGTTGTGACCGGTACCCGTTGGACCACCCTCGCCGCAGCCGGAGCGCTGCTGGCCGCACTGGCCGTCGGGGGCGGCACCCCGGCGCTGGCCGCCTCGCCGGCCGCCCCTGCCGCGACCGCCTCCGCGACCGCCTCCCCGCTGCCGCCGCTTGATGCGGCGGCTGTCCGGCAGTCCATCGCCGGCCTGCCGAATGCCGACGTCAATGGTGCGTTGGTTCAGGTGAAGGGGCGCGCCGGGGAGTTCGAGGGGGCCTCGGGGGAAGCGCTCTCGGTCGACGGCCGGTTCCGGGTCGGCTCGATCTCCAAGGTGTTCACTGCCACCGTGGTGCTCCAGCTTGCCGCCGAGCACCGGCTCGACCTGGACGGCACCGTCCAGCGCTATCTGCCGGGAGTGCTGCCCGCCGAGTTCCCGCCGATCAAGGTGGGTCAACTGCTCGATCACACCAGCGGGTTGCCGCGCGGGACGGGCGGGGCGTGGGGTGACGGCACCGCCGCGTCGTTCGCCGCGCACCGGTTCGTGAGCTGGACGCCGCAGCAGGTCGTCGCCACCCTGGCCGGGCAGACGATGAGCTTCGAGCCCGGCACCGCGCAGCAGTACAACGGCATGAACACCTTCGTCGCCGGGATGCTGATCGAGAAGGTCACCGGGCACAGCTACGCGCACGAGGTCCGCCACCGGATCATTCAGCCGCTCGGCCTGCACGACACCTCCGTCCCGGACGCCCGCGACCCGCGGCTGGCCGACCCGGCCGCCCGTGCGATGCTCACCGTGACCGACCCGGACGGGACCTCCCATCGCGTCGACGTCACCGAGCAGAGCCCGTGGCCGTGGGCCGAGGGCGGGCTGATCTCCAGCGCACCCGACCTGGACCGGTTCATCACCGCGCTGTTCCGGGGCCGGCTGCTGCCGCCGGCCCAGCAGGAGAAGCTGTTCACCGTTCCGGACGTCCCGAACCACCAGAGCAGCCACTGCAACACCGGCCCCACCGCTGGTCGGGCCTGCATGAGCATGGGTCTGGAGAGCGTACAGATCAACGGCGTGACCGTCTGGGGGAAGACCGGCTCCCGCCCCGGCTGGACCAATGGCGTGTTCGCCACCCGCGACCTGAGCCGCCGCGTCGTCTACTCCCTCAACCCGACCGGCCTCGACGGCGCCGAGTCCGCGTACATCTTGCGCATCGCCAACGCCGTCTTCGCCCCCGCCCGGCAGCCCTGACGTGCAGCCCTGACGCCGAGTATCCGATGCTGCCCGAGCCAATTGCCCGCCCCGGGATGCACTGCTCACGTCCCGTCACCGAGCCCGGGCGCCCGCAGGCCCCCGGTGCTGTCCTTCTCCGCCGTGTGGGCCTGCTCATCCTGTTCCGTACCTCGCCGATCGCGCTGCCCGGCTTCATGAGCGCCGTGGGCAACCGCATCGGCGTCAACCCCAGGTGCCGCGCGCGCAAACCGCATGTTGGTGTCGTTCGACAGCACCCTCACGCCGTACTCCGGGTTCAGCTGGTGGAGCTCCTCGGCGCGCCGCAGGATCTGCCCGTCGGCGTCCCGTCCGATGCGGTGGCCGGCCGGGTCGATCCGTACCTCCGACGTCGCGCGGCGCCGCAGACGACCGGCTCCCCAGGCACAGCGTGACCGAGCAGCCGCTCCAGCGCGATGATCGCCGCGGACGCCCGATCAGCCGGCCTCCCCACGCCGTAGTTCTGAGCGTCCAACCCTGCGAGGACGACCAACGGCACGACCAAGCGCGTGGCCGGCACCCTCTGGCCCTCGGCCCGGGAGACGCCCGCCCACACGACCTGGTCCGGGACGGCCACCCCAGCAACGTGTTGGTGTCGTGGACCACCGGCAGACCTGGGCGCTGCGCGTACGAGCGCAGCGCCTTCAGCTCTTCCTTGGCCGCCTCCAGCATCCTGGTGGCGCTCTCCGACTCCCGCGAGACGCCACCGTCGACGGGTGCTGACCGGCCCCATCTGCAGCAGGGACAGCGCGTAGCGGTAAGTTGGCGGGCTGCCGTGAGGAGCTGTACGGAGGGGTGGTGGGGTCGATGGCGTCGCAGGCGGTTGTGGACTGCGCGCTGTACGAGGACGGGCACCGGCTTCCGGGCAAGGTGGACCTGTCGAATGTGCTGCAGCGGATAGGCGAGCGGGAGGGCCGGTTCGTGTGGATCGGCCTGTACCAGCCGACCGCCGAGCAGTTCGCGGAGATCGCGGCGGCGTTCGAGCTGCATCCGCTGGCGGTGGAGGACGCCGTGCGCGCCCACCAGCGGCCGAAGCTGGAGCGCTACGGGGGCACGCTGTTCCTGGTGCTGAAGGCGATCACCTACGTCGAGCACGACAAGGTGACGGCGACCAGCGAGATCGTCGACACCGGGGAGATCATGGTCTTCGCCGGCCCCGGGTTCGCCATCGTGGTCCGGCACGGCAGTGCGCCGGCCCTGACCGGGGTCCGGCGGGAGATGGAGGCCGCCCCGGAGCTGCTGGCGCTGGGGCCGGCGGCGGTGCTGCACGCCGTGGCCGACCACGTGGTCGATCAGTACCTCGAAGTGGCGGACGCCTTCGAGCAGGACGTGGAGGAGCTGGAGACGGAGGTCTTCTCCCCCCAGCGCACGGACGACGCCGGGCGGATCTACCAGCTGAAGCGCGAGCTGCTGGAGTTCAAACGCGCTGTGGTGCCGCTGGGTGTGCCCTTGCAGCGGCTGGCCGACGGGTCTGTGGCGCAGATCCCGGAAGCCGCAGCCGCGTACTTGCGGGACGTGGCCGACCATCACCTCCAGGCGAAGGAGCGAATCCTGGCCCTGGATGAACTGGTCTCCGGCATCCTGGACGCGAGCGTGGCCAGACTGTCCGTGCAGCAGAACACCGACATGCGCAGGATCAGTGCGTGGGCGGCGCTGGCCGCGGTACCCACGATGGCGGCCGGCGTGTACGGGATGAACCTCGACCACATGCCGGAACTGCGGTGGGCCTTCGGGTATCCGGCCGTGCTGCTGGTCATTGTGGTGGTGTGCGTGTTCGTCTTCCGCGCGTTCCGCCGCAACGACTGGCTGTAGAACCGTCCCGGCCCCGCCATCCCACCGGCCCGTTGTCCGACGCTGCGGTGGCGGGATCGGACACCGCGCGGACTACCGGTCGAGGTGGATCCAGGTGGCGACGAAGGCGACCAGGTGAGCAGGGTGCTGAAAGCCAGCACGGGCACGAAGCGGCGCATGGTGGTTCCCTTCGGGACGGGGCGTGATCAACCGAGGCCGATCCAGCCGAGGATCGTCTGCACGAGGAGGATGGTGGACATGGCCGCTACGCCCACCACCACGGTGGTGACCGCGATCCGGTAGCGCGGGCCGTTGGCCGCCGCGCCGAGAACGGAGCGGCGGTTGGTGAGAACCAGGAGGTAGACCAGCACGATGGGGCTGATCAGTCCCTGGAGGACCTGGGTGCCGATCAGCAGCTGGATGACGTCGACCGGGGTGAGGGCCACGAGCGCGCCGAGCGCGATCTGGGCGGTGAACAGCCCGAGGAACAGGGGCGCGTCGCGGAAGCTGCGGGAAACCGAGCGCTCGACGCCCGCGGCCTCGCCGACTGCGTAGCTGGCGGACAACGGGACCACGGCGCCGGCCAGCGCCGAGGCACCGATCAGGCCGAAGGCGAAGAGCAGTTCAGCGCCCTGGCCGGCCACCGGCTTGAGGGCTTCGGCGGCCTGCGCGGCGGACTGCAGGGGCCCGCTGCCGCCGATCGCCGCGGCGGTCGCGATGATGATCGTCAGACTGATCACGCAGGCGAACACCGCCCCCAGCACGGCGTCCGCGCGGATCAGCTTGTAGTCCTCCGGCTTGGCGCCGCGGTCGACGACGCCTGCGGCGGCGTAGAACTGCATGTAGGGGCTGACCGTGGTGCCGATGAGGGCGACGGCGAGCAGGACGAAGTCCTTGCTCGGCTCGAAGTGGGGGACGACCAGGTGCCGGCCGACCTGCCCCCAGTGCGGGTGGCCGAGGATCATGGCGAGAGGGTAGGCGAAGAACGCCAGCGACATGACCAGGAAGATCCGCTCGGCCCACCGGTAGGAGCCGAACAGCACCAGTGACCACAGCAGGATCGCGGCTGGAGGAATGACCGCCCACTTCGGGACACCGAGGAGCTCGAACGCGGCGCCGATGCCGGCGAACTCACTCACGACGAGGCCGGTGTTGGCAAGGAGCAGGCAGAACACGGCCAGCGCGGTCAGGCGCAGGCTGAACTGCTCGCGGATCAGTGCGCCCAGGCCCTTGCCGGTGTGCGCGCCGAGCCGCACCGCCATCTCCTGGACCATCACCAGGGCGATGGTGACCAGCACCATGAAGAACAGCGTGCCGTACGTGAACTGGGAGCCCGCCCCGGCGTAGGTCGCGATGCCGGCGGCGTCGTTGCCCGCGTTCGCGGCGACCAGCCCGGGGCCTGCCACCATGGCGACCGCGCTCAGACGCCGCAGCCCTCTGCGACGGGCGAGCGCCGGACCAGCGGCCGGGGTGGCGGCGGTCGGCTCTGTTGCCGCGCCCGAACCGGTGTTCGTCGCACCGATCGTGGCAGCTGTCGCACCGGGTGAAGCGGCGCGGGTGGTGTCGAGGTCGCGGGTCACTTGAGGAGCCTCCGGAAGTGCAGGCGCCCGCGCTCGGGCAGCAGGGCGTCGAGGATGTCGTCGGCGAGGATCCGCCCCAACGGGCGCCCGGTGTCGTCGACGACGAGCAGCGAGGTGGCGCGGGCGGCGACCAGGTGGTCGGCCGCCTCGGCCAGCCGGATTTCGGGGTGGACGGTGACCGGCGGGCCGAACTGCGCCAGCCACTCCGACAGATCGGCCACCAGGGCGGTGTCCTCGGCCACCGCAAGGTCGAACAGGGCGATGTCGCCGAGCAGGCGTCCCTCGCCGTCCAGGACCGCCACCGCCGGGATGTCACCGCGGTGCTCGGCCTGGGCCGCGAGTTCGGCCCTGACCTGGGCGACGGTCTGCTCGGGGCGCGCGGTGAGGGGCAGCGTCGTCATCGCCCCACCTGCGGTGCCCTCCCGGTGCGCCAGCAGGCTCCGCAACTCGGCCGCCTCCGCGGACGGCATGCCCTGCAGCAGGCGCTCGCGCTCACCCGCCGTGAGATCACGCAGCGCCTCGGCGGCCTCGTCCGGCTCCATCTCGTCGACCAGGCGCGCGGCGTGCTCGGGCGGCGCCTCGCGCAGCAGGTTCTCCAGCTCCCCCGGCTCCATCTCCTCCAGCGCGTCGGCGGCGTGCTCCGGCTCCAGCCAGCCCAGCAACTGCTGGCGCTCGGTCCGGCCGAGGTCCTCCAGGATGTCGGCGAGATCGGCCGGCCGCAGCCGGTGCAGCGCGGACCGCGAAGCCCGCAGGCGCACCTCCGCAGGTCCGTGGGTGGCCTGCTCACCGAACGGGGCGACGGCCTGCCAGTCCAGCACCCGCTCCGGAGTGGGCCGCACCTGCCAGCGGCGCGGTCCGAGCCGGCGCAGCAGGGTGGGCAAGGAGACGTCCACGCCGACCAGCACGGTGCGGTCGGCCAGCGGCGCGAGGTAGAGGTCGGCTGCGCGGGTGACCTGGATGCCGTCGACGTCGACGAGTTGGTGGTCCATCACGTCCCGGGCCAGCAGGACCTCGCCCGGACGGCGGGTGAAGTCGCGTAGGTCGAGGCGGGCGGTGCGCAGCCGGACGCGGCCGGCGTGCAGGCTCTCGATGTGGTCGGCGGGCAGGAAGGCGCGTCGTCGGCCGATGCGGATGATCAGGCCGGTCACCGGCGGGTAGTGGTCCGGGCCGTAGAGGCGGGCGACGACGTCCACGACGCGGCCGACCTCTTGGCCGGCCTGGTTGCCGACCGGTCCGCCGACCAGGCCGGCCAGGGAGACCAGCGAGGTGCGGACCGTCCTGGTGGCGCTGACGCGCCGTTCGGCTCCGGCCTTGCGGTCGCGCAGGCGGGCCGTGGTGGACATGAGAAGAGTCTGGGCAGCCAGGATGAACACCCCCTTGCCCCGTCAATGGCGGGGCGGCGGGCGGCCGGCGGGCAGACCGGTGCTCCTGACGTCCGTCCGCCGATGCGGCCGGGGTCACCCGGGCACAGGCACAGATCCCGTCCGAGCGGATCGGCGGGCACGGGCCGGCGGCTGGCCGGCTGGCCGGCTGTCAGGGCAGGAAGGGCTGCCTCGGGCCGCGGAAGAACGGTGAGGACAACGCGGAGAAGGGCCGACTATGGCCCGGACTACTGTCCATCCCGCCTCCTCCCGGTCCCGGCCGTGAAGTGTCTTCGCGGCGGCGCGGCAAGGGGAAGCCAGGACCGCATGACGGCCCGGCACACCCCAACTCGTCAGAGCTTTAGCACTCCACGGCGTGTCTCCGGCGGATGCGGGGAAGCCACTTGGGGTCACCCCTTGAGCCGGGGAGACCTGTCCTGATCCGGAGCGTCTCTCGACGGGTGGGATCAGTGGCCTGTGTCCGTGAAGACGCCTCACCGAACGAGGTGTCTGTCCAAACGAGGCCAAGCCTAGGCCGCCGACGAGCCTGCAGCCTAATCCTTGACCGGACCTTGACCAGCGCCGACTCCGTCCACGCTCAGTCCATCGGGTCGGCGGCACGTTCCGACAGGCCGGGCCCATGTACCCGGAAGGCAGCGGGCCCACGTGAGGAGCCTGGTGGCAGCACGGCTCACGGCCGTGCGGCCGGCCCGGCGCGCACCGGGTGGGCGGCGGCGATGTAGCCGACGGCGGTCGAGGCGCTGAGCCTCCACCACTGTCACCCTTGCCCCTCGTGTCCTGTGTCGTCGAACCTTGAGCACGTGCCACCGCCGACCTGGCCGCGCCCCGGCGCAAAAGACGGCGGCTACCGCCGGGCCGCTTACCGGTCGGCAAGCGGGAGCGCCGGGAACGTGTGGTTCTGCCACAGCAGCCGGGAGGTCTCCTCCGGGTAGGCGGTGACAGCCGGCCGCGTGTCGAAGAGCTGTACGAGGCGTTGTTCGCCGTCGTACGTGGGCCAGCCGGGGTCGCCGTGGGCGGCGAACGCCGTCCACGCGGCGCGGATCTGTGCGGACAGCGCCTCTGCCTCCGGGGAGGGGGTTTCACCGATCAGCATGGCGGGCTGCCCGCTGCTCAGGTTTCCGAAAACGAGCGGCACGTCGAGGCCGTGGCAGGCACCGAGTGCACCGCCCATAACCGGGGCGGGCCAGGTCAGCTCGTAGACGTGGGTCCGGCCGCCGGCAGCGGCGTGCGCCTGCGCAAGATGGAGCGTCGGCATGCGGAACAGCCAGTCGGCGTTGACCAGTTCGTACAGCTCCTCCGGGCCGGCAGCCGGGAAGACCTCGCGGTACCGCTGTGCGCCGTCCGGGCCGGGGGCAAGAACGTGCAGGGCGGTCTCGGCCTGCTCCTGCGTCACCTGGCCGAGCACGCCGTCGATCAGGCTGAACAGCCGGTGCTCGTCACGGACGTGGCCGACGAGGAGCTCGGTGTCCCGGCCGACGCCGTCGGCCAGCGCCTGCCAGGGAGTGGTCGGCAGGACATCACCGTCGACGACCGGCGCGAACGGGATCGGCCGGTGCGTGATCTGCCCCCAGTGCTCCCTCCACCGGTCGATCTTCGCGGAGATCGCGTCGCCTACGGCGGGCAGCCGGGACGGGGCCACCGTGGAAAAGTCTGCCACCGTGGGCCGCAGCCCCAGCTCGGCGGCGCAGGCGGCGGCGATGTCGGCCGCCAGCTCGGGCGAGAAGAACGTACCCGGCATGCTCTGCACGACGGCCCGGCGAAAGAGCCCGGCCGCGCGCGGCATGGCCAGCAGCGCGGCGACCGATCCGCCGCCCGCCGACTGGCCGAAGACCGTCACCCGGTCCGGGTCGCCGCCGAACGCCCGGATGTTGTCGTGCACCCACTGCAGAGCGGCGACCTGGTCGAGCAGGCCCCGGTTGGCGGGGGCACCTTCGATCTGCGCGAAACCCTCGATGCCCAGCCGGTAGTTGAGCGTCACAACGACGACGCCGCCTCCGGCCAGGCGGGCGGCGTCGAATTCCGGGAGGCTGGATGTCCCGATCACGTAGGCGCCACCGGGGATCCACACCATGACGGGGAGACCCGCTCCTGGGGCCGGCTCGGGCGACCAGACGTTGACCGTTAACCAGTCATCACCTGCCGTGTCCTGTGACAGCGCATCCATGCCGAACACTCCGGACTGCGGGGGCGGCGGGCCGTACGACACTGCCGCTCGCACACCGTCCCAGCTTCGTACCGGCCGCGGCGCGGCGAAACGGAGCGCACCGACCGGCGGTTCGGCGAACGGGATGCCGCGGAAGACTGCCAGGCCCGCCTCGCGGCTGCCGCGCAGGGCTCCGGTCGCCGTACGGACTTCGGGCTCGGACTCGGACGGCCTGGACGCGGTGACGGTCACTGCAGCTTCCTCTCGGCAGGTCGAGCGTGGTCAGCTGATTCCTCCGGCAAGGCGCGACGCCACCACATGACCGGGATCAGCGGTACGCCTCACAACCCCCGGTGCGGGCACCGACGGCCCGGCTCCGCGGATCATTTCACCGCATCAGGATGAGGGCCAGCCGTTTACGGCCGACCCGGACTTCACATCGACAGGAGCGCCCGCCGTCCTGAATCGTCCCCATGTCCCCCCGGCGAGCGGCGGTGACAGCCGACCCTGCGGCTCGGCGCGTCTCCTCCGTCGCCTCGAACGCCTTGGCGGAGACCTGCGGAGGTTCGCGGACATGTGGAGCTCGCGATCCACGGCAGACCGGGACCGGGCGTCGCTGGGTCCGTGACCAGCCCGGAGCGCCGAGGATGCCGCCGCACCCCACCGCCGTGGTCGGTCGCGTTCCCGTACACGTGCGCGAGTCAATCACACGACCAGGAGGGCGAGTTGGACTTCACGGGCGCGGATGCGTACATGTGGGGCGACGGAGCCTCCCTGCTGCTCGGACGGATTCGCATCCACGAGCAAGAAGGCCCCGCCTTCATGTCCGGACCACCCGGATGTCGCCCGGCCGGGATGACCCCGGGAACCCTCGTTCGACCGCCGGACGGACTTCTCGGCACGACAACGGCTTCTCACCACGGGTTCAGGCCGTAGCGGCCGCCCGCCCCGAAGAGATACAGCTCAAGTTGCTCCCCGACGATGCCCTCCTTCTTGGCGGTGTACTCGGCCAGCAGCCGCATCTGGTAGATCAGGCCGTCGGTCATCTCAATGCGGGGCTGCCCGGAGGGCAACGCGCCTGGGCCGATCTCCAGCAGGACGAACATCGCCATGAGCTCCGGCTGAAGATGCGTCAGCTCTGCCGGGTAGGTCCGTTTGAGGTCTTCCAGGTAGGTCTGAACCTGCTCGACGCTCTCATGGCCGCTGAACGCGAACTCCATGACATTGCAGAAGAACGCGCAAGCCACGCCCAGAAAGGCATTCCCCGCGGCAGCGATGTCGGCCATGCACTCCCGGGCCTGCTTGCCGTGCACGAAGAGCTCCCGCAACGCTCGGTGCGCTGCGTCGATCTGCTGTTGGTTCGTCATCCAGACCCCTGACGTGAGTGGCGGTCAATCCAGCTGTCCTCACACCGTCATCATCGCAATTGCCGAGGCCCGTGAACAGGGTGCGCTACGGCCACGACGGTCTCCACCGCCTGAGCGATGTCCATGCCCCCAGAACCGCCCCGGCGACGAGTCAGCCGACCGCCGAACAGGCTCAACAACCCCTACTGCCAGGAGGACACCTCGGCGTCCGGTGCCAGCCGCGCGCCGGCCATGGCGAGGAAGTCGGAGAGTTCGATGCGGCCGCCGCTGGTTCCGTCGTCCCACAACGTCCAGAGACCGGATCCCTCGCCGTCCCACGTGTCGGGTTCCTCGCTCGGATGCTGCTCGACGCTCCCGCACGCCTACTCATCGACTTGTTGGCATCGAATCGGTGAGCAGGCGTCGGGCCGACCGGCCATCCGTCGCTACCCGGCCTGTGTGTGTCCGGCTACTCAAAGCGAGGTGAGTACGTGCGCTCTGCCCCGGGGCCGGGGCGGGCCGGGACACTTGGACCATGCGCCAGAGGCCACTGAAACTCGCTCCCTTCCTATTGCTGATTCTCGTGCCGGTTGCGGCATGGGCCGCCTGGCTGGGCTGGGACCAGCATCGTGACGTGCACCCCGACGGCTCGGTGACCGGCCCGTACGAGGCCTGGCAGGTGATCGGGCTGGTGCTGACCCTGCTGGCACCCGTGTACTGGGCGGCGTCCCGCCGCCACATCGCAGGTGCCGTGCTCGGCACCACGGCCGGTCTGACCGCCGCCGCCTGGTACGACTGGTCGGACGACTCCAGCGGCCTCTTCCTGATCGGCGTGGGCATGGTCATGACGGCAAGCCTCGTGGCGGCCTTCGTCCTCTCCGCCCTGATCGCCTCCGTGACACGGGAGCCGTCGTAGACGACCACCTCGGAGGCGTGGGCTGGCTCCCGGCTGGTCGACCTGGCCCCGCGCGACGCGGACGGCGTGGTCCAGCCGTTGGTCACGATCGTCACCCGACAACGGCGGCCCGTTCCGCTCGTTCCGCTTCGAGGCCTTCATCGCCACCCGCCCCGAGCTGCGGCACGTGCGCACCAGGGTCCGCACCCCGGGCCAGAACGGCTCACGCGAGCGCGGCTTCGGCTCCCTGAAGTACGAGAAGCTGTTCCTCGAGGAGATCCCCGACGCACTCGACCTGGTCCGCCACGCCGAGGACTACCGGCTCGAGTACAACACGCTGCGGCCCCACGAGGCACTCGCCTGGAACCGCCCCCACGACGTGCACACCGGCCTCGCCGACCCGCTCGTCCCTGACTTTCCCGAGCCCCAAAGCCTGCCAATTACTTGACTCGGGACACTCACGACCCCAGGGGTAGCGGAACTGTCCAGCAGCTGTCAGGCGATCGGCTCCGACATCACGCTTTCAGGTTCAGCAGCCGGGCGACCTGTCGCGGGCCGGTGGGACGTGTTCGGGACGTAGTTGCTGCTGCTTGCCGTGTTGGCGGAGAAGGCAGGATTCGAACCTGCGTGGGTTTTCACCCGATCGGAGCCATAGCCCCGGTCCCCGATAAACCACTCCGGGCACCTCTCCCAGCGGAACAGCCTGCGCACCGGCGTGCCGTCCAATTCGTGCAGTGAACCCGGTCTCTCTGTGGGCCCCTGTGCACAGGAATGACTATGGCCCACCACCCTGACACGATCCTGACGCTGTGCTGACGTCGCGTCTGAGACCGCATTTGAGATCTCGGTGGGGACGGCGCAGGAATGCCGAAAACCGGTTGACCTGTGGTGAAGGATGAGATCGTGATCTCCAAGGAACGTGCCGTCGAGCTCGTCGAGTCCTTCCTGGCAACAGAGCGGCTGACGTGGCCATGGAGGGGGCCGGTGCCCGAGCTGGCCGTCTACTGCGTGGAGGAACACTCGGTCGGCTGGCTCGTCTTCTGGAACACGGCGGAGTTCGCCCGCAGCGGTGGCGTGCGCAACAACCTCATGGGCGGCGGCCATTGCCTGGTGGACCGGCACGACGGGAGCATCCATTACGTCCCCGACGCCTGGTGGTCCGAGGAGGACTGGGAGGAGCACTACCTCCTGCAGACCAAAGGCATCAGACCGCCTGATCCACTGGCCTCCGCCGTCCGCGCGCTCGTGCACTCCGCCGGCGTCGTGGCCGCGATGAGCCACCTGCGCAAGCAAGCCCCGCGACTGAGCCTGCAGGAAGCAAAGGCCTACGTCACGACCGTTCAGGACGGCGCCGAACCACCGGAAGAGCTGGCGAGCCTTACCCGGAGGGAGCCGAAATGGCCGCTTCTGCCCATCGAAACGCTGGCTGGTCCGGTCCAGTAGAGGTCTGGTGAGGGGCCCAGGCCGAGACAGTATCGCTGGTCCACGTCGGGTAAGTCAGCCCCGGGACCGGTGGGTTCGCATGCTGAAACAGTCACCGACGGTCCCACGAAGGTGCCGATGGTGGCAGCCGCGCAGCAGCTCCTGGACGAGTGGCTGCTCTGCCGGCCAGCGGTTCGCGGACATCGCGTTTGCCCCGTTCGCCATGGAGGTCGACGTCGACGACACACTGTTCGGCCTGGTCCGCGAGTGCCATGGGGAGTATCCCGACGGCGAGGAGCGGTGGGCCCACCCGGCGCGGAAGACCGGACCGCCAGCCCGCACTCGTCCGGTGCGACAGTGCCCGCGGCTCCAAGCCACAGTGGGCACAACACCACGTGTGGAGCGGCCCTGACGACCCGTCGCGGGGTGTTGGTGGGCGGTGTCCCGGGCTCCGCCAATACCCGCGAAGCGTCGTGCCCGACGCATCCCGCCACGCACGGAACGCCGGCGACGGTACCGGGTGGGTGGCGCAGCCCACGCTGTCGCACCCGCAAGCGAACCCCGCTCGGAACGTCGGCGGCGGTGCCCGACAAGTCGCGTAGCCCTTGGTGTACCAATGGGCGAAGCCCGCACCGCTCGAGTCATCGGCGAATTGACCAGCGCCACCTTCCTATAGCGCCCTAACGCCCTGCCAGGGGATACCGTCGCTCGTCATGAACGACATGCGACGGATCGTCAACTACCCCACCGGCCAGCAGAAGCCGCAGACCACTCCCCGGCCGCAGCCTTTGGTCGAGGCGGCAGGGGGCCGCGGTCTGGTCTGGTACGCGGCCTACGGCTCCAACATGCACGCCGACCGGCTGGCCTACTACATCGCCGGCGGCCGCCCGCCGGGTGGCGCTCGAACCTACCCCGGTTGCCGGAACGACCGGCTCCCCGAGCGGGCCGTCCCGGTGATGCTGCCCGGCCTCCTGTACTTCGCGCTGGAGTCGCTGGTGTGGACCGGCGGCATTGGCTTCTACGATCCCGAGCAGGACGGCGAGATGCCCGCCCGCGCCTACCTGGTCACCACCGAGCAGTTCAGCGACATCGCCGCCCAGGAGATGAACCAGGAGCCGGGAGCGGACCTCGACCTTGCCAAAGTGCTCGCGACGGGCCGCGACCAGCTCGGGCCCGGCCGGTACGAGACGCTGGTCTGCCCCGGCGCCATCGACAACATCCCCGTGCTGACCTTCACCGCCCCCTGGCGCCTGCCCGACGCCGACCTCAACGCTCCCTCGGCCGCTTACCTGCGCAGCTTCGCCTTTGGACTCGCCGAAGCCCACGGCTGGAGCCTGGCGCAGGCCGCCGACTACCTTGCGACCCGCCCCGGAGCCGCCAGGCACTGGACCGCGGCTGCCGCCCTCGAGGCCCTCCACGAGACCGCACAGCCCCACCGAACACACCCCGCAAGGACACGCAACCACCCTGACGAGACTCGTTGAAAATGGCGGTGGCACATAGCAGGGTGCTATCGCGTTCAGCACCAGCGGCGGCGACAGCGTCGAAGCAGCCAAGCGGTGGCTGTAACCCGAGGTAGGGCCCGTCTGGCGGCTTCGCCGCTGCCCCCGTTGGCACAGCAGGTCGCCTTGGCGACTCTGTCCGGCTCTTCTGCAATGAGGCCGTGCCGCAGGAGGAGAACTTGAACGGGGCAGGCGCCAGATCGGTGCGGGCCGGCGCGAACGGCTTGTCCGGCAACGGCAGCAGGGCCTCCGCCTCGACAGCCTCGAACACCGCGGCCGGGGCAGCCCCGTCCAGAGGCCGGCAGTGCCGATGGCCGGTGTACGACCTTTTCGACCGTGTGGGCCGACTGGAACCCTCAAGGGGTACTCAACGTGTGGCGGGCGACCCTCGCCACCGCACGGGACACCGACCAAGGCTGGAGCGGCCCCGACCTGACCGACGGAACGACCGCCGTCCGCCTGGCTCGGGCAAGCATCACGCTGGGAGGTCGTCAGGTACCGATCAGCCGCCCGCTGACGGCCCCTGTACAGGGCCGGCGCCGACCGCCCGATCACCGACCGCGGGCGCAGCAGCGTGGGTGCGCGTCGGGTCCGCGCCCGTGGTGACAGGGGCTGAGAACGCGAGCAGGCCGGCAGCGGCCTGGCGCCACCCACGAGAAGTGATCACGCCCAGGAGACACGGCGCCCTCCGGCGGGCACTACGGGCGGGCGATGCCCACCCGGAACCCATGAGCGGCAGCAACCGACCGTTCGACGGCGTACGCGTCCACGTCGTCCGGCAGATCACGACCCATCGACCGACCACCCCGCTCCGCCGTCCCGGAAGTCCAGCCGGCCGAGCAGCGACGCCGCGCAGGTAGGCGAAGCGCCGTAGTGGCCGGGTCCGTGTCAGCGGTGTTGATCAACTATGACGGAACGACTCCGGTCCGTCTCCGATCCGAAGGACCATCAGTGGGAGCTCATCGAGCTGATGTTGCTCCAGTGGCGGGCAGCCCGTACCGAGGGTCGGGGATACCAACGAGAGGGAACAAGCCGCGGACGTCAAGTGACACGGGCATCACCTCCGCGCCTGTCACTCCTCGTCTTCGTCGTCCTCATCGTCGTTGCCCAGCACGTGCCGAAGATGCCACTCAATCGGGTCGTCCCACTCGTCCATCGTGCAGTACAACTCGTTCAGCGCGCCCATCGGATACAGCCACTCACCGTCCACCGAGCCCGGCTGACCCACGAACGGGGTGTCGATCACCGTGCGCGTACCCGGATCGAAGAACGCCGACGGCTTGTGACGGGTGGGAGGGGTCGGGTCGTACCCCCACGCCACCCTTTCGCCGGACCGGCGGATGACCTCCCCGATGTACCAGGTCGCGCCGTGGACGAACGGGCTGCCCTTCGCCGCCAGGACCTCCTCCTCGTCGGCGAACACCTCCCGCACGAGGTCTTCCAGCGCATCCAGTGACTCCGGGCTGAAATCCCAGCGCTGCGGCGTCCCGGTCTCCTCGGCCCACCGGGCAAACCCCGCGGATCTCTCGTCAAGCCACGCAAGCAGCTCCGGGGCCGCCTTACAGTCTTCAATCGGTACGTTCATGCTCGCCACTGTAGGCAACGCCGCTGACAAACGTCCCGAACTGGCAGGTGCTTCACGCCAGTTGAAACGCACCACTTCAACAACCCGCTGCATCTGCCCAGGACATCTCGCTGGGAATTGCGCAGCGGCCACCACCGTCGGGTCAAAGGCCCGCTGTCGCACGGTGGGGCGTCCCGGCGATCAGGCAGCGGTGGCCACCTCCAGGATGGGGGCGGGGAGCCATTCGCGCCGGTGGAGCCAGTTGGCTCCCCGGCCGCGCCGGCGGGTGAGCTCTGGGCCGAGCTGTCCCCGTACACCGCCGCGCCGCTTCCTGGATCGGGAGATGTCGGCGGGCCTCAAGCGGCGGCGCGCCCGCTCCAGCCCGGCCGCCGCCGTCGTCGCCATCCCCTCGCTCCTGGCCACGCCCACGCACCCCTTCGCACGTCGGGGGCATCCGCCCCGACGGGTGACTATGGCCGAGCACCCACCGCGCAGGAAGCAGGCACCGCCCCCTTGTAGCCCGACCGACGAGAATTTGTGCAGGGTCGGCGTGCGCGAGGTCAGAACCAGTGCAGGCAGTGCGGGGAGCGCTCGGCGCGGAAGAGGGCGTCAGCGAGGGCGGCCGCGCCCGGGCGGTGGGCCCGGATGTGTCCGGCACGTACGAGCGTGCTCGGGGCGGTGCCGCCGAGGTAGACCGAGCCCAGGTCGCTGACGTCCAGGGACAGGTCGGGCTCCCGGTCCGTCGGGACGCAGTCGGCCTTCCCGTCCCGCACGGTCAGCAGGTAGCGGCCGTGCTCGCCGAGGAACGGGTCGTCGACGTCGAGGACGAGCTCGCCGTCCGTGAACCAGCCTCGCGCGGTCAGCGCACGCGGGACGTCCAGCAGCCGCACCCAGAGCCAGTCGGTGTCGCCGCTTACCTGGCCGGCGCGGAAGTCCTCAAACTGCCAGCGCAGCGGGTGCCCGGTCGGGACGTGCTTGAACACGACCTGAGAGACCAGGTCGTGTCCGAGTGCGAACCGGGCCAGGGCCGTGTAGACGGCGTCGTCGGTGGCGATGATCTCGTCGACCGTCAAGGTTTCGGACTCGCCGAGCGAGTAGCTGGCGTACCCGTCCGGGACGCCGTCGGCGTCACGGTGGACGGCGACGTAGCGCGGCGCAGGAGAGATCGGGGGCTGTCCTGCACCCAAGGCCCACCAGCGGCGCGGCCGGGACAGCGCGCCGGGCTGTGCGCGGCGGTACCGGTCGTAGACCTCTTCCAGGATCTCGCCGCACTCGGCACGTCGCATCACCTCGACCGAGCCGGTGTCCGAGCCGGTCGCCGGGGCGTCAGCCGCTCCGCGCGCCCGCGGGAGGGCGAGGGCGGCCTGGTGGCGCGGCACCGTGAGTCGGGCCGTGTAGGTCGCCGGTCCGTAGCCGAACCTGCGGTAGATCAGGGCCTCGGAGGCCAGCAGTACGGAGAGGCACTCCCCTCGGGCCCGCAGCGCTGTGAGCTGATGCCGCATCATAGCGGTGAGCACACCCTGACGTCGGTGCGAGGGCAGGACTCCGACGGCGGTGACCCCGGAGGTCGGGACGAGGATCTCACCGGGCAGGGTGAGCTCGAAGGAGTACGCACCGGCGGTGCCGACGGGCCGCCCGTCGGCCGTTATGGCGAGAAGGCTGCGGTCCATTTCGTACGCCGACCAAAAGACCCCGCCGCCGTCCTCGGTCGGGGTTTCCGGGAAGCGCCCGAACGCGGCATGGATTGTGTCGACGAAGACGTCGAGGTCCTGATCGGTCGTGGGACGGATTTCCATTACTGCCGCTGCCTCCCCTGGATTCGACACCACGACTCGTGGTGTCCCGCCACAGTGCAGCGTTGACCCGTGACCAGGTCAAGCGAATTACGGCCGGGCCCGCGGCCGGTCACAGCACAGCCCGGCCCCGGGGGTGAGTTGCGGTGGTCGGGCTCGCAGCGTGGTCCCCTTCGCGTCGAAGGTCACGCACTGATAGGTGACGGCCTGCTCGACCGGGTCATGGAGCAGGAACTCCATGTTCACGGCGTCCTGGGACAGTCCCCGCGTGGCCACCCGCTGGTGGCGGTCGAACTCCGCCACGTCCTGGATGAAGCACTCGACCACGAACAGCCCGCCCGGTTCCAGGACCTTCGCGACATTGCGAAAGCAGTCGACCTGCCGGGCCTGGCTGGACAGGTTGTACAGGGTGTTGAAAACCAGGTACGACAGAGAGTCACGGTGAGGGAGTCAACCGACTCCCGCCGAACCGCGCCAACGAATTTCCCGGGAGAAGGAACATACGGTGGCGGCAGCCACAGGTCGGCCGGATGCATCCGACCTGGACACACCGGGGGCCGCCGAGTGCAGGCAAGCGCCGGCGAGCGCGGTGTACGGCGGCTCCGGCGGGGGCCGGACCGGGCCCGGCAACCCGGTCGAGCAGAGCGAGGGCACACGCTCTGCGACACCGAGGCCGGACACCGGCGCACTGCTGCCCCCACGGCCGGCCGACTGAGGGTCAGCCGCCCGCAGGGAACGCGCCGCTGAGCGGAAGCTGGCCGAAGAAGCCGACAGGTGTCACGGCGGCAGCGTCACCCACCTCGTCCACGCGGTGGTCGAAGCCGCCGATGACGCCGGAGTCGAGGCCGAAGAAGACCAGCCGGCGGTCGCCGTCCTCCTGCGCGAGCAGGGAGACGTTCACGACCTGGCCGACGCGGCTCGCTCCCCCACGGAGGAACGGGACGAGGCGGGAGTCGACCGCGGCGGCCACGTCGTCGTCGCTCTTCCCCGGGCGCGGGCGCACCTCGGCGATCGAGATGCCTCGGCCGAGGTCGAACTCGCGGGCGTCCGGGTCGTCGGGGTCCACGGCGAGGTCGTCGTCGGTGACCGACGGCAGGGTAATGGGGGCGTAGAAGCCCATGTTCTGGACGGCAACCGCGGGGGACAGCTCGTCGATCCGGTCGCCGGGAGAGATCCCTGTGTCCGTCGACACCAGCAGCAGGAACCGGTCGTCCCGCTGGTCGTGCAGCAGACGGATCCGGGTGATGTTGCCCGTACGCCGCGGTTGGCCGGCCGTCAGGATGTCCCCGAGACGGCGGACGGCCGCCGCGACGCCTTCTGCCGTGGTGTCACCCTTGGGGCTGAGCAAGTAGATGGTCACCCGCCGGTCGAATCGCATGTCGTCCATGCGCGATCCCTCGCTTTCGGTGTGGTGAGCGGTCCGTCCCCGGGGTGACCGGTCCGCTCCGTCCCCCTGCCAGGTCGACGGTAATGGGCTGCCGACTGAAGGCCGCACGGCACGCCCGGCGCACCCGGCCCGGTCCATCACTTGGAGCAGGCGGCCGCTTCACCGGCTCGATCACGAAGGCGAACCACCCGTCATCAAGGCACTTTGCGCCATCCGGAGGTCGACCACATGCCCGGCAGGCCACTGCCGCTTCCCGGCCTGCTCCAGCCGACCCGTCAGCAGGGCAAGTGCTTCGGGTCGACGCGGTGTGCCAGGCACTGGACGCTGGTGCGCGCCGCGCCACGCAGGGGCGCACCCGAAGCACGAACCACCACCACGACTGCGCCCCCACTCCCGTCCTCTCGAGCACACGCGCGTCCGTCAGGCCAGCTGCGGCGGCGCACCCCCGGGCAGGCGGCCGGTACATCTTGCGAGCCGCGAACGCGGCAACGCGCGGGGTCAACTCCCGGCCGCGGGCGGTCCCGGTCAGGTGGTGCGCCAGGCACCGAGAGCGTCCAGCAGCGCGGTCTGCTGGGCTGTGTGCTTCCCGGCGGCGGCCAGCTGGTTCTGCTTCCGCAGCCACGCGCCCGGGCGGAACGTCGGGTCGTCCGCGCCGCCTGTGCGGTTGGCCGGCCCGGTGAGCGTGCCTCCGGCGGCGAGGTAGGCGACAAGTCGGCGGTAGGAGCGGTTCCAGTCGGGCTCCAGGCGCCACAGGGCGTCCAGTGCTGTCAGCGCGGCGTCCTGACGGGCGGTGAGCTTGGGGTTCTTGCGCTGCCGTCCCACCCATGCGCCGACCGCGTAGCCGTCCAGCTTCTCCGCCGCCGGGATAGCCAGGTGCCCGGTACGGGCCGCGATGGCGCGGGCGTAGGCGTAGCCCCGCTCCCAGGCGTGTCCGTGCTTGTCCCAGATCATCCCGAGCGCGTCCAGCTCGGAGACACGGGCGGCGTCCAGCAACCCGGCGCCGCGCAGGTACCGCTGGCGGACCAGCCAGCCCACCAGATCGCCGTCCCGTTCCCTGTCGGTGGCGTCGAGGTGCCCGTGCTCGGCGTGGAACGCGGCCGCGAGCTTGTGCATCCGCTCCCACTCCACCGCGCGCGGGCTGAACGCGCGCAGCTTCAACGCCCGTAGGATCGCTGCGGAGTTCGCCCTCGCGTCGATCCGCAGCCACTCGACCGGCGAGACCTCCCCCTCCCCCTCCTCGGCCTCGGCGCCGGCCTGGCCGCCAGGCCCGGCGGCGGCCGGCTGCTGCTGCTGGGAGCGATGGGTGCGCAGCTCGGCGATCCGGCCGACCACGCGGGAGTCATGGGCGGCGAGCGCTTGCAGGACGCGCCAGACCGTACGGAAGGCGGAGGCGTCAATCTCAGTGGCGGCCTCGGCCCGGACTGCGGGTGAGGCCTCGGTGACCTTGGCGGGGTCGGCGTCGGGTACGTCCTCGGTCTCCGCTGCGGTCTGGGGGGCGGGGAGGTAGACGGGAATGATCACGCGGGCGGTCTTGCCCTGCTGCGGCTTCTGGCGCACGGCGCGGCCGACGGCTTGGACGATGTCGATGACGGACGACTTCGCGTCGGCGAAGCAGATCGCGTCCACCGCCGGCAGGTCGATGCCCTCCGACAGCAGGCGCGCGTTCGAGAGGATGCCGCATTCCTCGCCGTCCTCGCCGGTGTGGGCGGCGAATTCGGCGAACGCCGCGCGGCGGTCACGCAGGCGGTCGGTGCCGGCCACGGCGTTCGCCCACAGCCGCTCCGGCCGGTCGTAGTCGGGGAGCAGGTCCGCCGTCTCCACCAAGGTGGCGGCGAACTGACGGGCTGCCGGGATCCGGGAGTGGAACGTGATCACGCGGCGCAGCCCGAGGTCGGCGATGGCGCGCAGCACCGCGACCTGCAAGGCCATCCTCTGCAGGTCCTCGTTGGTGCGCTGGGAGCGAAGGTCGGCGACGGCGGGGAGTGCGAGGAGCTCTTGGAGGTCCTGGTCGGTGATGACCGGTACCAGGACCTCGTAGTCGGCGATCCAGCCGTGCGCGACCCCCTGGCTGAAGGACCAGCGGAAGACTGTGTTGCCGTAGACCGTGGGGTCGCTCATCGAGTAGACGAGCAGGTCGCCGCTCGCGTCGGTCAGGTGGGAAAGGTCGTCCGGGGCGCCGGGCTTGGCGTCCGCCACCCTCGGGGTCGCGGTGAAGTAGACGCGGCGCAGCGCCGGGACCTGGTCGTCCTCGTGGACGGCCGCCCATGGCTTCTCCACCGCGCCGGCGGTGCGGTGGGCCTCGTCGACGACAACCAGGTCCCATGCGGGCAGGCCGAACTGCCGGTGGGCCTGGACGATCCGCTCCAGGGACGCGTAGGTGGCGTAGACGGTGACCGGCCGGCCGGTGGGGACTGCGGCGACCAGGTCGGCGACGCGGGCGGCCTGGGTGGTGATCTCGGTTTCCAGGTGCCCTCCGCCCTCGGCCTGCTCCAGTGCTTCGTCCCGCGAGCAGGCGGCGATGGCGAGGCCCCGGCGGCCGCCCTGCGTGGACCAGGAGTTGGCGGTCTGCTCCAGCAGCTCAATTGTCGGGACGAGCACCAGGACCCGGCCCCTGAGCGCGAGGCGGTGGGCGCACGCGGCGGCGATCAGCGTCTTGCCGGAGCCGCACGCCGCCTCCACGATGCACCGTCCGCCGTCCCTCACCTCCCGCCAGACCGCCGAGACGGCGTCCTTCTGGAAGTCGCGCAGCTCGGCGATCACCAGCCTCGACGGGACCGGGCGCGCGGCCGGGACCGTGCCGGCCTCGGCCGTACGGCCGGCGGCGGCGAGAGCAGGCGTCGCGGCGGCCGGCGGCTGGACGGGTGCGGTGTCCACGGCGGGTGAATCTCCTTCTGCTGCGGGGTGGTGAGGGCGTGCCGGGCGGACTGGGAAGGATTGGGCCGAGCGGCCTCTGCCCTCTCGCAGGGGGAGGGGATTGGCGTGTGACCTGGAGCGACCGAGGATAGGCGCGAGGGGTGCGAGAGCCCAGGGGTCTCCTGGCGATAGGAATGCGCTACTGGTCCTCGCTTGGTGTGTCCAAGGATCGCCCCCGCCCTGTCCCGTGCGGGCGCACCCCGTCGATGACGAGTGTCAGCAGGCGTTCGGCCTCGGCGGCGCCGTCACTGTCGAATTCGGTGGCCAGCGCGATGGCTCCGACGAGTTTGAGCAGTTGGGTGATGGTGACGTCGGGGCGTACGGCGTGCGCCTGGTGAGCACGCGTGAGCAGTTCGCCGCCGGCGTTCACGATCATCGTGTGGCAGGTGTCTCCCAGTGTCGGACCGCCGTCGCCGGCACCAGGCATCAGGGCTGCTCCCAGGCCCTTGTTGGTCACGGCGTGGGCTGCGACGGCGTGGAGCCAGGTGACGAGCGCGGCTCCGGGGTCGGGCTCGGCGGCCAGGTCGCGCGCCGTGGCGCAGAGAGCCTCCACCCGATCTCTGAAGACGGCCTCCAGCAGTGCCCGCCGGGAAGGGAAGTGCCGGTGCAGTGTGGCTGAGCCGACCCCGGCGTGCCGCGCGATCTCCTCCAGGGAGGCTTCAACGCCGTGTTGGGCGATGGCGGCCCCGGCCGCGGCCAGGATCCGTTCATAGTTGCGCCGTGCATCGGCGCGCATGGGCCGTCCGGGCGAGGACGGCGCGGTGGCGTCTTGGGACACGGGAGCTCCTGACGGCTTGCTAACCGGGGTGGTCCTCCATATTGTAGCGAGCATTAACCGGAGGGCTACCCCACTTAAGGAATGGTCCTCGCCGTTGCGTGCGACATCCAGGAGAGACAGTGGATCCGACGGACAAGACCATCGTGGTGACCGGCGCGACCAGCCTGCAGGGACGGGCGGTGACCAGGCATCTGCTCGACGGTGGCTGGCGGGTGCGCGCCCTCACGCGCAATCCGGACGGGGCGCCGGCCAAAGCCCTGGCGAGCGTCGGCGCGCAGATCGTACGCGCGCAGATGGAGGACATCTCCTCCGTGATCGACGCTGCCGAGGGCGCCCACGGACTGTTCAGCGTTCAGCCCACGGTCGGCTCCCCCGGCACGGCGCCGGACTTCTGCGCCGAGGACGAGGTCCGCTGGGGTATGAACATCGCCGAGGCCGCCCAAGCCGTCGACATCAGGCACCTGGTCTTCAGCTCGGTCGCCGGCTCGGGCCGCCACGGCAGCGAGGTGCTGCCGCAGAACCTGGTCAGCAAATGGCGGATCGAGCAGCATCTTGCGAAGCTCGGTGTGCCCGCGACGATTCTGCGGCCGGTCTCCTTCATGGAGAACTACACCGGCGGATACGCCCTCCAGAGCGGCCGGCTGGTCTCAGGGATCGCACCCGACGTCCCGCTTCAGATCCTGGCCGTGGACGACGTCGGCTTCTTCGCCGCGCTGGCCTTCTCCCTGCCCCAGGAGTGGATCGGGCGCGCGACGGACCTGGCCGGAGACGAACTGACCCCGGTCCAGATCGCCGCGCACATCGAGACGGCCATCGGGTGCCCGCTTCCGTACGCCCAGATCCCGATAGAGACGATTCGCGCCGTCGACGAGCAGTTCGCGTTCGCCCACGAGTGGCTCAACGAACGCGGCTACCGCGCCGACATCGCCGGCACACGACGGATCCATCCCGCTGCGATGGACTTCCGCACCTGGCTGCAGCGAACCGGTGCAGCCCAGGTCACGGCATTCCTGGACGCCCAGCAGGAAGTGGGCCGGCGCCGGTGAGCGGCCGGCGACCCCAGCTCGGGCGCGTCGGAATCTGGGCAGGCGAACTCGACAACTGTACGGGGTCCGATGCCCGCGAGGCCGTGACCATGATCGAGGACCTGGGCTTCGGTACCTTGTGGTTCCCGGAGACTGCGGGACGAGAGGCGATGTCACAGGCCGGGATCCTGCTGTCACAGACCCGGCGGATCGTCGTGGCAGCCGGCAGCACCGCCATCTACGCACGCGACGCCGTGACGACCGCCGCCGCACAGCGCACCCTCGAGGAGGCATTCCCCGGACGCTTCCTGCTCGGCCTCTGGGACAGCCACCCCAGCCTTGCCGAAGTCATCCGCGGCCACCGCTTCGGTCCCCCTCTGCCCACCATGCGCGCCTACCTCGACGCACTCGACACCGCCCCGTTCGGGCCGCCCGGCACGGCAGCCTCGCCACACCGTGTGCTCGCGGCCCTGGACCCTGGCATGCTCGCACTCGCCACCGAACGAGCCTGGGGCGCCAACCCGTTGGGCATGCCGGTCGAGCACACCCGAAACGCCAGAGCCGTCCTCGGACCCACCGCGCTCCTGGCCGTCACCCAGCTGTGCGTGCTGGGCCCGGACCGCTCGCACACAGCCGCACTGGCCCGCACCACGGCGGCGGCCGCCCTGCCCAACCGCCGCACTCTGCTGCACGACCTGGGGTACGAAGACGTGGAATCACTCGGCGACCGGCTCGTCGACGCACTCGTCGCCCACGGCACCGCAGCGGACATCGCCCGCCGCGTCCACGAGCACCTTGACGCCGGGGCCGACCATGTCAGCCTCCACCTCCTCACCACCACACCCCACACCCCACCCACCCGGCAGTGGCGGGAACTCGCCGCTCACCTACTGCCCTGACCCCGTGCGGGAAAGTGGCCGGGACAGGCGCGCGGCTCTGCCGTTCTCGCCGCCCTTTTCGCCGAGCAAGCACAGGAGATGCCTTGCCTGCCGTGCCGTCATCTTCTATTTGAGCCTCTCGGGGAGAAGTTCTCGGCTCTCCTGCCCGAGCAACCCGAGTTCGACCCCTCACATCCGTTGGGCTGTCACCGTCGGCGAGTGCCGGGCCGAAGGGTGTTCGGACTGGTCGTCGACCACTGGTACACGGCTCCGGCCCTCCAGCGCTTGAGCCGCCCCCGCTGAGCACCGTGCTTGGCCTGGACTGGTAGCGCGGAACTTGGTGGGAGGTGCGGCACCGGAGCGCGCCGACCTCGGCCGGAGACAGGTCACATCCTTTCAAACCGCAACTGCGTGCTCAGCTGACGGCAGCTCCGAACCACTTGGGCAGCCGGCCGAGCAGATCCTGCTGATCTTCACCGACCCACGCCACGTAGCCGTCCGGCCGCAGCAGCACCGCAGGCACGTCCAGTTCCTCGCTGACGTCGACGACGTGGTCGACCCGATCCGCCCAGCCCTCCACCGAGAGGCGGCCGATCTGGTCGAGCAGCAGTCCGCGGCCGTCGTGCATCAGCTCGTAGAGGCGACCCTGCTTCAGCTTCACGTCCCGCAGCCGCCGGCCGAGCAGTTCGTGGCCCTCGCCGAAGTCGTAGCGGATCCCCACAGCGGTGATCATCCCGGTCACGTACCGGTTCGCCTCCTCGAAGTCCATCAGCTTCGAGAACAGCTCCCGCAGCGCGGTCGCACCCGGATCGGTCCCCATCAGCGTGATCTGCGCGCGGGCGTTGTCCAGCACGCGGGCGCCCACCGGGTGCCGTTCGGTGTGATAGCTGTCCAGCAGCCCCTCCGGCGCCCAGCCGTTGACCTCGGCCGCCAGTTTCCAGCCGAGGTTGAACGCGTCCTGCACGCCGAGGTTGAGCCCCTGCCCGCCCACCGGCGGGTGGATGTGCGCCGCGTCGCCGGCCAGCAGCACCCGGCCGACCCGGTAGCGCTCGGCCTGCCGAGTGGCGTCGCCGAACCGGGAGAGCCAGCGCGGCGAATGCACGCCGAAGTCGGTGCCCGCGAACGCCTGCAGCTGCTTCTTGAACTCCTCGAGGGTCGGCGCGGTCGCACGGTCCTCGACCACGCCGTCGGCGGGCACGACGACGCGGTACGTCCCGTCCCCGTTGGGGATGGTGCCGAACATCAGTTGGGTCTTGCGGACTTCCGCGACGACGGCGGCAACCGTCTCCGGATCCTCGGTCATCTCCATATCGCCCAGCAGCGTCTCGACCTTGGCGGGCTCGCCCGGGAAACCGACGCCGAGCCGCTTGCGCACCACACTGCGGCCACCGTCGCACCCGACGAGGTAGCGCGAGCGCAGGTGCGTGCCGTCCGCCAGCTCGACGGTCACCCCGCCCTCGTCCTGGCTCAGCCCGACCACTTCGCAGCCGCGCCGGATCTCGGCACCGAGTTCGAGGGCATGCTCGTTGAGCAGCCGCTCGGTGACCGGCTGAAGGGTGGAGAGGCCGTACGGGTGCGCCGTGTCCAACCGGTCCGGCCACGGCTTGTGGATGCCGCCGAAGAAAGCGCCGACCTGGAACTTCTCACTGACCGCGAGGAACCGGTCCAGCAGGCCGCGCTGGTCCATCATCTCGACGCTGCGCGTGTGCAGGCCGCGCCCGCGGGACTGCCCGGTCGGCTCGGTCAACTTCTCCAGCACGACTACGTGCACGCCGTGCAGCCGCAACTCGCCGGCCAGCATCAAGCCGGTCGGTCCGCCGCCGACCACGATCACGTCAATCATGAAGACCCCCATGTAACGAGATTGGATTTCGGCCAGCTGCTCCGCGCGGTCCGGCGGCGCGCACACCCGCACCTCGGCGCCGAGTCCCCGAACCCGCACCGTGAGTCCCACGGCGGTTCGCCGTTCCCGTGCAACCCATACGTCGACAACAGCACACGAACTTCGCGAATCCGTTATTTCCGCAGGTTCTGGCCTTGGCCGACCATTCTGCGGCACGACCTGGGCCTTGCCGCAAGCCCCCCGGTGCGCTATACGTTGGGAGTGGCAAGGAGTGGGTAACCTCCTTGCCTTTGCCTTGTCGTCCGCTGTGGACGGACAAGCTCCTCCCGAAGCGGTGACGCGCCGCGTACGGCGATGCCGGCGGTCCAGGAGGACCTCCCATGAGCCTGCGGATGCCGGGTGCCGCTAACGAGCCACCTGTTCGTTCTCGGCGTCCTCGGCGCATGATCGCCATCATGCCGGGCCAACCTGGCGCTCAGCAGGGCCAACTCAAGCGCCAAAGGGCCAACTCAAGGACTGAGTCACAGGTCGCTCGGCCTACTGCTGCTGCGGGGGCACCCAGCCGCGGACTTCGAGGTAGAGGATCTCGGCGTCCTCCACCGCGCGGCCGGTCTCCGCCATCCACGCCTGGAACGCCTCGGTGACGTCGCCGTGGTGGTCGGCGACCCGCTGGGACCACTCGGCGGCATCGAACCCGCCGGTCGAGCTGGAGCCGTAGGTGCGCTCCTCGGTGCCGTCCGCACGCGGGACGACGCCGCGCCGGATGCCCGGCGAGTCCGTCTTCGACCCGGCCGCCAGCGTGAACTGATTCGCCTTCATCCGGACCGTGAACGCGAGGTGACCACCGGCCGCGCCGGTCTCGTGGACCACCGGGGCGAGGTGCGAGGCGCCGTGCTTGATGGCCTGCTTCCCCGCCCGGCCCGCCATGCTGCCGCCCGGGGCGCCGATGACGTCCTTCCCCCGCACCCGCGCCTTCTGCCCCGTCTTCGTGCGGCGGCGCTCCACGTTCTCCTGGGCGACCGCGCCGAGGACCTCGGTGTCCCGCTCGCCGCCGCGCACCGCGCGCACGACCTGGCGCAGCGCCTGGACGAACGCCTTGCCCTTGCCCTTGGTGAAGAACTGGGAGACCAGGGAGGCGTCGCGGCCGAGCATCTTGGCGACCTGGCGCTTGGTGTACCCCTGATCCAGCAGCTCCTGGGTCAGCCTCGCGGCCTCGTTCGGGTCCTGAGGCGTGCTCACCGGCTACCTCCGGCGGTGTGGGCGGCGAGGTGGGCGCGGCCCTGGTCGCGCAGCGCCAGCAGCTCCTCCTCCGTCGTGGGTGCGGGGACGGGGCCGGGCAGGTGACCCTTCATCAGGTACTCACCCGGCTGCCCGTGGTACGGCCAGGAGGCGTCCGCGGTGACGTACACCGCGTCCGTACGGAAGGCGACCACCGACCCGGCCGGGACGTGCAGCGCGCCCACGCTGACGTTGTCCTCGCGCATCTTCATGGACAGCAGCGCGGCCCTCGCGCCGGACCAGACACCGGCCGCCCACTCCGGGTGCGCGTACGGATCGCGGGAGAACCCGGTGCTCCGCTGCCAGGTGACGACCCGGTCGTCCTGACCGAGGATCTCCACGCCGGCCGGGAGCGGCTCACCGACCGGCGTCGAGCCGCCGACCGTACGGGGGCGCTGGGCGAACCCGCCGATCCCGAACAGCAGGATCGACCGGACGGCCCGGCTCGCGAGGTAGGCGGCGGTGCGCTGCCGCTCGTCCCCGTGCACGGTGGACAGGTTGGTGAGGTCCGCCCAGGCACTCTTGAGCTGCTTCGCCCAGTCGTCGATGGGCTTGCCGTCCTCCCACACCAGGCCGTCCAGCACCTCGATCCGCCACGGGGCGATGGGGTTGGACAGGGCCGTGTAGACCTCCGCGCCGCCGGCCCAGGTGGTGAACTGCGTCCCGCCGGTAGCCGGGTACACCCAGTTCCGCTCCCCCGGCGCCGGGGCCGGCAGCAGACCCACGTGCTCCCAGCCCTGAGGCACCGTCACCCGCACATGCCAGTGCGAGCAGGACATCAGCGCCTTCACCTGCTCCTTCTCCGGCAGGGCGGCGAACCGGGCAGCAGTGATGCGCTGCGGGGCGCCGACGCCGGACTTCCAGGTGTGCTTGGCGTAGGCGAAGGTGCGGTCGTACTCCACCAGCGCGGGGAGCTCGGCCGGCACGCGCGGCGGCAGGACCAGCTCGGTCCGGCCCTGCCCGGCTGTGGCGTGCAGCAGCCCGCGCAGTTCCTCCGACATGACCGGGTAGCCGCCCGCCCACTTCCCCTTGGTCGGGATGGTGCGCGACCACAGGTCCCGGCCCGTCTGGCTCGGGGAACCCATCAGCACCACGTCGTCCCAGTGACGGCGCAGCGCCTGCCACAGCAGCCGGAAAGCGTCGCGAACGATCGCCGGGTCCGCCCCGTCCGGGTCGAACCACTCCCCCACCGAGCGGATCTCGACCATGTCGCCGTCCGGGGCGGCCGTCGGGGCGTAGCGGCCGACGGGCTGGCGCTGGTGGACGAAGTGCCCGGCCAGCTTGTCCTTCCCGCGGCCGGTCGCGGTCGTCCACCGCTCGGACGGGATGTTGAGCCACGCGGCGACCGCGTCCTTGAGCGTGGAGTACCGCTCGGCGCCGAGGTGCCACGGGGCGCCGTCGGTGATGTAGATCCGCTCCGTCCCCGGCGCGGTGGCCAGCACCGCGTCCAGGATCTCGCCCGGGGTCTTCGCACCCAGGCTCAGGCGCAGCGTGTGGTCGCGGGCGACCAGGTCACCGGTCGCGGCGTCCAGGAACACCGTCGCGCGGGCCTGCTGGACGAAGTTCGGGCGCTTGGACACCAGGCCGGAGGTCACCGCCGCGAACCGGTCACCGGCCGGGCCCTCGGGAATCCACGGCAGCACCCGCACCTCCCCGTCACCCACCACGGTGGACGAGGGGGCCTGTACGCCGGGTTCTGTCTCCCGCGGCCCGCGCGCAACGGCCGCGGCGGAGACCGGGAGGGCAGCAGAAACGGCAGCCGGGGCCTCGACGACGGGCGTGGGCTCCTCGACCGCCGGGGTCGGCTGCGGCGCTGCAACGGCGGTGGTCATGGCGGGGGCGGCGGTGCCCACCGGCTCAGGCTGCGGCGGCGTGGCGGTGTCGGCGGTCGGCGCCGGCGCCTCGGCGGCGGGCCGGGCCTCGCGCACGGCGGCCGGGGTCGGGTCCAGCAGCGGGGCGATCCGCACCACGGCGGCGACCGACAGGCCGGAGGCCTTCGCGATCGGGGCAGCCTGCGCCTTCTCGTACCCCGCGAGCTCCGCCACCCGGCGGGCGCGCTGGGCGGTGAGCTTGTCGAGCGTGGCCTGGGCGGCGGCGACGGCCTTCTCGGCCTGAGCGACCTCCCCGCGCAGCTCGCGGAGATCGGCCAGCCTCGCGTTGTACGTCTGGCGGTCCATCAGAGTCTCACTCCCCCGTCGCGGTCGTGTCAGCCGTCCCAACCGCGTTGCCGAGTTCGTCGGCGCCCCGGATCGTGCCCTGGTCTCGCTGGAAAGCGGTCTTCAGTTCCTCCAGCGCGCTCCACACGCCCCGTTCCGTCTCGGTGAACGCTTCCCGGCCGGCCGGGTCTGTACCGAACTCGTCGGCGAGGCGGAGCACTTCCCGCACGGTGTGCAGCAGCGGCTCCGCCTTGAGGGCGGCCTGTGCCTGGGCCATCGCCATCACCGCGATGTACAGCTTCGCCAGGAGCGGGCTGCGCTCGTCCGAGGCCGTCAGCGCCAGGCCCGTCATGCGATGGACCAGGCTGGTGGCGGCCAGCCGCAGCGGGCCCTGCCCGTCGGCGTTGCGGCTGTCCAGCCCGTAGTACGGGGTGATGGTCACCACCGGCCCGTTCGCGCGGGCCTGCCGGGACAGCACCGCCTGCGACAGGCCGATCTCCTGCCCGATCGAGGCCCACGACATCCCGCGCCCCCGGCAGTCCCCCACCGCCTCGCGCAACGCCCATCCCGCGTACGGCTGGATCAGCAGGGCCAGCGCCTTGGCCTGCTCGCTGGGGTCCTCCAGCAGCTGCGCGCGCTGCGCCTCCTCGGCGATCCGTCCCAGCAGGTACACCGTGTGACTCGGCCCCTCGGCCGGAGACCCGCGGTCTCGGTCACCCATGGCAACCCTCCAGGATCGGATTCAAATACTAACTTTCAAGTTCACCTCAGAATATCACTGCGGTCGTCTGCGGATCACGGCTGTCACTCGGCCAGATGAGGCCGGCAAGGGCCGAACCTGCGGGCAACGGCGGCAGTCGAACGCGACCCCGTGGTGGTGACTCGGGGCCTCGAGTCGTTGCCCGGAGCCGACCTGTCCCCTCGAAGCCGGGCAGGGCGCGCCGCAGAGCGCGCAGCAGCCGCAGGATGGCACGGTTAGGGGTATGTGCGGCCGCTTCGTCTCCACCTCGAACGTCCAGGACCTGGTCGAGCTGTTCGGCGTGACCCGCTGGAGCCCGACCGAGACCCTCGCCCCGAGCTGGAACGTGGCACCCACCGACACCGTCTGGGCGGTCATGGAGCGGGTGGACCGCGAGACCGGTGAGCTCGCCCGGCAGCTTCGCCCGCTGCGCTGGGGTCTGGTGCCGTCCTGGGCGAAGGACCCCGGCGTCGGGGCACGGATGATCAACGCCCGGGCCGAGACCGTCCACGAGAAGCCCGCCTTCCGGAAGGCGTTCAGCTCCCGCCGCTGCCTGCTGCCGGCCGACGGCTACTACGAGTGGGTCGCCATCCCGGCCGCCGAGGGGAAGAAGGGCTTCAAGCAGCCGTACTACATCACCCCGTCGCAGGGCGACCTCCTCGTCATGGCCGGCCTCTACGAGTTCTGGCGCGACCACACCCGGCCGGAGGACGACCCGCTCGCCTGGCTGACCACCACCACAATCATCACCACGCAGGCGACCGACGCCGCCGGACGGGTCCACGACCGGATGCCCCTCGCCATCGACCCGGACGACTTCGAGGCCTGGCTCGACCCCGAACACCACGACCCCGGCGAGCTCCGCCAACTCCTCCACACCCCCGCCGGGGGCGACCTCACGGTCCGGGCGGTCTCCACCGCCGTCAACAGCGTCCGCAACAACGGCGCCCAGCTCCTGGACGAAGTCCCCGACCCCGGCCACCCGGCCTCGGGCGACGGCTCGTAGATGCAGGCAGAACGAGGAGGCAGGTGATGGACCCGGACCAGGTCGCCGACCACCTCTACTCGCTGCCACCAGACGAGTTCACCGCGGCCCGCGAGGCCGCCGCCGGGCAAGCCGTCAAAGCCGGGGACCGCGCGCTCGCCCGGCAGATCCGCGCCCTGCGCAAACCGACCACGGCCGCCTGGATGGCCAACCAGCTCACCCGCCGCCACCCCGAGCAGATGTCCACGTTCACCGACCTCGGCCGCTCCCTGCGCCAGGCCCAGGAGCAGCTCTCCGGTGAGCAGCTGCGCGAGCTTCTCGCCCAGCGCCGCCGGCTCGTCGCGGCGCTGGTGGCGCAGGCGCGTGAGGACGCCCGGGCCGGCGGGCACCGGATCGGCGACGGGCCCGAGCAGGAGCTCGCCGAGACGCTACAGGCCGCCCTCGCCGACGAGCAGGCCGCCCAAGACCTCGCCGCTGGAAGGCTGACCACGGCCCTTCACCCCGGTTCCTCCCCCGCTCTCCCGGCCACCTCGGCAGGCCGGCCCCGCGCCCCGGCCGCCGTCCCCGCCCGACCCGCCCGACCCGCCCCCGATCGCAAGAGGGCCCGGGCGGCGGAGCCATCCGCTCGGCTGGAGAAGCTGCGTCGTGAAGCAGAGCAGCTGCGGGCCGATGCCGCCGATGCCGAGCACCAGGCCCAGAGCGCCGCTGACCAGGCCGAGGAGCTGGAGCACCGGGCCGAGGCCGCCGAGCATGACGCGGCCGAGGCCGAGGCTGTCGCCAACCGTGCCCGCACGGCCCTCGAGACGGCCGAGGCCGACCTGCAAGCCGCCCGAGCCGCCGCCCGTACCGCGCGCGAGCAGGCCGCGGCCGCCGCACGGACCGCGGTTAAGGCCCGGACCGGCGCCGACGACCTCACCAAGAAGCTCACCGGGCTGGATGCCCGGCTCGCCAGGAGCAGCCAGTAGCCGCACCGCCGTACGTCGGTGAGACGTTGCACGTCAGTTGGCCGGTTGCGCGTGGTGGCCGGCGGTGCGGCTGAACCGGCTGTGTGGTGCAGCTGAGCGCCGGTCAAACGGCTGGTGGCCAACGGCCGGCTAGCAGCCCTGGCCGCCTCGGCGACGATCCTGGCGGGATGGGTGACGCGCCTCGGCGACTGGGCGGCCGACGGCCCGTAGCGTGAGCCCATGCGTGCTCGTCAGGCCCGGCGCCCGGTCCGTTCCGCCGCGTACCTCGGCGCTGCCGGCGCGTTCGCGGTCTGCATGGCCGGGACGACCCTCCCCACCCCGCTCTACGGGCTCTACCAGGAGCAGCTCGGTTTCTCCGAGCTGCTCGTGACGGTGGTCTTCGCGGTGTACGCGTTCGCCGTGATCGCGGTGCTGCTGGTCGCGGGCAACGTCTCGGACACGGTCGGGCGCCGCCCGGTGCTGCTGGCGGGTCTGGGGTTCGCGGCGCTGAGCGCACTGTGCTTCCTGCTGGAGGGCGGGCTGCCGCTGCTGTACGCGGGGCGGTTGATGTCGGGCCTGTCCGCGGGTCTGTTCACCGGCACGGCCACCGCGTACGTGATGGAGCTGGCGCCGGCGGGCCGGGAGGGCCGAGCCGCGTTCGCGGCGACCGCCGCGAACATGGGCGGACTGGGCCTGGGACCGCTGATGTCCGGGGTGCTGGCGCAGTACGCGGCGCAGCCGCTGGTCCTTCCGTTCGTGGTGCACCTGGTGCTGGTGGCCCTCGCGGCGGGAGTGCTGCTGGCACTGCCGGAGACGGTCGCGAGTGCGAAACCGCTGTCGGCGGCACGGCCGCAGACGCCGCGTCTGCCGCCGGAGGTACGAGGGGTGTTCGTGCCCGCCTCGGTGGCGGCGTTCGCCGGGTTCGCACTGTTCGGGGTGTTCACCGCGGTGTCGCCGGCGTTCCTGACCCAGACCCTGGATGTGCACAACCGGGCGGTGATCGGGCTGATCGTCTTCTCGGCGTTCCTCGCGTCGACGGCCGGCCAGTTGGCGGCGGGCTCCCTGGGTGACCGGCGGGCGCTGCCGCTGGGCTGTGCGGTGCTGATCGCGGGGCTGGTGCTGCTGGGCGGCTCGCTGCTGCGCGAGACGTTGTGGCTGCTGGTGCTGAGCGCCCTGGTCGGCGGGGCCGGCCAGGGGCTGTCGCTGCGGGGTGCGGTCGGGGCGGTGGCCGCGGTGGCGCCGGCCGAGCACCGGGCAGGGACGATCTCCGCGCTGTTCGTGGTGGCCTACACGGGCATCTCGATTCCGGTGATCGGCGTCGGAGTCCTGACCGGGCCGCTCGGGTTGGAGGACGCCGGGGTGGCGTTCATCGCGTGCATGGTGCTGCTCACGGCTTCGGCCGGCATGTACCTGCAACAACGTCCGGCGCCGGCGCCCTGATCGCAGGACAGGACGTCGGCGTCCCAGGGGCGCAGCGGCAGAAACAAGCAGAGGCCCCGCATCATCGCGATGCGGTCCGATGCTAAGTTGAACGCGTTCAACTCCAGCTGATCGATGCCCGACTGCCCGTGTCCAGGGAGACGGGCAGCCGGTCGGTGGGGGTGGCAATGAGGCGGTTCACGACGGCGCTGGCGTGACAGTGCTGCTGAGCATCGGCGGTTGCGGGGCTTCCGACCCGTCCCGGAATGCTCCGGAACCCGCTGCGCCGCAGTCCGGCGAGCGGATACTGCGGGCGGCGGCCGAGGGCGGATACGCCGCGGGCTCGGTGACGGCGGAGATCAGGGCCCTGATCATGGGTCAGGGCCTCCTCGGCCCGGTCTCGGTGGACCGGTCCGGCCGGTGCGCCGCGCGCCTGGAGATCGCCAAGCGCGGCCGGACGGAGTTTCTGACGGACGGCGAGCACTTCTGGCTGAAAGGCGGCGAACAGCTCTGGGGGCCGAACCGTGCCTCCCGGATCGGGGACAGGTACGTCACCGGCGCGGTGGCCCAGGACCCCTTCAACCTGGCCATCTTCTGCCAGAGCGCCGCCGCTTACGCCCTCCTCGGCAGCCTGGAGCAGAAGGAGATGGCCCAGCACAGTCCGGCCGGTGCGGCGTCCGCCGACTTCGTCGATCCGGACGGTTCGGTGGCCGAGACCGCCGACGCCGCCGCCCCGCGCCTCACCCGCTACCGGTCCGGCAACGGCTCCGAGCCCTTCGACTACCGCTTCAGCGACTACGGCCGGCCCGTGGCCTTCGAACCCCCACCCTCAGCCTCGACCGTCGCCCTTGCCGAGGTCCTCGCCTCCGAGGGCAGCGGGGCACCTCCGAGCAGGACCGCGCCGTAAGCCGCGGCCTCACACTGAGCTCGCGGTCGGGGCTAAAGGACCGGGCTGGCGCGATCAGTTCGCCCTGGCGGACGGCGAGGCTGCTCCCGTCGACCGCGGGAACGTCGGCGCCGAGGCTCGTGCCGCATGTCCGGATGTGACAGTTCGTCGTCATTGCAGTCATGAGTGGTGGCGGTGAGGATGGGGTCATGCCCCTCACACACCGTGTCGTCATCGCGGTCTTCCCCGATGTCGATCTCCTCGACGTCACCGGCCCGGCCGAGGTCTTCGCGCTGGCCAACCGGGAGACCGCGGGCCGCGCCGGCTACCAGGTCCGCCTCGCCGGGCCGGCCGCCGGCGAGGTGCGGACGTCGGCGGGTGTGCGTCTGCTGGCCGATCTGGCCTTCGACGAGGTCGGCAGGCAGGTGGACACTCTGCTGGTGCCCGGTGCGGTCGACATGACCGACGACGGCCCCCTGGCCCGGATCGACACCGATGTCGTGGCCTGGGTGAAGGAGACCGCCCCGCACGCCCGGCGGGTGGCGTCGGTGTGCGTGGGTGCGCACGTGCTGGCGGCGGCCGGGCTGCTGGACGGGAGGACGGCGACCACGCACTGGTCGACCGCCGCCCAACTCGCCGCCGACCACCCGGCCGTCACGGTCGACCCGGATCCGATCTTCGTCCGCGCCGACCGCGGCCGACTGTGGACGGGCGCCGGGATCAGCGCCTGCCTTGACCTCGCGCTCGCCCTGGTGGCCGAGGACCTGGGCGAGGACGTCGCGCTGGCCGTGGCCCGGCAGTTGGTGATGTACCTCAAGCGGCAGGGCGGGCAGAGCCAGTTCTCCGTACCGCTCAGCCGGCCCGCCTCCGCCCGCCGGGACATCGACGAGCTGCGGCTGTGGATCGCCGACCATCTCGACGAGGACCTGTCCGCGGAGGTACTGGCGGCCCGGATGTGCCTGAGCGAGCGGCACTTCGCCCGCGTCTTCAAACAGGAGACCGGCGCCAGTCCCGCCGCCTACGTCGAAGCCGCCCGGGTCGAGGTGGCCCGGCGCCTGTTGGAGACCACCGACGGCCCGCTCGACCAGGTCGCGGCCGCGGCCGGGCTCGGCTCGGCGGAGACCCTGCACCGGGCGTTCAAGCGGCAGCTCGCCACCACTCCCGCCGGCTACCGCCGCCGATTCCGCACCCGGACCACCTGACCCTCTCCACCCACCGATATCCCCCGCCGGTACGCAGGCACGGCGGACGGCTTCGCCATGCCTCATTCCCTTACGAAAGGCACCCTATGAGCACGAATCAGCCCTCCACGACCCTGCGCGACGTCATCGGCCTGGACAACCAGCCGCCCAAGCTGAGCGACTCCGTCCTGATCATGATCGACTTCCAGAACACCTACCGCACCGGCGTCATGGCCCTGGAAGGCGTCGAGGAAGCCCTCGCAGCCGGCGCCCGCCTGCTGGAGCGCGCCCGCGCCGCGGGCACCCCGGTCATCCACATCATCAACGACGGCGGCGAGAACACCCCCTACGACATCCGCACCCGCATCGGCGCCATCAGCGACGAGGTCGCCCCGGCGGACGGCGAGGCGGTCGTGGTCAAGCAGTTCCCCAACTCCTTCCACCTCACCGAGCTGGAGAAGACCCTGACCGACCTGGGCGCCGCCCCGGGCAGCGGCAAGGACCTGGTCATCGGCGGCTTCATGACCCATATGTGCGTCAACTACACAGCCCAGGGCGCCTTCAACCTCGGCTACCGCCCCACCGTCGTCGCCGAGACCACCGCCACCCGTGCCCTCACCACCCCCGACGGCACCGTCCTGCCCGCCTCCACCCTCCAGGCCGCCGCCCTGACCACCATCACCGACCTGTTCGGCACCGTCGTTCCCACCGTCGACGCCCTCCCCGCCTGACCCCGGACCCAGCCGTGCGCGGCGGGGCCCATACGCTGCCGCGCGGTGTCCGACCGCGCGGCAGCGCCGGGGCGGCGGGCCATCACCCGGAGAACTGCACCGCCCGAAGGCCCGGGATCCATGACGGACCCTCAAGACCCCTTCCTGTCCGACGCGGACGACGTCGAGCGTGACCCTGCCCCGAGGTGTGCGGTCGACGGCCCCGCTCGTCACAGCCCGCGAGGTCAGAGCCCACGCCCCTACCGTTGTGTCATCTTGACCGTCTACCAGATGAAGCGGCTCGGCCGCGACTGGGCATCGCGCTCACACACGGTGACGCTAAAGAGCCCGGCGGTGAGGTGGTGCTGAACAGCTCTGGGGCGGACCATGCTGTTACTGCTTGAGCGGAGAAGGCAGGATTCGAACCTGCGCAGGCTTGCACCCGACCAGAGCCAGAGCTCCGATCCCCGATGAACCACTCCGGGCACCTCTCCCAACGGAGCCACCCGCACTCAGCAGGCCGTCCGCCGCGCAGCGAACCCTTCTCCAGCCGGCCCCCTGCACACCCATGACTATTCCCCACCACGCTGACACCGCCCTGACCCGACGCTGACCGGTCGGGGTCGCCCCGGACTGCGGGGAGCAAGCGGACGCGGCGGCAACGATGGGTAGCCGGCTTCGCCCAGGACGATCGGGATGTCCGCGACACCGAGGTCCGCCCGCGCACGCCCTTCAGTCCCGTGTACTCACGTGGTCGTGACCGATCACCGGCCGTGCGTTCACCGGAGCCCTTTGGGATCTGCTGCCACGTACAAGCATCCGGCTGATCAGCGTTGCGTGAGGCTGCTGAAGACCGCTTCCTGACCCTTGAGTGAGCGTTTCCCGAATCGAATCCGAACGGGTGTCACGAGACCGCGTCGACTGGCTCGGGATGGTTCGACTTGATCTGCGCGACGGCAACAGACATGAACGACGCGACGGTGTCGGCCCCCGCCGTCGCCCGCGAGGCGAGGTCAGCTCTCGGAGTAGTGGCCGTGGTCGAGGTCGTCGAGGAGCCCGGGGTGGGTCGGCTGCCAGCCCAGCAATTCGCGAGTCAGCGTGTTCGAGGCCGGCCTGTCGAGCCCGAGGATGCCGGCCAGGAAGCCGAAGTGGGCGCCGGCGTCCTCGGCCGTGACGGCGGTCACGGGTACGTTCACATGGCGGCCGATGACCTCGGCGACGGCGCGGATGGTCACTCCCTCCTCGCCGACGCCGTGCAGCACCGACCCCGCCGGTGCCTTCTCCACCGCGAGGCGGAACAGGCGCGCGGCATCGAGCCGGTGTACCGAGGGCCAGCGGTTGGACCCGTCGCCGAGGTAGCCGGAGACGCCCTTCTCGCGGGCGATGCCGGCCAGTTGTGCGACCATGACGCACGTGCTCCGGTCGTGGACCGTCGGCGCGAGCCGCACGATGGACGAGCGCACGCCGCGCTCCGCGAGCGCGAGCGCGGCCCGGGCGCCGGCGATCCGGGGGCTCGGCGAGGCGGGCAGCGCGTCCTGCTCACTCCCCACAGGCCCCCCGTCGGCGATGACCAGCGGCCGGTCCGAGCCCTCAAGGGCGTCACCGAGCGTCTCGATTGCGCGCAGCTCGGCGCGCGCCGCGGCCTCGTGTTGCGAGAAGTCGTGGTTGAACGCCAGGTGGACGACTCCGTCGGCCTCGGCAGCGTCGGCGCGCAGGCTGTCAAGGTCCTCCAGAGTGCCGCGGCGCACCTCGGCACCGGCGCCGGTCAGAGCTGCCGCCGAGGCATCCGAGCGGGCGAGCCCGACCACCTGATGGCCGGCGGCGATGAGATCGGACACGAGAGCGGAACCGATGAACCCGGACGCGCCGGTGACGAACACACGCATGACGATGCACTCCCTGGAGACAAGATTGAGGACCGGCCCGATGGGGCGCTCGCTGGGGCGGCGCCCGGCCGGTGATCCCACTCTGCGGCGACCGCACCGGTCGGGTCCAATGAATGCTTCGCAACGGGCAATACGCTCCGTGTATCGCCACCGGTCACGGTGGTCGTGCGGGTGTCGACGGGATGGCGTGAGGGCTACGCTGGAACGGTGCCCGGCTCGCTACCACCTCCGACGACCCTCGATCTGCGGTTGGTGTGGTGCTTCACCGTTGTGGCCGAGTACCGGCATTTCGGCCGTGCCGCCGAAGCCCTCCACACCACCCAGCCGTCGCTGAGCCGGCAGATCCAGCGCCTCGAACAGCAACTGGGCGCCCGCCTGTTCGAACGCACGCCCCACGGCAACCACCTCACGGAGGCCGGCGAGGTCTTCCTGCCGCTCGCCACGGAGTTGCTGCACTCCGCCGACCGGGCCGCGGCGCGCACCCGGGCCGCGGCCCAGCCCAGCCGCATCACCGTCGGCTACACGCCGGGCATCATCGTCACCCCGGCCGTGCGCGAGCTGCGCCGCCGGCACCCCGAGGCGGAGGTGCGGACCATGCACCTGACCTCGGATGAACCGCGCCCGGCGCTGCTCGACCACCGCGTGGACGCCGTGGTTTCCCGGCTGCCGTTCCCGACCGACGGCCTGGACGTGACTCCCCTCTACGACGAGCCCCGGGTGCTGGTGGTGTCGCGGGACCACCGACTCGCCGGCAAGGAGGGGGTCACCCTTGACGACATCGCCGACGAACCCCTGCCCATGGTGCGAGGTGACGACCCGCTCCTGAGCGCCTTCTGGCGGATCGACCCCCGGCCCGACGGACGGCCGGCACCCGACGGCCCGCTGATCGAGGCCGTCGAGGACAAGTTCGAACTCATCGCCGCCGGGCAGGCCGTGGCCATCTCGGCCCACGTCCACACCCACACCCTGCGCCCCGACCTCACCACGGTCCCGCTTGAAGGCGTCGAGCCCAGCCACGTCGTGCTGGCGACCCGGGACGGCGACCGCAACCGCCTCGTGGCGGCCTTCCGCACATCCGCCCGGGCCCGCCTCACGGGTCTCGCCCCGCAGTGGTCGCCGACGATGGGCTGACCTTCCGTTGGCCACTTCGGGGGACGTCGCGCCTCTGCCGCGATCGTCGGGCACGATGAGCACGCTGATCAACTACGGCTTCGAAGGAGAGACCATGTCGAAAATTCCGACTGACCTGCGGTACGCCATGTCGCACGAGTGGGCTCGCTCGGAAGCGGACGGCACTGTGACGGTCGGCCTGAGTGACCACGCCCAGAAGGACCTCGGCGAGATCTGGTTCGTGGATACCCGGATCGGCACGGTTCTGGCCAAGGGGGACATAGCCGGCCTCGTGGAGTCGGTCGAGGCCGTATTGGATGTCTGCGCGCCGATCGGCGGCGAGGTGATCGCCGTCAATGGGGTATTGGATGACCGCCCGGAGTCGATCAACACGGATCCCTACGGCGCATGGATCTTCAAGCTCAAGCCGTCCAACAGGGCCGAGCTCGACGAGCTCCTTGATGCTGCCGGCTACAGGGCCGCCGTCTACGGGTGATCGCAGCGAACCAACGTCACCGCTGACAGGCGCGTTCGGGAACGTGCCGGCGACGGACAACCTCGGCACTTTCATGGGAGATGACTGGCTCACCGCTCGCCTTGTCCAGTGAGACTCCCTCACGTTCGTCGAGACCGGACAGCTGGCCTGCGCTGTCTCACCTGGCCTTGTCCCTGCGCGCGAACCGGACAAGGTCAGGTGAGACAGAGGCAAGATCTCGTGAGACGGGACACTGAACCCCGATGCGGCACGTCAACCCAGGGGCTGCCCGAAAAGAGACGTCTGAGGAAGCGTTCGCGGAACCGTTGGGGTTTGTGAGACACACGAGCCTCCGGGTGACGGTCTCCACGGAGACCGTCACCCGGAGGCCGGCGAAGTCTGGTGGTAGGCCGGAGATCCTTGATCGTTCTCAAGTTGGTGGGCCCCAACTTGGCCCACGGCTCACCTGGCATCAGGCTACCGACCTCACCCGGTCCGGGGTTCAGACAGGCACTCAGACGTTCTTGGTGGCGGTGTCGACAGCGCGGCGGACGCGCCAGTTCGTACAGAGAGATCGTGCCGCGCTAGGTGCGGGGTCTGCGGGGTCCTCCAGCCGGGGCCTTCTGTGCCGGGCCGACGGTCCCTCACCCGCCTCCCCCGCGGCCACCGGCGCCCGACCGGCGCTCCGGTGCCGCGGCAGGTCCAGGCGGCGCCGCAGTACGACGCGTACCGCAACTGACGTGCCTGAGCCGGGCGGTTCGGGGCTGCGGCCCCGCACCGCTCAGCCGCCGTGCGCCTCGCAGTACCGCTTCAGCCCGGCCGCCTCCATGTCCACGTACCGGCGGGTCAGCTTGCCGTACGCCAATGCGAGCAGCGGCGCCAGGAACCCCTTCTGCTGGAGGCCGAGCACCACCCGCGACCGGTCCTCACCGAGCGGCTCGATCCGGTGCGTGCCGATCGTGGTGAATCCCGGGTTCTCGCAGCGCCACTCGAAGCTGCGCCCGGGCTCCAGCTCGGTGACCCGCCACACCGCGGACGTCAGCTTGGGCTGTCGGACCTCCGCCTCGCTGCCCACCGCCACTGGGCCGCCGGACAGCAGCCTTACGCTCGTCATCGACACCGTCCAGCGGGGCCAGCCCTCGATGTCGGCCAGCACCTCCCACACCCGATCCGGCGCTGCCGCGACATCCACCGTCACCTTGTACCGCACCCGTCTTCCCTTCCTCGAAGTCAGATCCCCACGGTACGGCCGTCGCGCAGTGACGTTCGCTCAGCACCTCTGCCAGAGTGCTGGTACGAAGCTTCGCCGTGCCGTTCCAGGCGACTTCCAGGGCGTCGCGACCACCGTCGCCGACTGGTCGTCCGTCACCGACCGGTCGAGGCCACCGCCTTCCGCGAGCACTTCGCCACCGAGGACGAACTCGCCGCCGCCGCCGCGGTGATCAGCGGTTTGGGCAGCAGTTGGCGATCTTGAGCGGCAGCTCTGCGGTTCGTGCAGGTGGCTGCGCGAGTTGGCAGTGATAGTTGGCGGTTTCTGGAAGTGATAGCTGGCAGCCCTCGCGCCTGGTGATTACGGCGGGTGAGTCAAGTGCTCAGGTGATGACTGCGTCGATCTTCTGTGCCAGGTGCCGGGCAAGCGCTCAGCCTGGGAGGAGTGCATCCCACTGATCTCGGGTCGGGCCGTCGTGCTTTGGACGTGACCATATGGCCCCGCCGGCCAAGCATGATCGCCGTCCCCAGCCCGCTGATACCCCCACCTATCACCGCAACCCGCGCCGCTGAGCTCCCCTTCGCGTCGTGATGCGGAATGATCTTATTGCTTGGCGATCTCCGGTCGAGAACCGGCCTCGTCCGTCGCGGTGCGGGCGGGGCACGGCGGCATCCAGCGCCAGGTCGACCGCTTGTCCATGTCCAGGCGGAAGGTGCCCTCGACGTACCCCCAGTGGGTGTGGACGGTGCGCAACGGTAGCGACACAATAGAGATTCGGACCCGGTGCGGTCACTCACCGTGGTGAGGCCGGGGAGCCGCCACCTATCAGTACCAGTCTCAACGGTGACGACCCTCCGCCCGTAGAGCGCGGGCCGTCGAGTAGAAGTCTGCGGCGGTCGCTGTTACTTCTTGAGCGGAGAAGGCAGGATTCGAACCTGCGCAGGCTTGCACCCGACTAGAGCCAGAGCTCAGATCCCCGATAAACCACTCCGGGCACCTCTCCAATGGAACAGCCTGCGGACCGCTTGCTGTCCTCGTTGTGCCGTGAGCCCCGGTGTCTTTACGGGCCCCTGTGCACAGGTATGACTATGGCCCACCGCTCTGACGCGGTCCTGACGTCGTGCTGACGTCTGTGAGGGTGTCCGAGCGCGGCGCCCTCGAGGTGACGGCGCCTGGTGCGGCCTTACCAGGGAAGGGCGTCCTCGGCGTCGAAGTAGCCTCCCGTGGGGGCCGTCGGGGTCCACCTGCGCCATACGCACGATGATCTCGGCGCCCTGCTCGACGGTCTGGACGCCGGTGTTCCCGTTCAGGTCGGTCCTGGTGAAGCCGGGCTCCACCGCGTTGATCCGCATGTTCGGGAACCCCTTCGCGTACTGCACGGTGATCACGTTGACCGCTGTCTTCGACGCCTGGTACGCCACGCCCGGGTAGACGTACGACGGGCCACCCAAAGTGGTGAGCCGGGTCAGCGAGGCCAGGCCGCTGCTGACGTTGACCACGGCCGGGGCCTCGGAGCGCTCGAGCAGCGGCAGGAACGCGTGCAGGACACGCACGGTGCCGAACACGTTCGTCTCGAACGTGTGCCTTGTGTCCCGCAAAGGCCGTGTGCAGGTGACCCCGTGTGGTGATTGAGCAGGCGTGTTGTTGCGGACCACCTTTGTGACGCAGGCAGCCGGAGGTGTTGCACCTTCGAGACCGTCGATATGATGTAGATCACTCTCTGACTGCTTCGGGTCGGGCATGCGCGATCATGATCGGAATGGACACTCGTTTCGTTGGCATCGCTGAGCTGGCCGAGGCTCCGTCCGTGGCGGTCGTAGTCGACGTCATGCGTGCTTTCACCGTGGCTGCCTGGGCCTTTGCTCAGGGGGCGGAAAAGATCATTCTTGCCGAGTCGCTGGACGACGCTCTGGCGCTCAAGGCTCGCCACCGGGATCGGGTGGCGCTCAAAGACGGGCCGCCCGCGCCTGGGTTCGACATGGTCAACTCGCCGGGCCTGCTGCGGTCTGTTGACCTTGGCGGACGGACCGTTGTGCAGAAGACCACGGCAGGGACGGTCGGCGCCCTTGCGGTCAAGGAGGCGTCGCTGGTGCTGTGCGCCAGCTTCGTGGTGGCGGAGGCAACGGCTCGGCTCTTGCGGACACGCAGGAGTGACAGTGTCACGTTCGTGGTCACCGGCGACGACGGACAGGCCGATGAAGATCTGGCGTGCGCTCAATACATCGCTCGGAGAGCTGCCGAGGCTGGGACGGATGCTGCTGGGTTCCTTCGCCGCGCTGCCGAGTCGCGCGCCGCCGCCGAGCTGGCGGAGGGTGTGCGTCAAGGAGTCCATCCTGATGACGTTGCACTCTGCCTTGAGCTCGACCGGTTTCCCTTTGCCATGGTGGCGGCCTTGGAGGACTCACTCATGGTCCTGCGTCCGTGCGCCGTGCCTTCGCTGGCTGACGCCACCTCGATCTGATCAGCGAGCGCCGGCCTTCGGTCGGGTATGCGGCATTGACTGCATGTCCCGATGACGGTGGTTCGGGGTGGCGGCAGCCGGCTGACCCGAGTGGTACCCACGGCGGCTTCGCGGAGTCGACTGATCTCCTCGTGCTGGGCGGTGAGTCAGACAAGGGCCTGGGTGCGGTAGTCCGTGAGCTCGTCGATCGTCTGCTCCGATCGGGCGATCTGCTTCGAGGCGGGTGATCTGGGCTTCGCGGGGGTCGGGGATGTCTCCGGCCTGCTGCAGGGCCTGGAGACGTTGCTCGAATTCGGCGCGGAGGTACGCGTAGGGGCAGGTGCCGTGGAAGGCGGTGCGGTCGACGCCCGCTTCGCGGGCGAAGGTCTTGACGTCGCACGTTCCGCCGGGCGGGATCTCGCCGCGCAGGAGCCGGTCCATGGCGGCCCGGATGCGGCTGTCGTTCCCGGTCCGCTGGGCTGCGGAGATTCTCGTGCGGACTCCTCGTCCATGGTGTTGGCGGCGTCGATCTCAGCGACGACGCGGAGGGCCGGTCGTAGTCGGCCCGGAGCCGGGTGCGTTCGGTATTGCGTGTGGTGCCGAGCCGGCCGAGGAAGATCTCGGTGCCCGCGTTGTTGATCAGTACGTCCAGCCCTCCATCGGCCTCGATGGTCCTCGCCGCCGCCTCGACGGACGCGTCATCGGTGGTGTCGAGCTGGACCAGCGGTGCGCCCAACTGCTCGGCGGCCAGGCGCCCGCGTTCGGCGTCGCGGCTTCCGATGTAGACGGTGTGGCCCGCGGCGAGGCGGCGGGCGGTCTCGAGGAACCCCACCAGCGGCACGGCGCAGCCTGCCGGGCGGGCCCGTGTTCGAGGGTTGGCGCGGCCGCGGCGCAGCTGCAGAACATGCGGAAAGGTGCGGCTTGGCCCGGCTTCGGAGGCGGCGCGGGTGGAGTTGATGGCCGGTCAGTGCCGAGCGTGCGCCGGCTCGCCATGGCGGGTGGGTTCCGGGGCTTGGCCGGGCAACCGTCGCGGGCCGGCGTTGCGCGACCGGGGCCTGGTTGCTGGCCGTGTCGGCGGAGAAGGCAGGATTCGAACCTGCGTGGGCTTTCACCCGATCGGGGCCAGAGCCCCGGTCCCCGATAAACCACTCCGGGCACCTCTCCCAGCGGAACAGCCTGCGCATCGGCGCGCCGTCCAACTTGTGCAGTAGGCCTCGGTCTCTCTCTGGGCCCCCTGTGCACAGGAACGACTATGGCCCACCACCCTGACACGGTCCTGACCCCGTGCTGACGTCGTGCCTGAGCGGTGTCCGAGCGCGGCGTGCGCGGCGGGGCGCTGCTTCGGCTCGGGACCGGGCAGCGGGCCGAGGGCGCGAGCCGCGAGCGGTTCAGCGGGGTTCGTCCAGTCCTGGCAGAGCAAGGGGCAGGCGCCAGAAGGCAGGGGTCGGGCATCTAGGCCGTGTTTCAGAGGACGTTAAGTCCCTTATCTCTCGGTTCGTGATCGCTCGTTCGTGGTACTGATCGTCGTACCGGCCGGACATTCGGCATGTGCATGCTGGGATCAGAGGTATGGAGCGAGAGCCGTATCCCAGCGACTTATCGGATGAGCAGTGGGTGTTGATCGAGCCGATGATCACGGCCTGGAAACAGGACCGTGTGAGGCGGTCGGCGACCGGAGACCCCGGGGCCTGTAATCTCCGGGAGGTCGTGAACGCGATCTTCTACCAGAACCGGACGGGCTGTCAGTGGCGTTACCTGCCCCACGATCTGCCGGTCTGGTCGGCGGTGTTCTACTACTTCACGCTGTGGCGCCAGGACGGGCTTGACCAGCGAATCCAGGAACTTCTGCGCTGCCAGGTGAGGGAGAAGGCCCGCCGATTAGAGGACCCGTCCCTCGTGGTCATCGACACCCAGTCCGTGCGCGCGGCCGCGGGTGTCCCCAAGACCACGACGGGACTGGACGCGAACAAGAGGACACCGGGGCGCAAGCGGGGACTGGCCGTCGACGTGCTGGGGCTGATCATCGGCGTCGTGGTCCTGGCCGCGTCGGCGCACGACAACGCCGCCGGCACGGCCCTGCTCGACCAGGCGGCCGAGCGGTGCGGCAACCGCCTGGAGAAAGCCCTGGTGGACCAGGGCTTCAAGGACGAGGTGATCATCCACGGCGCACTGCTGGACGTCACCGTCGAGGTCGTCCGCCGCAACCCGGCCGACCAGGGCAGGGGCTTCGTCCCGCAGCCCAAGCGGTGGGTGGTTGAGCAGGTCAACGGCACGCTGATGCTGCACCGGCGCCTGGCCCGCGAGTACGACCACAGGCCCGACAACTCCGCCTCGCGCGTCTACTGGGCTTCCACCGCGAACATGGCCCGCCGCCTCACCACACCCGCACCGGCCTGGCGCGACACCCTCCAGGCGGCCGCATGAACGTCACCGAATTCCTGGCGGACCTCCAGGCCCGGCACGACGAGGCCACTGCCCGCGCCGACGAACTACGCGACCAGATCGAGCACCTCACCGCCGCCCTCACCGATACCGAAGCACGCCTCGCGGACCTGGCCACCACCCGGAAGGTCATCACCGAACTCGCGCCGACCGGGATCGCACCGGATCCGGCCGGCTCGAGCGCCGCCTACCAGGCCATCGTGAACGCCTTCAACCAGCACCCCGACCAGACATTCCGAGTCCGCGAACTACACGAACTCATCGGCATGCCCACCGACGACCCAGCCCTGAACGTCACCCGCAGTCGCCTGGGACGCCTCACCCGCCAAGGCTTCCTCACCCAGCCCGGACGAGGCCGCTACCAGAAACGGACTTAACGTCCTCTCAGAAGTGCCTGTCAGTCTCCGACGAAGACGAGGTAGCGGTGGGGCATGTGCTGAAGCTGTTCCGAGAGAACGAGCAGCTCAGCCGCCGCCTCGGCTTCCGCGGGGGACGCGTCGTCAAGCAGAGCGCTGAGCTCGGGGACGACAAGCCGTATCTGCGACTGGTTGAACCAAGTGTCGTCGTACGGGTCGACATACCCGAGCATCGGTAGCGCCAGGGCTTCGGCCCGTCGGCACAGCGGACTGATCGCCGCGTGGGTGCAGGTCGCGACGGTTTCTCGGGAACTGGGGGCTGTCGTGCCGCTGGCCAGCTGTGACCAGGAAGGAGAGCGGCTTCTGTCCGTGCTCGACCGCCAGGTGCACCTTCGTGGTCAGTCCACCTCGTGAGCGTCCGAGCCCGTGGTCGGCGGGCTCGGCAGCAACTCCACCTGGTTTGTCCCGCTGCAAATCCCCCTTTTGCGGGCGCCAGCCGCGTGCTGATGCGCCCGCGCGACGGTGGAGTCCACGCTCACGTCCCAGGTGATCAGGCCTTTCGCGTCGGCCTCGGCTTGCAACTGGGTGAGGATCCGGCTCCAAGTGCCGTCACGCTGCCAGCGCCGGAAGAGACCGTAGATGGTCTCCCACTGGCCGTAGCGGGCGGGAACGTCGCGCCACGGCGCACCGGTCCGCGTCCGCCAGCGTATGCCGTTGATCAGCTGCTGCTTGGACCAGACCGGAGGCCGCCCAGGCTTCTTGCCCACGGGCAACAGCGGCTCCAGCCTGGCCCGCTGAGTAGGCCCGGGGCGCGGTGTCGGGATTGCTCCCGGCCCGTTTCCCCGGACCTCTCGCCGAACCCGCCGTGCGCCTCTCAACGCAACGGGCTCTCCACGGCCTTTGCCGTCAAGCTTCTTGCAGGGGCCAGGGACTGGGGATCGACTTGCTGCGGTAGCGATACCGGGTGACCGGGATCGCGCTGATCTTCTGCAGTTCGACCTCGCCCGCCGCTATCGGAAGCCACCGCCCGGAGGGGGTGACGAACCGGCGGCGGACATCCGACCACGTCCAGTGGTGCCGCTCGCGCAGCATCCGGATCAGCCTCCACCAGGTGAAGTTGTCCAGCATGCTGAAGGTGTTCTTCGCGACGGCGTGCCGGAAGTAGTTGGCCCATCCGCGCATGACCATGTTCAGACTGGTCAGCACGTAACCCAGGTCCTGTTGCGACGTCTTGCGGGTCAGGGCACGGATCTTCGCCTTCACCGACCGCTGGGGCCGTTGAGCGACGAAGGTGTAGACGTACCACTTGCTCGTTCCTCGCTTGCGGCGCCACTGGATGTGGAACCCCAGGAAGTCGAAACCCTCGCTCATGTGGACGACGCGGGTCTTCGCTGGCGAAAGCCGAAGGCCCATCGGCCGCAGGACGTGAGCGATCTCCTCGCGCAGGATCTCGGTGTCCTGCTCGGTCCCGTGGACCAGAACCACGAAGTCGTCCGCGTAGCGGACGACTCGCCAGTTCGGCAGGCCCTTGATACGCCGCCGCCTCTCCCGCTGTCGCTGGGTCGACATCACACCCTCCGGCTCCCATGCCCGGTGAAGGTGCTCATCGAGCACCGACAAGGCGATGTTGGCCAGGAGGGGCGAAATGACGCCTCCCTGCGGTGTCCCGGTGTGGGTGTCCTGAAGCTCTCCGAGTTCCGTGAGGACCCCGGCCTTCAAGAACGCCTTCACCAGGGCCAGGACCCGCTTGTCCTTGATCCGCATCCGGATGCGGTCCATCAACGGGGCGTGTTCGATCTCGTCGAAGCACGCCTGGATGTCCGCGTCCAGAACCCAGCGGTATCCGCGGGTTCCGAAGAAGTGGATCTCGGCAATCGCATCCTGGGCCCGCCGGTTGGGCCGGAACCCGTAGGAGACCGGCTTGAAGTCGGCCTCGAAGATCGGCTCCAGCACCAGCTTCAGCGCGGCCTGGACGACCCGGTCGGCAACGACGGGAATCCCCAGTCGCCGGACCTTCCCCGACCCGCCCGGCTTGGGAATCATCTTCTCCCGCACCGGAAGAGCCCGAAACGTGCCCGCCTTGAGCTGAGCACGCAGGTCGTCCAGAAACCCGGGAACTCCGATCCGCTCCTCCACGTCGGCGACCGTCAGGTCATCAATGCCGGCGGTTCGAGCCCCCCGGTTGCCGGCCACCCGATCGAACGCCACGATCAGCGTCGCCGGGTCGTGCACGAGGTTGAACAAGTCGTCGAACCGGCGGCCGGGATCGGCCGCCGCCCAACGGTGAAGCTTGGCCTGCATCTCCGATACCCGCTGACGAGGCCCCAACGGGGCTTGTTCCAGCAGGGCACCGGTGTTCACCGGTGCTTCTTTCGGCATTGCAGCCTCCTCCCTTCTCAAAACCGCTGCCGCCCTTCCCCATGTGCCGGGCTTTCCCCGGCTCGGAGTACTACGGCGGCTCCGCCCCACCCATCCCGTTCAGCAGTCGATGTGCCTATCCCGGCCCGCGAGTTGGAGGCCCGCCGACCGGGAACCGTGGACAGGTGGTTCCCGTGTTCACTGTGATTCGCTCGGTGGAGTAGGAGCCCGGCTGTATCCCAGCGGCATCGCCATGAGTACGCCGCAGACCTTCCTCATGGCCTCCCGGGCGCAAGCAATAAGACGCCCCAGGAGTTCCGGCCCCCGAAGGCGACCGTGCGCACCGCGCCCGACCCATATCCACCAGATTGGAGTCGGTGACGAAGTTAGAAGCCGTTGTCGTACCGATCAAGGAACTTGTCGATCGAACGGAAGTCCCGATTGGGTGATCGTCGAGCGGTTGGCGCATGAAGGTAGGGCCTCCTGCACAGCTCAAGGGTGTCGAGTCCGTGAGCAAAAGCAGGAGGCCCTGGTGTTGCAGTCTGTCGTGCGCGTGCTGGTTGCGTCCAACTCCCGCGTGTCGTTGTGTGATTGCCTCGCGCATGTGTACGGGAACGCGGCTGATCGGCCAGAGCGCCGGCCGCGGTATCCGTCGGACATGACGGACACGGAGTGGGCCGTGGTCCGGGCATCGCTGCCGGTGCCGGGGTGGCTGGAGGGGCGGGGCGGCCAGCCGGAGGGCTATTGCCACCGACAGATGCTGGATGCCGTGCGGTATCTGGTCGACAACGGCATCAAATGGCGGGCGATGCCGGCGGACTTCCCCGCTTGGGACCGGGTCTACGCCTTCTACCGACGCTGGCGCGACAAGGGCCTGATCAAGGAGCTGCACGACCGGCTGCGCGACAAGGTTCGGCGGGCCGAGGGCCGGGATCCGGAGCCGACGGCGGGGATCATCGACTCGCAGTCGGTGCGGGCCGCCGCGTCGGTGCCGGCCGCAACGCGCGGATACGACGGCGGGAAGATGGTGCCGGGCCGCAAGAGGCACATCGTGGTGGACTGCCTCGGGCTGCTGCTGGCCGTGCTGGTCACCGCCGCGAACGTCACCGACCGAGAGGCGGGTGCGAGCCTGCTGGCCCGGCTGCGGGCACGGTACTTCCGGCTGACGCTCGTGTGGGCCGACGGCGGCTACACCGGAAGCCTGGTCGACATCGCCGCGAAGGCTTGGCGCATCGCGTTGACGGTGGTCAAACGCAACCACGACACTGCGGGCTTCAAGGTGCTGCCGAAGAGGTGGCTGGTGGAACGGACATTCGCGTGGCTGATGCGCTCACGCCGCCTGGCCCGGGACTACGAAACCCGCACCGACACCGCCGAGGCGATGCTGCTGTGGTCGATGACCATGGTCATGAGCCGCCGCCTGGCCCGCCGGTCCAGCTGAACCGGCCCGGCGTGTCCTCGGCCAGCCAACCCCTGGCCACCAGGCGTTTGGCGCGAGACCGCACCGCACCCTCGATCTTTGCCGGGGCCAGCTCCAGCCCCAGCGCGGCCGCGATCTCCTGACAGCTCATCGATCCGCCTTCGCCGGCATGCTGCCGATCAGCCAGCAGATTGACGATGCGCTGATACTCCACCGCCAGCACGCTCGGCGCGAGCCCGGACCGCCACACCGGCACGACCGAACGGCCCGGCGCCGCCCCGGACGCGGGAGCTGTCTCCGCGGCCTGCTGCCCCTGCGATTCCGCCAGGACCCGGTCGACCCTTTCCCGGGCGATCGTCCATCGCTCCCAGTCCGTCTCCGCGTCCCGCAACTCGGCCACGATCCGGTCCACTTCCTCGCGCAACGACTCCACCCGCTGCCGAGCGGCCAACTCCCGCTCCTCCAGCAATCCCATCACCGACGCCACCCCGGCACCTCCACCGCGAGACAACCCGATGGACCAACCCTGCCGCGCCGCCACGGACTCTATGCCTGGCCTGCGGAAACAAGCCGATCACGCCCGATAAGACAACGGCTTCTTAGGACGTAACGACGCCGGTTCCTCTCGTACTCCTCTCCACCACGCTTACCGGACCCGCACCATCTGGCAGTACTGGCACGTCCCGACGTTGTCAGGGCCGCTCCCGCCCTCCCCGGCATCACCCGGATCAGGCTGCCCTCAGCTCCACCGCCTTGCTGCGACAAGGTCAGCGGCGAAGGTCTCCCACCTCCGCTCGAACCAGCAGCGCCTCACGGCGCAAATTGCTCGCTCGTCAGATCTCCACGCCCCACGAATGGATCATGGCAGACCTTGATCCACTTATGAAACGGACCCTAGGTTCACCATGAGATCGGGTACAGGTTTCATGGCACCATCCTCCTGCGGTGCCCTAGCGTCGTGCCATGACGATTCCAGCTGGACTGAGACGCACGGTCCTCCGGGCGCAGCGGGACACCGGCTTTCTTGCCGCTGGTGTGCTGCCGCACCTGGCGCTGGTGCCCGTGTGGGCCTGGGCGGCGGCGACTACCGCCAGGACGGGGAACTGGCTCCTTACGGTTTCCATGTCGGCCGCCCTGGTCCTGCTCGGCACCCCGGTGCTGACGGCCGTTCAGCGGGCTCGCTACCGGGTGCTCATCGGTGTGGACGTCCCCCGGCTCACCCCCACCGCGCCGGAACAATGGACGTGGGCCTCGACCGCCCGGTGGCTCGCGGCGACGCGGCCTTGGCGCAAGATCGGCTACCACCTCCTGCTGGGCCCGCTGCTCGCGCTGCTGGAGCTGCTGGTGCTCGCGGTGGCAGCGGCGTGCCTGGCGGGCGTCATCGCCTACGCCTGGTCATGGGCGCTGCCAACCGGAATTCGCCAGGACTGGTTCGGCTACCTGACCCAGCTGCCGGCTTACACAGCGGCTGGACTCCTCCTCCTGTGCGCCCTGCCCTGGACCGCGCGGGCAGTAGCCCGGGCCGAGGCGCGGCTGGCGTTGGGCCTGCTCGGGCCCAGCCGGGCGCAGCGGCTCCAGGAGCGGGTCGATCAGCTGACCGTGAGCCGGACCGACTTGATCGAGGCCGTCGACGCGGAGCGCCGCCGGATCGAGCGCGACCTGCACGACGGCACCCAGCAGCGGTTGGTGTCTCTCGCGGTCAACCTGGGTCTGGCCATTGCCACCCGCCCGGACCTGCCGAGTGATGCCCGCGAGGTGATCGCGAGAGCGCACCTGGAGGCGAAGGAGGCGATCGCCGAACTCAATGACCTGGTGCGGGGGCTGCACCCGGCCGTGCTCGAAGACCGAGGTCTGGACGCGGCGTTGTCCGGGCTGGCTGCCCGCACGCCCCTGCCGGTGCGGCTGCGGGTCAATCTGGAGGAGCGGGTGGCGCCCAACGTGGAGTCAGTCGCGTACTTCGTGATCTCTGAGGCGCTGACCAATGCAACGAAGCACGCCAACGCGATGCGTGCAGAGGTGATAGTCCGTCAGGTCGGCGAGGTGCTGCTAGTGCGCGTTACCGACGACGGGCTGGGCGGTGCCGACGCCGCCGCCGGCACGGGGCTGACCGGGCTGGCCAAGCGGGTCGGCTCCCTCGACGGGGCCTTCCACGTCAGCAGCCCCGTTGGCGGGCCCACCACCATCACCGCGGAGCTGCCGTGCGCGCGGTGATCGCCGAGGATTCGGTCTTGTTGCGGGTCGGCCTGATCAAGGTGCTGGAGATGGGTGGGTTCCAGGTCGCCGCGGAAGCCGGCGACGCGGAGGGGCTGTTGGCGGCAGTGGCGGAGCACCGGCCCGAACTTGCCTTGATCGACGTCCGGATGCCGCCCGGCTTCACCGACGAGGGGGTGCGGGCGGCGATGGAGATCCGTCGGCGCTGGCCGGGGACGCCGGTGGTGCTGCTTTCGCAGTACGTGGAGGAGCGGTACGCGGCTGACCTGCTGTCTGCGAACACCAGCGGTGTGGGCTACCTGCTCAAGCAGCGGGTTGCCGATGTCGCCGACTTCGTGGCGGCGGTGCGGCGGGTGGCGGACGGGGGCACGGCCCTGGACCCGCAGGTCGTCGCCCAGTTGCTGCTGCGGCGCGACAGCGACCCGCTCGCGCGGCTGACCCCCCGCGAACGGGAGGTGCTCGGCCTGATGGCCGAGGGGCGCTCCAATGCCGGCATCGCGCAGGCGCTGGTGGTCAGCGAGAGCGCCGTGGCGAAGCACATCAACAACATCTTCGCCAAGCTTGACCTGCCCGTGGTCGACGCGGACCACCGCCGCGTCCTGGCCGTGCTGCGGTTCCTCGGAGCGTCCCGGGCCTGACCTTCCCATCCGTGATCACGATCTACGGCTGGAGTACTAGGGCGCACTGCGAAAGTGGATCAAGGGCATGATGATCGCTGTTCGTGGTGCGGGGTGATCTGACGGACAGCCAGTGGGAACGACTGGAACCGCTGCTGCCGCGAGGCAAGAAGCCGGGACGTCCTCGGATTCGGACAAGGCGACAGTTGATCGACGGCATACGGTGGTGGATCCGGACCGGGGCGCCGTGGCGGGACGTGCCACCGCGGTACGGCCCGTGGGAGCGGGTCTACGACCTGTTCACGCGCTGGCAGCGCAACAGGACCTGGAAACGGATTCTGGAACGGCTGCAGGCCCGGGCCGATGCGAACGGACTGATCATCTGGGAGGTGAACATGGACTCCACAATCGCCCGCGCCCACCAGCACGCCGCCGGAGCACGCAAGGGCGACTTGCAACAGGAACCGCCCGGCGGTGTCGATGTCGAGCCTGACGATCACGCCCTGGGACGTTCCCGTGGCGGATGGACGACCAAGCTGCACCTGGCAGTCGAGCAGGCGCAGAAGCCGCTGTCGCTCCTGGTGACCGCCGGCCAGCGGCACGACAGCCCGCAGTTCCGGCCCGTCCTGGAGGGCATCCGAGTGCCTCGCCCCGGTAGCGGACGACCGCGCACGCGTCCTGCCGCGGTCCGCGCCGACAGGGCCTACGGTTCCCGGGCGAACCGCGCCTATTTCCATGGCCTGTGTCTCGTGCGAGCTGACGACGACTGGTACATGGGGCAGCTCGATTCCGACGGTTCAGTCATCTGCTGGGCCTCCTACGGCCCCGACTTGGGCGAAGCCATCCAGGGTTTGTGAGTTATCAAGCGATTGGCCTGATCACTTTCGCAACGCGCCCTAGCTCTGCGTGTGTTCCGGCTCCGTGGCCTCCGGCCACGGAGCCTCCGCAAAAACCTGTTGGCGGACCACGGCGACCACTGCTAGTTTTCCGGAGGCCGTGCGAGAGAACGAGGAGGTGGTACCCGTGAACGCAGTATCGACATGGGTGCTCCCCTCCGGGGTCACGGTCGGGCGATAGGTCGTCCGGGAGCGCCGTTCAAGAGCACTCCCGAAAGGCACGACCATGCAATTCACTTCTGAACAGCGCCTCGACGACGGCGTCCTCGAACGCGAATTCACCCTCGGCGAGATCCCCGGCATCCTGTGGACGCCCTCATCCGCACCGGCACCGCTGATCCTGATCAGCCCCCCGCCCCTCGGACTGCACAAGATGTACCCCCGGCTGGCGGGGCGGGCCCGGTACTACGCGGCGGAGTACGGCTTCGCCGCGGCCACCATCGAGCTCCCCGGGAGCGGTGACCGGCCCCGTTGGGCCGCCGCCGAGCAGGCCCGCGCCGACCTGCGCCGGGCGATGGAGGCCGACGAGCCGGTCAGCGACGAGATCGTCGACGCCCTCATCCTCCCGCTGGTCGACAAGGCGGTCCCGGAATGGCAGGCCACCCTGGACGCCCTCCTTTCGCTGCCCGAGATCGGCGGCCCGGTCGGGTACGAGGGGGGAGTGATCTCCATCGGCATCCGGCTGGCGGTGGTCGAGCCGCGCATCTCGGCCGCCGGACTCTTCGCCGGGAGTCTCGTGCCCGCCGCCATGTTCGAGGAGGCCCGCCAGGTCACCATTCCGCTGCAGGTCCTGCTGCAGTGGGACGACGAAGGGAACGACCGGCAGGCGGCCCTGGACCTGTTCAACGCCTTCGGCACCAAGGAGAAGACGCTGCACGCCAATATGGGCGGACACACCGGCACCCCGTGGTTCGAGCTCGACGCCGGGGCCCGGTTCTTCGCCCGGCACCTGAAGTGAGACCGGGCCGTCAGGCCACCAGCAGACGGTAGGCGGAGTCGGCCAGGATGCCGCTCATCGAGGACAAGTCCCGGCCCTCCTCAGCTCTCTGCACCGCGGGCCCCTGCCAACCCGGCAGGGGCCCGCGGTGCCCGAAGCCATGAACTGTTCGATTTCTGCAGAACTTTCGAGTGCTGCCCAAACTCGTGTACAAGTGCTGTCGGGTTCTCGTGAACAAAGCCACCGCGCCGACCGCCGCCTTGAGGTTCAGCATTGTCCGTTGACAAGGAAGTTGGCCCGGGATGGGCGGGCTGACCTGGGCGGGCCTGATTGGATGTCACGTAACAGAGGGCTTCCGCCGGCCGGCTGGGGTCCTGTTCGGCTCCTGCGGCCCGTGCCCCGGGACCGGGGCGTCGCTGTCAGAGCGGCCTGGGAGACTGCCGGCCATGATGTCTATTGATCATGGTGTGCGGGAGTCGTGGGATCGCATCGACGCCTGGCTGAGGGCGCACGTCCGGAAGGCCCCATCAGGCCGGCGGCGGCTGTGGGGCGCCTCGATGCAGTCGAGGCCGCGCTGGCGGTGACACTGCCCGCTGACGTGCGGGGATGGTGGGCCCTGACCAACGTCAGCGCTGACTACTGGTTTCCTGGATCGTTCGCTCCGGTGGCGCTGGAAGAGGCTCCGGAGACACGGGAGATCTGGCTGCTCGTCGCGGAGCAGGAAGAGTCCCTGTTCGATCAGAACGGGGAGGAGGAACCTCGGTTTCTGCCGGAGTTCATGCCGATCGCGATGAGTCCTGGCGGTGACGGCCTCGTTGTCGACCTTCGGGCTGGCGAGCACCACGGTGCGATCTTCTTGTGGGATCACGAGCGTTGGAGGCTCGGGGTTCCGTTGTGGGACTCGATGGGCTCGATGCTCCAGGACATTGCCGTCGCTCTCGAATCGCAGACGCCGGCCCTGCCTCGACATGCTGCTCTCGGCGGTGCCGAAGCGGCCTGCGTCGGCAAGGTCAACGACTCGGGCGACCTTACTGACGTCGGCGCGTCAGGGTGAACTGTCCTGAAGACCCTCATGGGCGTGGTGTGGTGGCTGTATCTGATGGTGTGTGAGGTACGCGGACGGGGGCGGGCTGACCGCTGAGGGACGGCTGCGCCGGGACTCGGTGCGGATGCGGGCGGCCGAGCTGTTCGAGCAGAGGGTCAAGCCGTCGGAAGTGGCACGGCGTCTGCGGATGAGCCGGAAGTCGGCCTGGGCTCCGGCGTGGCCCGTCACCCGCTCGGTGATCGCCTACCTAGCATCGGCTCTTCGCATCATTCATCTCAGCGACCTGCTCTTCGGGCCGAAAGCGCATCAGACACCGGGGGCAGTACAACACCTTCGCTCGTGGCGCCCACCTCGCCCGGCGCACCGCCCGCACCGCGCGGACCCCGACCAGCACGGCCCCCGCGAGCAGCAGTGCCCCCACCACGAGCCGTGCCTGGGCCAGCATGGCCGCGCCCCAGACCGCGAGGGTGGCGGCGGCGAACATCCGGACCCCGCCGGCCGGGTGGACCAAGGATCTGCGGCGCTCCTCGAAGACCCCCAGTTGAGTAGTGTCCTCGCACTGCGGGCAGGCAGGTTCCCGGAGTTCCATGCGCACACGGTAGACGATCAGCTCTCGTATCAGATAGTGCGGTTCCAGGCCCGGCTACCCAGCAGGAGGAGCAGGGGCGTTTCAATGAACCGGCCATCCGCAACAACCGCCAGTGGTAGGCGGGGTCAACCGACCCCAACGTGCCTCTCAACGAAGCGTTGTGGCAGCTGGCCACCACCACCGAGGCGTTCATCGCTGCCGCGCGGAAGCACATCGACGGCTGACACGGGGGCCGTGATCGCGCAGTTACTTGACTTCGGCTTGTCAGGGTGACGTTGGGGTGTTGAGGGTCAGGCCGGTGACGGCTATGAAGCCGTCGAGGGTGTCGGGTCGGTACTGCAGGCGTTTGAGCCGGTTGCGTACGAGGGCCTCGAGTCGGTCGAGGGCCATGATGGCGAGGTTGGCCAGGCTGCGTTTGACGTGTGCCCAGACCCACTCCACGGGGTTGAGGCCGGGCGAGTAGGCGGGAAGCAGGAACACCGTCAGCCAGTCATACGCGGCGAGTTTCTCCAGGCACCGCGACGACAGACGGCACCGCGACCCGCCCGGGCCGCGAGAGGCCAGAGCCTGAGCGCCGCCGTCCCGCCACAACTCATGCCTTTGACAGGCCGACTTCCGGCTCACCCGCAGACGCCGTGCCACTTCCGACGGCTTGACCCTCTGCTCGAACAGCTCAGCCGCCCGCATCCGCACCGACTTCCGGCGCAGCCGTCCCTCAGCGGTCAGCCCGCCCCCATCCGCGTACCTCACACACCATCAGATACAGCCACCACACCACGCCCATGAGGGTCTTCAGGACAGTTCACCCTGACGCGCCGACGTCAGTAGCTGGGAGCCAGCAGGCTGAACACTATGGTGTGGCGGCGGCGCGGTCGTGGACGTAGGACCTGATCCTGCCGGAGGGGAGGGAAATGTCGTGGTTGTCCGTCAGGGAGGCCCAGACACACACCGGCTTCGGGCCGAAATCGCTGTCAAGGGGCTCGATTGAGTGACAGCAGACAGGGCGTACGCGTCCCGCAAGAACGACGCCTACCTGCGGCGTCGCGGTATCCGCTGCACCATTCCGGACAAGGCCGACCAGGTCCGCGGCCGCAAGAAGCGCGGGTCCAGCGGTGGCCGGCCACCGAAGTTCGACCCAGAGGACTACAAGGCCCGGCGCGCGGTCGAGTGCGGCATCACGCGCGGTCGAGTGCGGCATCAATCGCCTCAAGAGCCATCGAGCCGTGGCCACCAGGTACGACAAACTCGCGGTCCGCTACGAGGCTACGTCCTCGCTGCCGCCATCAACGAGTGGTTGTGACGTACTGGCCTGACGACAACTCGAACACCCGTACTCGCCGACCGCAGGTGGGATTGACGGTCTCACGGACCGGACGCATCCCCAGTTTGATCATGATTCGTTCGGAGGCGTCGTTGCCCACTTGAGTGATGCTGACGATCCGCTCCAGCCCCCGCTCTTCGAACCCGAACCGTACAGCGGCCGCAGCGGCCTCGGTGGCCAAGCCCTGCCCCCAGTGGGAACGTCCCAGCCGCCAGCCGACCTCAACCGCCGGCAGTACCTCCGGCAAGAAGTCGGGCACCGAAAGGCCGGTGAACCCGGCCAGCTCGCCAGTGGACCGGATCTCCACGGCGAACAGGCCGAAGCCCTGTGACTCCCACTCGCTCTCCCATGCCTGGACCCCGCCGCGAGTCTGCTGTTCGTCACGGACGCTGCCGTCACGGATCCACCGCATGACCTCGGGGTCGGCATTGACGGCAGCCATGGGCGCAACGTCTTCCTCGCGCCAGCGACGCAGGATCAAACGGGGAGTCTCAAGCGTGACCATCCAATCATTCTGGATCATAAATGGGCTCTCCGCCATCCTCACCAGGCACGTTCGATACACGCCCCAGTGCCGTGACCGGGAAGGTTCACCGGCTGGGGTTGAACCGCCCCGGGTTCGGTAGAGAGCTCAGGTTGTGGTTGTGACCTGGGGTTTTGTGGCTGTGAGGTAGTAGGCGGTCTCGTATTCGGCGGGTGGGACGTGGCCTATCTCACCGTGGAGTCGCCGGTGGCAGTACCAGTCGGTCCACTCGGCTGTGGCGAGCTCGACCTGGGCGAGGGTCTTCCAGGGCCGGCCGGGCTTGATCAGCTCCGTTTTGTAGAGGCCGATGGTGGATTCCATCAGGGCGTTGTCGTAGGCGTCGCCGACGGATCCGATCGAGGCCGCGATGCCGACGGCGTCCAGGTGCTCGGCGAGCCGGAAACTCGTGTACTGCGACCCGGCATCCGAGTGATGTATCAACTCGCCTCTCTGGTGGGGGAACCCGTCACGGTCGCGCTGCCACAGCGCCATGTCCAGCGCGTCCAGGACGAGCCGGGTCTCCTTGGACGTTGACGCGGCCCAGCCGACGATCCGGCGGGAGAAGGTGTCCACGACGAAGGCGACGTAGACGACGCCGGACCACGTGGCGATGTGCGTGAAGTCGGCGACCCAGCAGCGGTTCGGCGCGCCGGCGACGAACTGACGGTCCACCAGGTCCGGGGCGCGAACGGCGGCCGGGTCGGGGATGGTGGTGATCACCTTCTTGCCACGCACGGCGCCGGCGATGCCGAGTTCACGCATCAGGCGTTCGACGGTGCAGCGGGCCACCTCGTGGCCTTGGCGTTGCAGCTCGCGCCAGACTTTCCGGGCCCCGTAGACGCGGTAGTTGGTGTCATGGACCTCCTTGATCAGCGGCTTGAGTTCCTCGTCGCGCAGAGTGCGAGCACACGGCGAGACCAGGCGCTTGTGCTGGGCGTAGTAGGTGGAGGGGGCGATGCTGCAGCCGTGCTCGGTGAGAACGCGGCAGATCGGCTCGACGCCGCCGAAGCGGCCCCGGTGCTCGTCGATGAACGCTACGAGCGAAGGTGTGGCCGGTCGAGCTCGGCCGCGAAGAAACTCGCCGCGGCCTTCAAGATGTCGTTGGCGCGCTTGAGTTCGGCGATCTCCTTCTTCATCGCCTTGATCTGCGCGGACTCCTCCGTGGTCGTGCCCGGGCGCTGACCGGAGTCGACCTGGTCGCGTCGCACCCAGTTGCGCAGGGTCTCGGCCGAGCCGATGCCCAGCTTCTCCGCGACGGCCCGCAGCGCGGCCGACTCGTTCGGGTAGTCACCGAGGACCTCGGCAACCATGCGCACCGCACGACGGCGCAGCTCAGGCGGGTAGGAAGAGGGACGTGCCATGACTCGAATCCTTACACGAAATCGAGTCCCCACCGAACCCGGGGCGGTTCACGTTCCATGCCGCTATCTTGCCAGGACCGCGATCGGGCGGGCCGGCACCACACCATCGCCCGCTTCACCCCCGTCTCAATCGCGGGGGAACTCGTAAGAAGCCGTTGTCTTATCGGGCGTGATCGGCTTGTTTCCGCAGGCCAGGCATAGAGTCCGTGGCGGCGCGGCAGGGTTGGTCCATCGGGTTGTCTCGCGGTGGAGGTGCCGGGGTGGCGTCGGTGATGGGATTGCTGGAGGAGCGGGAGTTGGCCGCTCGGCAGCGGGTGGAGTCGTTGCGCGAGGAAGTGGACCGGATCGTGGCCGAGTTGCGGGACGCGGAGACGGACTGGGAGCGATGGACGATCGCCCGGGAAAGGGTCGACCGGGTCCTGGCGGAATCGCAGGGGCAGCAGGCCGCGGAGACAGCTCCCGCGTCCGGGGCGGCGCCGGGCCGTTCGGTCGTGCCGGTGTGGCGGTCCGGGCTCGCGCCGAGCGTGCTGGCGGTGGAGTATCAGCGCATCGTCAATCTGCTGGCTGATCGGCAGCATGCCGGCGAAGGCGGATCGATGAGCTGTCAGGAGATCGCGGCCGCGCTGGGGCTGGAGCTGGCCCCGGCAAAGATCGAGGGTGCGGTGCGGTCTCGCGCCAAACGCCTGGTGGCCAGGGGTTGGCTGGCCGAGGACACGCCGGGCCGGTTCAGCTGGACCGGCGGGCCAGGCGGCGGCTCATGACCATGGTCATCGACCACAGCAGCATCGCCTCGGCGGTGTCGGTGCGGGTTTCGTAGTCCCGGGCCAGGCGGCGTGAGCGCATCAGCCACGCGAATGTCCGTTCCACCAGCCACCTCTTCGGCAGCACCTTGAAGCCCGCAGTGTCGTGGTTGCGTTTGACCACCGTCAACGCGATGCGCCAAGCCTTCGCGGCGATGTCGACCAGGCTTCCGGTGTAGCCGCCGTCGGCCCACACGAGCGTCAGCCGGAAGTACCGTGCCCGCAGCCGGGCCAGCAGGCTCGCACCCGCCTCTCGGTCGGTGACGTTCGCGGCGGTGACCAGCACGGCCAGCAGCAGCCCGAGGCAGTCCACCACGATGTGCCTCTTGCGGCCCGGCACCATCTTCCCGCCGTCGTATCCGCGCGTTGCGGCCGGCACCGACGCGGCGGCCCGCACCGACTGCGAGTCGATGATCCCCGCCGTCGGCTCCGGATCCCGGCCCTCGGCCCGCCGAACCTTGTCGCGCAGCCGGTCGTGCAGCTCCTTGATCAGGCCCTTGTCGCGCCAGCGTCGGTAGAAGGCGTAGACCCGGTCCCAAGCGGGGAAGTCCGCCGGCATCGCCCGCCATTTGATGCCGTTGTCGACCAGATACCGCACGGCATCCAGCATCTGTCGGTGGCAATAGCCCTCCGGCTGGCCGCCCCGCCCCTCCAGCCACCCCGGCACCGGCAGCGATGCCCGGACCACGGCCCACTCCGTGTCCGTCATGTCCGACGGATACCGCGGCCGGCGCTCTGGCCGATCAGCCGCGTTCCCGTACACATGCGCGAGGCAATCACACAACGACACGCGGGAGTTGGACGCAACCAGCACGCGCACGACAGACTGCAACACCAGGGCCTCCTGCTTTTTGCTCACGGACTCGACACCCTTGAGCTGTGCAGGAGGCCCTACCTTCATGCGCCAACCGCTCGACGATCACCCAATCGGGACTTCCGTTCGATCGACAAGTTCCTTGATCGGTACGACAACGGCTTCTAAGCCCGTAACACGGTCTCGTGGATGTGGGCTGGTTGGCGGTGCCCGGTGTGACGATTCGTCCGTTGGTGGTGGTGTGCGTGCTCCGTGGATGGTCGGTGACGAGCCACTCGTCCCCCTCGCATGCGCTCACCTGACCGCCCTGCCCTGCCCAGCAACGGGCAGGGCAGGGCGGTCAGGCCAGGTGGCGCAGAATCACCCGTCATGCGGGCGTTCCGCTGGAGTGCGGGCCTAGATGGCTCAGCCGGTCCGCTCTTGTCGGCGGGCGTCAAGCGCCCTGGCGAGTACCTTCGCCCGGAACGGGTTCGCTTGGTGCAGTGCCTCTGCGACCTCGATCGCCTCGTCCAGCAGCGCCAGCCGCACCTGCGGCAGATCGCTCAACCTGGGACTGCGGCTCGCCTCGACCAGCACATACGCAAGCTTGGACCCGTACACCTCCGGGCTGACCTGCGTCAGCACCCGGTAGACCCTTAGCGCGTCCGGCCCGCGCAACACCCGCCGGTTCGAGCCGAGGAGCAGCACCCTCGCCCGCTGTACCGCGTCCTGATCCATCGCGTTCCCCCTTCATCCCGGCACTCCCAGCCACCACCGACGGCGGGGCAGCACGACGTACGCACCGGCACCTGGGGACAGGCACCGGCACGCGGCCGTTGGAGTGGATGTCGTCGAGTCTGCGGGTGATCGGCAGATGCGGGCAAGGGAACCCGGGCGTGCTCTCCGTCCTACTCCAAGAGCCTCTGACAAGGCATGATGGATCTGACACGCTGACGACGACTCAGGGTCCCCAACAATCGTGGTCGCACGCCGGCGATGACCGTGGGGCGACCTCGGGTCGCGGCGGGGTCAGTGCGGTCACCAGTTCGCGGTAACTCCGCAGGAGCCGGTCCGGTGGCGTTCTCGTTGGGGCGCCAATGCGCGCCAGGCGGCTCAGAGCCCGGCCACGGCATCCGCCAATAGCCTTTCCGGGCGGTGTCGACTCGCTATCGTGGTGGTATGTCTACCCTTGTCGAGCTGCCCGAGCGACTGGAGAAAGCCGTCCGCGCGGCCGCCTCCGAAGCGGGTCTGAGCGTCAACGACTACGTCGCCCGCGTCCTGACCGCCGATCAGGCCGCCGCCGAGGGAAGCCCCGCGGAGCGCGCCGCGCGCGCAGACGCGCTCGCTGCCGCCGCACACCGTCAGTGGGTCGCGGGCGGGCACAGCGAGGTGGGCTCGATGTCGATGGGCGAGGTCTTCGGCCTGTGAGTGCCGCGCATCATGAGGCACGGTTCGCCGCCGAGGTCGGCCGGGTGGTGCGCGACCTCGCTGTGGAGGACCGCAAGGAGCTGCAGGCCGCCCTGGAGCAGGCGCAGGCCGATCCGTGGTCGTGGCCGCAAGCCGACCGGTACGAGCTGGACGACTCGGTGCGGGTCGTCACTACCACCGGGGCGATCGTGCACTACGCGATCCTGCCGGTACCGGCGCACCTGTGGGTGTTCGCCATCACCGTGCTGTAGGCGGCCGCCGCGGAGGTTGCCTGCCGGCGCCGGTCCGTCCGCCGTGGCAGCGGCCGTGGGCGCCACAGCACCTTGCCCCTGCAGTACGGGCTTTTGATCATGGTGTGATGAGCGATCAAGCCCCGGTCAGCATGCCGACGAGCTTCACTGTGGAGCGGCGCTTCCGCGTCTGGCATTACACCGTCAGCCACATGACGTTTGCTCCTGCGAAGCGCCGCCTGGCACGAAGGTGAGGAGACGATCGACCTCTGGTTCGACGGCGTGGCCGCCATGAACCTGCACGAAGGCTTCGCACCACTGACCATCCGCGCCGCCGACGCCGACGCCGACGAGCGCGAGCGGCTGTTGACCCACGCGGCGGGCCGCATCCGCGACCCGCTGGACCGGCCGCCGCTGTGCTTGATCCTCGCCTACCGCGCCGCAACGCCCGAGAGCCTGCTCCCGCTCGGCCCTGTCGTCGACCTCCCCCTCACCGGGATCGTCGTCGGTGCCTGACTCAGCCCGGCCCGCGGACCGCGAAGCCCGGGCAGACTCCTTCGGTGGCGGTCCTCGTGATCGCCGGGGGCGATCACGTTGCCCTGCCCGACGTCAGGAGCTCGTGAGGATGACGAGTTGCTGGGTCGCTCGGGTCATCGCGACATAGCGGTCGACCGCTCCTTCGATGCCGTTGCCGAACGCCTCTGGGTCGATGAGGACGACCAGGTCGAACTCGAGCCCCTTCGACAGCTCCGGGGTCAGCGATCGGACGCGGGACGTCGCCCGGAACGTGCCATCGCCGATCCCACCAGCGCCGATGACGCAGGCGATCCCGTTGGCGTGCGCAGCGAGCCAGGTGTCGAGGATCGAGTCCAGATCCGAAACAGAACCGTGCACGACGGGGATGCCGCTGCTGCGGATGGAGGTCGGCACATTGGCGTCCGGGAGCACGGCTCGGATGACCGGCTCGGCTTCCGCCATGACCTCTTCCGGCGTCCGGTAGTTGACGCTCAGGGAGGCCACGTCGATCCGGTCGAGCCCGATCCGCTCGAGCCGTTCCTGCCACGACTCCGTGAACCCGTGCCTGGCCTGGGCCCGGTCCCCCACGATGGTGAAGCTCCGGGACGGGCAGCGGAGCAGCAGCATCTGCCACTCTGCGTCGGTCAGTTCCTGAGCCTCGTCCACGACGATGTGCGCGAACGGACCGGCGAGCACGTCCGGGTCGGTGCCGGCCAGTGCGGTCTCGTCCACCAGGCTGTCCTGCAGGTCCTGCCCGCGCAGCATCGACATCACCTGCATCTCGGAGTCGTCGGTCTCGATCAGGTGGTCGATCACGCGCGACATCTCCTCCCGTTGGGCGGCCACGGCGGCACGCTGCCGGTGGCTGCGTCGTGACGCCTCGGGGTCGCCGAGCCGCTGCCGGGCTGCGTCCAGGAGCGGAAGGTCGGACACCGTCCAGGCCTGGGCGTCCTCGCGCCGCAGCTTCCGAACGTCATCGGGGCTCAGCCAGGGAGCGCACATCCGCAGGTAGGCGGGTACCGTCCACAGGTCTCCGACGAGGTCAGCCGCTTCGAGCAGCGGCCACGCACGGTTCAGGGTCCCGACCAGCTCTCGGTCCTGCAGCAGCGACCTCCGGAACAGGTCGGGCGGGACGTCCTCGTCGTCGTGCTTGTCCATCAGGATCGTGACCAGCTCCTCCCAGATCTGGTCGCGCGCCTCGTTGTGCGGAGTACCCGGCTCCGGTGCTTCGAACGCCTCGGCCCAATCCTCGGCGCTCAGCCAGATGTCGGACCAGTGGGTCGTGACCGTCATCCCCTCGGCGGGCGGCTCCTCGTAGATACTGACGGCCCTCTCGATCGCCTTGACCATGTTCGCGGACGACTTCAGGCGCGCCACGTCCGGGTCGGTCTCGATCGCCGCTCCGGCTCCCTCGGCGACGAGGTTCCGCAGGGTGCAGGTCCGCACGCCCTCCTCGCCGAGGCTGGGGAGGACGTCGGCGACGTAGACCAGGTAGGGCTGGTGCGGACCGACGAACAGCACGCCGCCCCGACGGTGACCGAGGCGAGGGTCGGAGTAGAGGAGGTACGCGGAGCGGTGCAGAGCGACGACGGTCTTCCCCGTACCGGGACCGCCGTCGACGACGAGAGCGCCGCGGGATCCCGCCCGGATGATGGCGTCCTGGTCGGCCTGGATGGTGGCGAGCACGTCTCGCATCCGGGCCGACCGGTTGCTGCCCAGGCTGGCGATGAAGGCGGACTGGTCGTCGAGCGCGGCGTGCCCTTCAAGCCCGTCGGCGTTGAACACCTCGTCCCAGTAGTCGCTGATCCGGCCGCGGGTCCAGCGATACCTGCGGCGGCTTGCCAGACCCATCGGGTTGGCGTGGGTCGCGGCGAAGAACGGCTCAGCCGCGGGGGTGCGCCAGTCGAGCAGCAGCCGACGACCCGCGCTGTCGGTGAGGCCAAGTCGTCCGATGTACACGGGCTCGGGGTTGTCCGCGCTGACGATGTGTCCGAGGCACAGGTCCCAACCGAAGCGACGCAAGGCGCGCAGGCGACCGGTCAGCCGGTGGATCTCCACGTCCCGGTCCATCGCCTCCCGGCCGCTGCCGCCGGGCGCCCTGCGCTCGGCATCGAGACGGTCGGACAGTTCGGCGATCGCCTGCTCGAGGCTCTCCGCGATGGCCGCGAAGTGCTGCTCGTCGCCGGCGATCAGCGTCGGGTCGGCCTTCGGGGAGAGACGGTCGGGAAGGTCGAACGCGCTGGTGATCAGGGGGTTCATGTCATCAGCTCCGATCCGAGGTCGCGCCCGCGAAGTCCGGCGGCATGCACACCCGCGCCTCGGCGCCGAGTGCCCGCAACCGCAGCGCGAGTCCCACCACCGGCTCGACGTCACCGCACGACCCATCAATCGACAACAACACACGCACTTGGTGAATCTCCCATTCCCGCAGGTTCTGGCCTCGGCGAGCGATTCTGCGGCACGACCCGGGTCTTGCCGCAAGCCCCCTGGTGCGCTATAAGTTGAGAGTGGCAAGGGGTGGGTACTCTCCTTGCCTTTGTCGTCCGCTGTGGACGGACAAGCCCTTCGCGAGGCGGCGACACGCCATGTACGGCGGTTTCGTCGGCCCAGGAGGATCTCCCACGGGCCTACATGCAGCCGCGGAACGAGAAGTTCTCACCCTCTCCAGCAAGGCCGGCTCGAACGTCGTCGATCGCGACGTGGGAACGCGGTGAAAAACCAGCCGTCGAACGCGACCCACGCACCTCGCACCTCCTGAACCCGCGGCCGGATGAGCTGCCACCGGACAGGGCCCGCCGATCCAACAGGCCCCGTCCGGGGCCGGTGTCATGAGGCGTGCTCGTGATCGGCGAGAACCTCACGAATGACATGCCGTGCGTTGGCCGCGAGCACCGGGTTCGTGTCTCGGTAGTACGGCAGTTGGATGAGCGCAATCGACAACGCCCAGCCACGGCCCCGCGCCCAGGTCGCGTCATCGGCCTGCAAGGCGGCGCGGAAGACGCCACGCGCGTCTGCGGGCAGCAGGTTCCACGCGATGATCAGGTCGACGGTGGGGTCGCCCACACCCATGCACCCGAAGTCGATGACAGCGCTGAGCCGTCCACGGGTGATCAGCACATTTCCAGGCGACAGGTCCCCGTGAAACCAAGCCGGCGGGCCGGACCTCTCGGGGATTCGCAGGGCTTCCTCCCATGCCGCGCCCGCCGCGTCAGTGTCGATGATTCCCCGTAGCTCCACGATCGCGGCGCGCGTCGCGGCGTCCCGCGCCGCCAAAGGCACACCGCGACCCGCAGACGGCCCGCCCGAGGGATCGATCCGGCGCAACGCCCTGATGAACTCCGCCAGATCCTCGGCGAGCAGACCCGGTTCGGCGACACGGTTGACCGACGGGTTCTCGCCGTCCAACCAGCGATAGACGGACCAACTCCAGGGATAGCCCCCAGCGGGCCCTCCCAACCCGCGCGGGGCGGGAACGGCGACCGGAAGCTGCGGCGCAAGCAGCGGCAGCCACTGCTGTTCGCGCTCCACGCTCCCGACAGCCCCCTCGATACGGGGAAGCCGTACAGCCAACTCCCCGCCCAGCCGGTACACGGCGTTGTCCGTCCCGACCGTGTCCACCGGCTCCACGGAGAGATCCGCCCACTGCGGAAACTGCGCAGCGATCAGCCCACGTACAACAGCTACATCGATGTCCGCCTCATCGGCATGCATCCTGCCGGCACGCACGAGCACCCACCCCCCACCGGGCAAAATCACCACCCGACACGCACAACACAACAGCCTGGACACCGGCCCAGCGCACCCAGCGCACCCAGCGCACCCAGCCGACAGCAACACAAACGCTCCGGGACATCGACCGTCAACTCAATTCCCCGGATACAACAAGCGTGCAGAGAACCGAGGATGAACAACCAGCCGAACCACGGCCCCCACCCGCCCCCGTATCCTGGGACCCTCCCGGACACCCCTCGGCTCCTGACCCGCCGCGGGGGTATCCGATCGGAACCGTCCGTGACGGACCCACGATCTGCGCCCCAGGCCGACCTCGGCATCGAGGCGCACGGGATGCCAGCCGACCTCCTGCTCAGCCGTCGGGCGTGGCACCCACACGAAACTCGCGCTGACGGGCACAGCCGAACGGGGCGTCAGCCACGGCCGCCGCGCCCGGAAGACTCCCCTGGGTGGAACCGTTCGTCCACGCCCCGCGTGTTGATCGATGGTTTGACTGCAGAAGAACGGAGACGATCTTGGAAACCGCAGGAGCACGTCCGTCCCGCCGCACGGTACTGACGCTCGGCACCGGGGCCGTACTTGGTGCCGGCTTGGCTGAGGGCGGGAGGGCATACGCATCAGCGCCCGGTGGGCAGACGCTGTACCGGCAGCTGAAAAAGCTCGAGCGGGATCACTCCGCCCGCCTGGGCGTGTTCGCCCGCAACATGGCCACGGGCACAACGGTGCTGTACCGCGCGGACGAGCTCTTCCCGATCTGTTCGGTGTTCAAGACCCTTGCCGCTGCGGCCGTTCTGCGCGACCTCGACCAGGACGGCGAGTTCCTGGCCAGGCGGATCCACTACACGCAGAAGGACGTCACCGACTCGGGCTACGGCCCGATCACCGGTAAGGCGGACAATCTCGCCAACGGCATGACCGTCGCGCAGCTGTGCGCCGCTGCCGTGAGCGACAGCGACAACGCCGCAGGAAACATCCTTCTCCGCGAACTGGGCGGACCCACCGCCATCACACGCTTCTGCCGCTCGATCAAGGATTGGACAACCCGGCTCGACCGGTGGGAACCCCTCCTGAACTCGGCGGAACCCTGGCGGATCAGCGACACGACCAGCCCCCGTGCCATCGGAACGACATACGCCCGCCTCCTGCTCGGTGACGTCCTCCCGCCCCGCGATCGGGAGCAGCTGACCGGTTGGCTGATCGCCAACACCACCAACCGCGGGCGATTCCGTGCCGGCCTTCCCGTGGACTGGACCCTGGCGGACAAGACCGGCGGCGGGGACAGTTACGGCGTGGCAAACGACGTGGGCGTCGTGTGGCCCCCGGACGGGCCACCGATCGCGATGACCGTCCTGACGACCACACTCGCCTCCACCGGCCCCAGGGACGAGCCGCTGGTCGCCAAGACCGCCACGCTGCTGGCCGCAGCACTCACCTGACTCTTCGCCACGCCGCACCGCCCCTACCTTGGGCTGGCCCCGCCCACCGCGGTCCCCAGCGCCGGCAGGCGCGACACGGACGAGGGCCAGAAGCCGGGAGCGAGACGGAACGATGGCCGGGAGCAGCGAGGCCACGGGCAGAGCGGGCGCAGCCCGGCCCGGCCGCACAAAGGAAGCGGCCGGGCATACAAGATGCAGAGCGATAGCACCCGCTCCCCCGCCTCTGACGGTACGACCGGCCCGAGCCGACTCCTGGGAGGGACGCCCGCAGCCAGCCCCAGCAGGGGCGAACCGGCAGCGTGGCACGGCGCCGGGCCTGCCGTGGGGGCGGGCCTGACGGCCCGTTGGCGGGAGCGTGAGGGCGGGCCGCCCGCGGCGCCACCGAGCCGGGCGAAGGAGACGGCCAAGGATGCCGCCGTCCCGGCGGGCCGCCGCCGACCGGCTCCAGGAACGGCCGGCCGACACCACCGCGCCCACCGGCGAAACACCGTGGAGCGGGCACGGGTCGGCGGTACGGTCTGGACATGGCCGACCAGACCCGACAAGGGTGGCTCCCGCCCGAGCAGTTCGTACCCACTCTGCCGCACGGTATCGCCTACGCCGCCTTCGTCTTCAGGGACAGCGACGACCGGGTACTGGCACTCCACTCCGCCTACGACCGCGCCACGCTCAACCTCCCGGGCGGTCTCCTCGACCCGGACGAGGACCTCCTCGGATGCGCCCGCCGCGAGACGATCGAGGAGCTCGGCTTCCTGCCCGCCAGCGTCGACCAGCACACACCACAACTCCTCGTGCTGTCCTTCACCGCTCCCCAGCCGCCCTGGCCGTGGAAAGTCGGCGCGTTCTTTGACGGCGGCATTCTCACCGACCAGGAGATCAGCGGCATCACCCTGGACCCGGCCGAGCACACCGCGTTCGCCTTCAAGAGCGTCAAGGAATGGGCCGCCATCGCCGACGAACGCCGCGCGCAGGTCCTGCACGCCGCGACGAGCGCCCGCCGCACCGGCCGCACCGCCTACCTCGGCCCGACCGACCAGGGCACGCAGCTCCGCGCCGCCGGCCGCCCGTGAGGGTTGGCCGTCCAGCAGCACCCACCACTCGTCCGAATACCCGAACGTCATCGGCGCCCCCTGACATCGCCCGGCGCCCCGAGCTTCTTCCCCCGCCGCACCCCTGCGTGAACCAGCCCGCCGGCGAGCTGCCGGCCTTCGGCCCTTCCTCCGCGGAGATCGTAGTAGCGACGGCACTGAAGCCACGTCGTGATCGCCCGAACAGCCCCTGACCGATCTGCGGCAGTACTTCCACGTCGCCCGATCCCGCAAGATCGTCTTCAGCTTGTCGTTCAACGTCCGTCCAAGATCCAAATGAGCGGATGGGTGTCCTTCGGCTCGGCTAGGTTGTCGGCGAAACGAGACGAAGGGCAACGTTGTGCACCGTGACATCGAGAGACTCACCCAGGCCATGCCGCCGGAGAACGGTGCGGATGAGCGTGCCGATTGGGCTGCCGCCCGGGTGAGCTGGGGTGTCACCTTCCCCGAGGACTATCGGGCCTTCATGGCGGCGTACGGCAACGGTTCGATCAGCGACGAGGCAGACATCCTCGCCCCCGCGCCCGTCGGGACCACCCTGGTCGCATCGATGGCTGATGTGACGGCAGACGCTCGCCACGTCTGGGAGATGGTGGGCGGCCGAGATGTCCTCGATGTCGACCCGAACCACATCCTGGCATGGGGCGTGACGTCCGGTCCCGACCTGCTCTGCTGGTTGACCGCAGATGACGATCCCGACCGCTGGCCGGTGCTGGTCATCGGCCGTCACACCCGACCGATGTTCACGGTCCACCCGTTCGGCATGGCCGAGTTCCTCCGCCGACTGCTCTGTGAGGACTCGACGACCTGGGAGCAATGGCCGCTCAGTATCGGGCGCCCGTTGCTGCTGAACCCAGCACCGAGCTACGTGCACTGGCAGGTGCAGGAGAACCGATGGAGGGCCGGCCTCGACCCGGCCACGGGAGAGCCCAGCAGGTTCCCCGAAGGCTTCTGACCGCGTCGGCATCTCAAGTGCCTGCTTGCGATCCCAGTGGCTGGGTGGTGTGGAGGCCATGGCCTTGGCTGCTGTCTGAGGGTTTTGCCGGGGCCGACGATCGCAGATGCCCTGGTTCGGGGAGCTGCGGCGCCGGGTGCAGGCACTGGCCGGCCGGACGCCCCTTCCGGCCCGCTCTCGGCGTACGGCACCGCCCTGCACGGGCTCGCCGTGGCGGGCCTTTGCCGGCGGCGACCGTTCCGCAGTGCGGTTGCTCGCGCTGGCTGAACGGCTCGGCGTGCTATGGGAGTTCTCGCCGACGATGTCCGCGGACCGGACCCACCTGGAGCTGAGAACGCCGACAGGGCGGCGTGCGCCGACGCGGTGTCGGTGTACGCCGTCCTGGGGTGGGACGAGTTGCGGGAGGCGGCCCGCGTGCTCATGTCGGTTACTTCGGGTCGCGGTTGAACACCGACTTCGACCAGAAGTAGCCGAGGACGGTCAGTGCCAGGCACCAGGCGATGGCGAGCCACCCGTTGTGGCCGATCTCGGTGCCGAGCAGCAGGCCGCGCAGGGTCTCGATGGCGGGCGTGAAGGGCTGGTACTCGGCGATGGGCTGGAACCAGCCCGGCATCGTGTCGGCCGGGATGAAGGCGCTGGAGATGAGCGGCAGCAGGATCAGCGGCTGCGCGCTGTTGCCGGCGGCCTCGGCGTTCGGGCTGGCCATGCCCATGCCGACCGCGATCCAGGTGAGCGCCAGGGCGAACAGTGTGAGCAGCCCGAACGCCGCGATCCACTCCAGGGGCGTGGCGTCGGTGGAGCGGAAGCCGATGGCCACGGCGACGGCGCCGACGAGGACCACGCTGGTGATGCACTGCAGCACGCTGCCGACGACGTGTCCGATGAGCACGGAGCCGCGGTGGATCGCCATCGTGCGGAAGCGGGCGATGATGCCCTCGGTCATGTCGGTGGCGACCGACACGGCGGTGCCGATCACGGTGCCGCCGACGGTCATCATCAGGATGCCCGGGACGAGGTAGGCGATGTAGTCGGAGCGGTCGGCGCCACCGCCGCCGATGCCCGCGCTCATCACGTCGCCGAAGATGTAGACGAAGAGCAGCAGGAGCATGACCGGGGTGAGCAGCAGGTTCAGGGTGAGGGAGGGGTAGCGCCGGGCGTGCAGGAGGTTGCGGCGCAGCATCGTGGACGAGTCGCGCAGGGCGAGGGAGAGGGAGCTCATCGGACGGTCTCCTTGGGCTGGTTGGGGATGCCGGCGCCGCCGGTCAGGGCGAAGAACACGTCGTCGAGGTCGGGGGTGTGTACGGTCAGCTCGTCGGCCTCGATGCCGGCGGAGTCCAGGTGGTCGAGGATGGAGCGCAGCTCGCGTTGGCTGCCGCCCGAGGGGATCTGCAGCGCGAGGGCCTCGTGGTCGCGGGTGACCTCGCGCAGGGCGCGGGCGGCCGCCTCGTACGCTTGCGGGTCCTCAAAGCGGAGCCGGACGTGGCCTCCGGGGATGAGCCGCTTGAGCTCCTCGGCGGTGCCCTGGGCGGCGGTCTTGCCGTCGTTGAGTACGGCGATGCGGTCAGCGAGCTGGTCGGCCTCCTCCAGGTACTGGGTGGTGAGGAAGACGGTGACGCCGCCCGTGACGAGTTCGCGGATGATCTGCCACATGGTGTGGCGGGAGCGCGGGTCGAGGCCGGTGGTGGGCTCGTCGAGGAAGATGATCCGCGGGTTGCCGACCAGGGTCATGGCGATGTCCAGGCGGCGTTTCATGCCGCCGGAGTAGGTGGAGGCGGGCTTCTTCGCGGCCTCGGTGAGGTCGAAGCGCTCCAGCAGTTCGGCGGCGGTGCGCCGGCCCTCGCCGCGCGAGAGGTGGTGCAGGTCCGCCATGAGGAGCATGTTCTCCTCGCCGGTGATCAGGCCGTCGACGGCGGAGAACTGTCCGGTGACGCCGATCGTGGCGCGGACCGCCTGGGGGTCGGCGGCGAGGTCGTGGCCGCCGACGCGGATCTCGCCGGAGCCGGAGTCGGCGGTGATCAGGGTGGAGAGGATCTTGACGGCGGTGGTCTTGCCGGCGCCGTTCGGGCCGAGCAGGGCGAAGATGGTGCCGGTGGGGACGGTCAGGTCGACGCCGTCGAGGACGGTCTTGTCGCCGTAGGACTTGCGCAGCCCGTTCGCCGCGATGGCCAGGTTGGTCATGAGGGGTGCTCCTTTTAGAGGCTGCGGGCGGTGATGTCGCCGTGGGCGGTGGTCGCGCGGATGTTGAGGCCGGCGGTGGCGCCGGCGGTGTTCAGGAGCGTGTTGTGGATCCGGCCGTAGCCGGTGCCGGCGTCCAGGGAGGCGGAGACTGCGGGGGCGGCGGCGACCGAGATGTCGCCGGACTCGGTGCGCAGCACGACCGTGCCGCGCTGGGCCTCGGCGATGTTGATGTCGCCCTTGTGGGTGGTGATCTCGGCGGGGCCGCCCAGGCGGCCGACCGTGACGTCGCCGGCGTGGACGGTGAGGCGGGCGCTCGCGGTCTCGTCGAGCTTGACCACGCCCTGCGCGCCCTCGAAGGTGACGTCGCCGAGCCGTCCGACGGCCCGGAGTTCGGCGCTGGCCGCCTTGCCCTCGAGGCGGGAGCCGGCGGGCAGCTGGACGGTCACCTCGATGGATCCCCAGTGGCCGAGGATCCGGTTCTTGGCCGGTGCGGTCCCGATCCGCAGGACGCCGTCGGCGTATTCGACGGTGGTCTGCTCGGCGGTTTTCACGTCGCGGCCCTTGGAGGCGTCGGCGGGCAGGACCTCGACGGTGGTGTCGGTCCGGTCGGCGGCGATGAACCGGATGCGTCCGGCGGGGATGTCCAGGACGGCGGTGATCGGGGCGGGGGTGTCGAACTTCTGCATCGTGCGCTCCTGCGACTCGTCGTTTGCGATGCAGGAAACGCTACGTTGCGTTCAAGAATCCTTCAACGGCTTCGTTGCGCGAAATTGCCATCACCGCAGGTGAGAGGCGGGAAATTGTTGCAATGGTTGATGAAGTAACGCAACGTCAGCCACCAGACTCGTTGCAATGGAATGGGAGTGAACGCTATACTGGAGGCACCAAGGAGAACGAAGGAGACCGCGATGCCGGGAGGCAGGCTCACCCAGCAGGAACGCCAGCAGATCGCGCTGGGGCTGGCCGACGGCCTCGCCTACGCGGAGATCGCCAGACGCCTCGACCGTCCGACCTCGACCATCACGCGTGAGGTGATGCGCAACGGCGGCCCCACCGCCTACCGCGCCGACCTGGCCCACCACGCCACCGAGCGCCGCGCCCACCGGCGCAGGCAGGCCGCGCCCCGGGGTGCGGAGGCTCCCCCGCAGGCCCACGGGCGCAACGCCGAGGCCGTGCGTGAGTACGAGGAGATGTTCACCGCCCTCCTTATGCAACAGGGCCTGCCCAAGATGATGTCCCGGGTGCTCACCTGCCTCTACACCACCGACGCGGGCAGCCTCACCGCGTCCGAACTCGTCCAGCGCCTGCAGGTGAGCCCGGCGTCCGTCTCCAAGGCGGTCACGTTCCTCGCGAGCCAGGGCCTCATCCGCCGGGAACGCGACGAACGCCGCCGCGAGCTCTACATCGTCGACACCGACGTCTTTTACCAGGGCATGATGGCCGCCGCCCGGTCCAACGCCCAGCTCGCCGAGACCGCGCGGCAGGGCATCGGCATCCTCGGCTCCGACACCCCGGCCGCCGCCCGCCTCGAGAACATCGCCCGCTTCGTCGACTTCGTCGCCGAGAACATGGTCCGCGCCGCGGAGCAGGCCCGCGACATCCTCTACACGAAACCCGAAACCGCCTCGGTCGGCACTGTCGGCCAGGTTCAGATCACGGATAGACAGCCGTCCTAATGGTCACAGCCGGTGGTGCCCGCGCCGGATCGCCCGGGAGGCCGTGGACCGTACACCGCGGGTCGGACGACAAACCCGTGCGCACGACGTCCGAGACGTGAAGGCAGGCTCTTGAGGGCGAGGGCGAGTTGGTCGACGCGGCCGGTGGCCTCCACGGCGAGGTCGAAGCTGCCCGGGACGGGTTCGAGGGTCTCGGCGGTGCGGGCGCCGTAGCTCTCGGCGATCTTCCGGTGGGCGGGATCGGGGTCGATGTAGAGGACGTCGCCGGCACCGAGGGCGCGGGCGATGTCGCACACGTACAGGCCGATGCTGCCGCGGGCGACGACCAGGACGCGGGCGCCCGGACGGGCCGTCAGGTGCGGGGCGGTCAGGCGCCAGGCCAGCGGCCAGTTGTCGCTGGCCGAGGCCATGGCGACCGGGTCCAGGCCGGCCGGAAGCCGGACCAGCATGGCGTCGGCGAAGGGGACGCGGACCAGGTCGGAGAACATGCCGCCCCAGCTGCCGCCGAGCGGTGCCCCGTACATGGCCATGTAGGGGACGGAGGTGCAGTGCGCCTGCAGCCCGGCCCGGCAGCGGTCGCACCGCCCGCAGGAGATCGCCCACGGGACCACGACCAGATCGCCGGGACTGACGTGGGTGATGGCGTCACCCACCTCGACGACCCGGGCGACGCACTCGTGGCCGATGGCGAACGGCGGCTCAATGAAGCCGTGGCCGGCCAGGATCATCGAGTCCACATCGCAGGTGGTGGCCGCGACGGGGGGCGACGACGGCGTCGGTGTCGGCCTGCGGCTTCGGGTCCGGGGCCTCGCGCCACTCGACCGTTCGCCGGGCGACGTAGGTGAGTTCACGCATCGGCCTGCTCCTGCTGCTCGCGCCCGCCCTTGGCGGCGGCGACCAGGTCGGCGTAGCGGACCACCGTGCCGCCCGCGCCCCAGGTACCGTCCGGCTGCTCGTGGATCAGCACCCACACCCGGTGTGCCTCGGCTGCGGGCAGTCCGGCCGCGTCGAGGACGGCGGCGGTGGCATCGCCCACCAGCCCGGCCTTGCGGCGATCGCTGAGCGCCCCGGCGCGGCCAACATGATCAGCAGGCGCGGGCCTGAACGCGACCAGCGTCCGGGAACTGGCCAAGCACGCCAAGGCGCCGCTCGGCTCGACCTATCACTACTTCCCCCACGGCAAGCAGCAGCTGGCCACCGAGGCCGTGCGCTACGCGGACACCGCGATCTCACGTGCGCTGCGCAAGGCTCTGAGCGCGGGCCCCGTCGCCGGGCTGCGCTCCTTCCTCGCGATGTGGCGCGGCATCGTCGTGGACAGCGACTTCGGCGCGGGCTGCCCCGTGCTCGCCGTCGCCATCGAGGAGCCACCGGCCGGCGAAACCCCCGAGGCCCTGGTCGCCGCCGCCGAGGCCTTCGGCCGCTGGGAGGACCTGCTCGCAGACTCCCTGCGCGAGCACGGCGCGGACCCCGCGCAGGCCCGTGCGCTGGCCGCCCTGGTCGTGGCGGCCAGCGAGGGCGCCATCGCCGTGTGCCGCGCCAAGCGCAGCATCCAGCCTCTCGACCACGTCGCGCAGCAGCTCGAAGCCCTCATCGCCGGCGCCCTCGACCGCCCGGCCTGACCAACCGAATTCACCTCGGCTGCAGCGCCTCGAAAGACTCGCGGCAGCCATGCAGGCTCACCCGGTCAGGGGGATGTCGGAGGCCGCCCGTCGCGTCAGGATTGACGGCATCTGCTGCTCCTACGGGATGGAGGGCATCCGTGAAGGACCTCAAGTTCGAGCAGAAGCGTTCGCTGTCACGCCTCGAGGCTGCTGATCAGCTCGCCGCACTGGCGGCCGCGCTGAGGCACGGTGGTGAGGCCGAGCTGGAGCTCGGCCCGGGAGTGCTGAGCCTACGGATTCCCGACGACCTTCGCAGCGAGGTCGAGGTGGAGGTCGGTGACGGGGAGATCGAGCTGGAGATCGAGCTCAAGTGGTCGACCGCACGGACCGCGGACGACTAGGGCCTTTGCTTCGGATCAGCGGGCACAGTGGCCGCCGGATGCCCACCTGCATCCCCGCCGTCGGTAGGCGGCGGGAGCGTTCCAACGGCATGGTGAGCGGGTTCGTCGGCCGAGGCCCTTGTTTGCGAGCCCCGGCCGCGTTCCGGTGCGCGCGCATGAGGGAGTCCACCGCAACGACTCTGTCCTGGTCACCATCCGGCGTCGGCCCGGGCGAGCAGGGCGAGGACGACCCGCTCGCCCGTGCCGTCGCCTCCTGGCCTGCAGGGGGTACACGCGGGATGTTCGTTGGCGGCAGCCGCAGAGCCGGGAACGATATGGCACCGAGACACGTCGGCAGGCGCGCCCCTACCCTCCCGGGCCGGCCCGCGCAGGCGCTGTCACGGCCGAGAGCGGAGGCGACGGCGTGGCTGGAACGGATACCTCGGGACGGCCGCCGGGTGCCGTGGGTCGTGTGCTCGCACCGCTGGCCCTGGCACAGTTCATCTGCAGCTTCGCCGGCTCGAACATGAACGTCATGATCAATGACATCAGCACGGACCTCGACACCACCGTGCAGGGCGTGCAGATCGCGATCACGATCTTCCTGCTGGTCATGGCGGCCCTGATGATCCCCGGCGGCAAACTGACCGACCGCTACGGCCGCAAACGGTGCTTCCTGCTCGGTCTCGCCACCTACGGCATCGGTGCCCTGCTCAGCGCGGCCGCCCCCGGCCTGGGGGTACTCATCCTCGGCAACTCGATCCTCGAGGGGATCGGCACGGCGCTGCTCATCCCGCCCGTCTACATCCTCACCACACTCCTCTACACCGACGTGACCTCCCGCGCCCGGGCGTTCGGGACCATCATGGCGCTGGGCGGAATCGGCGCCGCAGCGGGACCGCTCATCGGCGGGCTCATCACCTCGGTGCTCAGCTGGCGGGCGGCCTTCGTGTTCCAGGCCCTGGTCATCGCGCTCATCCTGATCCTGAGCCGCCGGATCGAGGACCCCCTTCCCCCGGATCCGACGCGCTCCTTCGACACCGGCGGAGCGATCCTGTCGGCCGCCGGCCTCATCCTTCTCGTCATGGGAATCCTGGCGGCCGACAACAATCTCTGGCTGATGACCGGCCTGCTCCTTCTCGGCGCACTCGTGCTCGTGTGGTTCTTCCGATCGGTACGCGCCAAGGAAGCGGCCGGCAAGGAGCCACTGCTGTCGACGAGCATGTTCCGCAACCGCACCTCCAACCTCGGGATGGTCACGCAGAACGTCCAGTGGCTGCTGCTCATGGGAGTGTCGTTCACGGTGGCGGCCTATCTGCAGGTCGTGCGCGGGTACGACGCGATCGGGACAGGCGTGATCTTCACGGCGGCCACGCTCGGTCTGCTGGCGTCGTCCCTGGCCGCCGAGCGCCTCGCGAAGCGGCATGCCCAGCGGACCCTGATCATGACGGGCTTCGCCGTCGCGATCGCCGGCATCGGCATCCTGATCGGCATGGTCAGCGGCTTTCCGAGCGCCTGGGCCTTCGCGCCCGGACTCCTCCTGATCGGGCTCGGGCTCGGCGTGATGCTGACCCCCTCGGTGAACGTCGTCCAGTCGAGCTTCCCCGAGGAGCAGCAGGGCGAGATCTCCGGCCTCTCGCGCAGCGTGTCCAACCTCGGCTCCTCCCTGGGCACGGCGGTCGCCGGCACGATCCTCGTCGCCGGCCTCACCACCTCTGCCTACGGCGCCGCGATGATCACCCTGGCGGTCATCGGGCTCGCCGGGTTCGTCGCGGCGGTGCTCCTTCCACGGACGACCACCGTTGGCTGAACCAGGGAGTCGGACCCAAGAGGTCGTACGGCCGCCCGCTGCTGGAACCGTGAACGGCCACCGATCCGGTGACGGGCAACAGATCCGCGGGGCATGGACACCGCGGCCCCGTGCCGCCGCTGCGGACGGCGCCGGGAGCAGCTGTCAGTGTCCGAGGGCCGCCTTGGCGGCCACGATGACCAGGCCGAGGGCGAGGTTGGCCAGCCCCTCGACCGCCACCTGGCGGCGGCTCGCGCCGGCCCGGACCGCTCCCCCGACCGCCCAGGCGACCTGCTGGGCCACGGCGACGCTCAGCGCCAGCCATGCCGTACCGGCCAGGTCCAGCCCCAGGGCCGGACTGATCAGGACCGCCGCCGCGGGCAGTACCGCCGCCTCCACGATGGACGACTCGTGCCGGGCGACATTCCGGGTTTCCCGCCAGGTGATCGGCTGTCCGACCAACCGCTCGCCGGCGAGCCGCGCGTACACATGGGTGCCCCAGAACACCAGGCCGGTGACGATCAGCATGACGGCGAGTTGGAGGCGCGGGTACTCGGCGACGGCGCCCGCCGTCGCCACCACCGAGGCGGCCAACAGGGAGCCGTAGACCGCGCCCGCGTAGTCCGTGCGCTCCCCCGCGGGCGGCCCACCGAGGTCCCCTTCCCGGGGCGGGACGGCTGGACTGTTCATCCTCCCAACATAGGGGGCGTGGTCGGGGCCGCCCGGCAAGGCGGCCCGCCACCGCGGGGCCGCTCCGCCGAATGGCCGCCGGGCGCGGCCACGCCGCGGTGCGTCGCACCGGCCCCGCGTCTCGGGACCGAGCGGCCCTGTGTCGACCGCACCAGCGGAAGACGGCAGGCGCAGCCCCGATCTGACGAAGCACTACAAGTTCAAGCTGCGCCCATTCAGCGGTTCCATGCTCGCGATGCTGTTCTTCTTCGTCGGCACCTTCGGCGCGAACGACCCCGACGGAACCCGTTACCAGGACGCCTACTTCGCCACCTACCCCGGCGTGTGGCGACACGGCGACTGGATCACCCTCACCTCCCACGGGTCGGTGATCGTCCACGGCCGCTCCGACTCCACCCTCAACCGCAACGGCGTACGCCTGGGCAGCGCCGACATCCACGACGTCGTCGAACGGCTCCCTGAAATCACGGAGGCACTGGTCATCGGCGCGGAAGAACCCGACGGCGGCTACTGGATGCCCCTGTTCGTCGTCCCGGCGCCCGGAGTCGCCCTCGACGACTCCCTCCGCGACAGGATCCGCCAGGCCATCCGCACCGGCGTCTCGCCCCGCCACGTCCCCGACGACATCCTCCAGGTCCCGGCCATCCCGCACACCCGCACCGGCAAGAAACTCGAAGTCCCCGTCAAACGCCTGCTCCAGGGCGCCCCGGCCGAGCAGGTGGTGAACCCCGCCGCGGTGGACAGCCCCGCCCTCCTCGACCACTACGCCCGTCTGGGAGCCGACCGCCGCAGCCGGAGGAACGCCGTACCCGGCCCCTCGTCCCACGACACGAGAGGCAATACATGACGCCAGGGGCACGTCACCGGCCTGCTCGCCCTCTGCGGAAGCCGCAGCTGACCCGTCCGGTCCAGCACCCGGTGGCCGTGGACCGCCAGGTACGATCGCCGGGTGAACACCTACTGGCACGTTGTTCTGCCGCCGCTCTGCGCCTGACCGGGCGCAGACACTGACGGTTTGATTCCCGACCCCGGCCGGCCCGCAGGGCGGTCAGGGGTTCATGTCGTGCGCCCGTTCCGAATCCGGTCCCCTGACGCATTCGACGACGGAAGATCACGACTGTGCCGAACCGCACTTCCCCCTTGGCTCCTGCCCGCCCGGCCGCCGCCGGTCCGCAAGCCTCCCGCACCGGCCTCCTGGGCGGCCCCGTACCCATCCTCATCGCAGCCGTGCTGTGGGGCACGACCGGGACCGCCGGCTCCCTGGCCCCCGCCGGCGCACCGGCGGCGGCCATCGGCTGCGCCGGTCTCGCCCTCGGCGGCATCCTGCTGTTCCTCACTTCCCGCGGTGCCCGCTCCCTGCCCGCCGCTTGCACACGGCCCGAGCAGCGGCTGCTCGTCCTGGGCGCCCTGGCGGTGGCCGGGTACCCGGTCACCTTCTACCCGGCCGTGGCCCGGACCGGTGTGGCCGTGGCAACCGTTGTCGCCCTGGGCAGCGCGCCCGTCTTCGCCGGACTGCTGTCCTGGATCACCGGACGGGCCCGGCCGGCCGCGCGCTGGACGGGTGCCACCGCAGCTGCCGTGCTGGGCTGCACCCTGCTGGTTCTGGGCCCCGAGCTCACCGGACATGCCACGCCGATGGACATGACGGGCATTGTGCTCGCCGCATGTGCCGGCCTGTCCTACGCCGTCTACTCGCTGATCGGCGGCAAGCTCATCACGTGCGGACACTCCTCCGACGCGGTGATGGGCGTGATGTTCGGCGCCGCCGGGCTGCTGGTCCTGCCGCTCGTGCTGTCCGCCGGCACGCAGTGGCTCGCCACCACCCGGGGCGCGGCGGTAGCCCTGCACCTTGCCCTGTTCACCGTGTACCTGGCCTACCGCCTCTTCGGGCACGGCCTGCGGCACACCCCCGCGTCGGTGGCCACCACGCTGACCCTGGCCGAGCCTGCTGTCGCCGCGGTCCTGGCCGTCACCGTCCTCGGCGAACGCCTGCCGGCTGCCTCCTGGTGCGGGCTGGCCGTCCTCGCCCTGGGCCTGGCCTTCCTCGCCGTTCCCGCCGGCACCGAGCGCCGGTAACGGTAGACCGCCGGCGCTCCTCCGGTCCCGGTCCCAAGGCATCACCCTGGGACCGGACCGCAGCGGACTCCGGTGCTCCGGAGCTACTCCTCCGACCCGGAGTAGGTCCGCACCGTCCTGGATCTGCGGGCAACCGCGCGGACGAGGCGGGGCTTGGCCGAGTACCAGGTCGGCGGTGGTGGTCGGTGCCCTGTTACGTCCACTGCTCGGCGGGCGACATGCCCGGCAGCGGCTTGCCGATGAGGGCGAGCGGGATGAAGAAGTTGACCTGGCCGATCGCGACGGTCAGCGTGGCGAGCGCCTTGGCGTCGTAGTGCCGGGACACCTCGGCGTACAGCTCGTCGGAGACCCGCTCGCCGTGCGCGGACGGCTGGAGCACCGCTTCCACCAGCGCCAGCGCCGCGCGCTCGGCATCGGTGAAGTACGGCGCGTCCCTCCAGGACGCAACCGCCACGATCCGCTCCTCCGACTCCCCGGCCTTGCGCAGGTTGCCCGAGTGCAGAACGGTCAGGTACGTGTTCCCGACGATCTGCCCGGCCCGCAGATGGACCAGGCCGATCGTGGTCCGCGGCACCGAACGATTGCCAGTGGCCCGGAACAGCCACCCGGACAGCTCCTTGAGCTCCGGGATCAGCTCGACGGGGTCGGACATCCGGGAGGTCATCGTCTTCTCCGCGGCGGTCGAAACAGCTTCCATGGTCAGTCGTCCTTTCGGGAACCTCGAACTGCGGTCACTGCTATGACCCGCCGCGACGGACGAACGTGACCGGCGGACACCACCGATCGACAAAAAATCTTCCGCTGCCCACCGGCGCGCGGTCTCGTGGCTACCGGCCCGCCGGGGTCGCGTCCCCGCACGGCCGCTGAGCCCTCCGTCAGAGCCGGCTCGTTGCCCGACGCCGCGCCGAGGGAACGCCGATGTGGGACGTTGGATTGGGGGCGAAACACAGAGGTTCAGAGAGGCGAGGACATGTCATCAAAGCGACGCCGTAAGAAGAAGTCACGCCGTAACAACGCGGCCAACCACGGTAAGCGGCCCCAGTCCTGAGCAGACCACCGGCGCGGTCCGCCATGGCAACCGGCAGCGCCTCGATCATCGCGCGCGCACTCGCCGGCCCGGGGCAACACCTGGAGGGCAGCAGGCGGCAGGGTCACCCCGACAAGCGAGAGGTCGACCCCTAAGCGGGCCGCGCCGCCCCGGGCCGCCTGGTCACGGCCGGATCACCCCGAACCAACAAGTACATACCACCATCCATTGACTGGACACATGTCTAGTCAATGGGCATGAGGGTGGCTAGGCTGACGGCCCTCGACCGGCGGCTGACTCCCCACCCATGCCGGCCAAGGACGCAAGGACACCCTCATGTCATCCCCCTTCCAGCCGTATGCCCAGCGGCCGGCCGCCCCCGCGCCGCCGTCCGGGCCACCCTCAACGACCCTCCGCAGGGAACTCGCCGCACTGCACCTGACAAGGCTGCAGCTCGCCCGCGGCTTCGCCGTCGCCAACGGCCTCTTCTTCACCGCCGCCCTCCTGCTCGCCTGCACGGCCGGCGGTCTGCTCGGCACCGAGGTGATCGGCCGGATCAACCTGGGCATGGCGCTCGGGCTGATCGAGGGCGTCCTGCTGCTGGGCTCGGCCGCCCTGTTCGACCGCCGGTCGGACCGGGTGGGCGACCGGACCGCCGACGACCTGCGGACCCGGTCCGCCGGGCCGGACGAGCGGCACGCCGCCACCGCGGACGGCCATGACCCGCGCTACGGCAGCCAGTACGCGGCCTGGGACAACTACCTGTACGCTGGCCAGCCGCCCGCCACCGACCACCGGGCGGCGCAGCGATGACCCCCGTGAGCCTCGACGCGGGCACGCCCGCGGTCCTCATCGCCTTCCTGGTCTTCGTCGGCGGTTCCCTGCTGCTGTGCGTGCTGGTCGGCCCCGAAGGCGACCAGGTCTCGGACTTCTACACCGCCAACCGCTCCCTGACGCCCTTTCAGAACGGTCTGGCCCTCTCCGGCGACTACATCTCCGCCGCCACTCTGCTCGGCACCACCGGCATCGTCGCGCTGGCCGGCTACGACGGCTTCACCCTCGCCTTCAGCACCGTGCTCGGCCTGGGCGTCCTCCTGCTGCTGGCCCAGCCCATGCGCAACGCCGGCTGCTACACCCTCGGCGACATCCTGGAACTGCGCGCCCGCGGCGCCGCGCCGCGGATCGCCGCGGCCGTGGTGACGCTCGCGGTCTCGCTGCCGTTCCTCGTCGTCCAGCTCTCCGGCGCGGGCTCGGCCACGGCACTTCTCCTGGGCTACACCAGCGACGGCGCCCAGCAGTTCTGCATCGCGCTGATCGGCGTGCTGATGGTCTGTTACACGCTGTTCGGCGGCATGAAGGGCACGGGCCTGATGCAGATCGTCAAGGTCGTGCTGACCCTCGGCACGGTGGTGGCGGTGGTGCTGTCGGTGCTCAGCCGCTTCCACTGGGACCTCGATGCGCTGCTCACCGCCGCCGGCGCCGGCAGCGGCCGGCCGGGCGCGTACCTGCACCCCGGCCTGCAGTTCGGCAACACGGTCGAGGGGCGGCTGAACTTCATCGGTCTCCAGCTCACCGTGGTCCTCGGTGCGGCCTGCATGCCGCACATGATCATGCGGGTGAGCGCCGCCCCGACCGGGGCTTCTGCCCGGCGCTCCGCCCGTTACGCGGTCGCCATCGTCGGCGCCTTCCTGCTGGGCGTCGTCCTCCTCGGGCTGGGCGCGGCGGCGATCGTGGGCGACCAGCTGATCGCGGCGGTCAACCCGAACGGCCAGGCCTCCCTGATGCTGCTCGCCGCGGGCCTGCACGGCGGCATCACCACGACCGCGGGCAGCGCGCTCTTCACCGTCGTGGCCTGCGCGGTGTTCGTCACCGTGCTGGCGGTGGTCGCCGGCATCACCCTCGCGGCCGCCGCCGGGCTGGCGCACGACCTGTTCGCCAACGCGGTCCGGCGCGGCCGGATGTCGCAGGCCGTCGAGGTGCGCACGGTCCGCTGGTCGGTGGTGGCGGTGGGCGGCGTGGGCATCCTGCTGGCGATCGCCGCGCAGGGGTACAACGTCCAGTTCCTGTCCTCGCTGGCCGTTGCGGTGGCCGCGTCCGCCGTGCTGCCGGCGCTGGTCTACAGCCTGTTCTGGAAGCGGTACAACCGCACCGGGCTGCTGTGGACGGTGTACGGCGGGCTGCTTGTCGCGTTCGGGCTGCAGTTCTTCTCGCCGACCGTCTCCGGCTCGGCGTTCGCGCTCTTCCCGCACACCGACTTCCACTGGTTCCCGCTGCAGACACCGGGGTTGGTCTCGGTACCGGCGGCGTTCCTCCTGGGCTGGTACGGCACCGTCCGGGCCGAGCGCGCGGGCGAGAGCGTCCCGCCCGACGTCGCCACGGAGGCGGAGGCCCGGGTGCTGCTCGGCACCGAGGCCGGACAGAGCAACGAGCCGGTTGGCTCCATGCGGTAGCGCCCCTCCGGGCACCCTCCTGGGTGCCCGGAGCCGCTGTCGCTCAGTCGTCCGGCTCGCCGCTCCCGGCCCCGCTCGCCTCGAGCGTCGCGTGCCAGTCGGCCGCCATCACATCCAGCAGCAGCTCACGGTCCGGCTGCCAGGTGCACTGCACCACGGTGTCCATGGCCACCTGGTGCAACTGCCGGACCAGGAGCTGCAGCCGCACCCGCGCCCGGGCGCGGGCCTCGTCGTCCCGACCGCGCTCCAGGTAGCCGGGCATCGTGGACACCAGCCGCTCGATCGACGCCGACCGGCGCTCGGCGACCGTACGCTCGACCGCGCCCGCCTCGTTGAGCGCCGCCAGCAGCCTGGCGTGCGACTCGTACCAGCGCAGCGCGTCGTCCATCCAGCGGCGCAGCTGGACCGGTGAACCGATCGCCGCGTCCAACGCGGCGTACCAGCCGCGGTCGGACGGAGTGACGTCCTCGAGAAGCGCCGCCACCGCCTCGGCCTTGGAGCGGAAGTGCAGGTAGAAGGTGGCGCGGCTGGTGCCGGCCCGCCCGGCGATCCCGTCGACCGTCGCGGCCGAGTAGTCCGACTCCTCGAGCACCTCCCGGACCGCGGTGAGCAACCGGCGACGGGTCATCTCGCGGTACTCGGTGCGCAGGGAGACTGCCCGGTCGGCGCGAGGGCCCGGCTCGGCCGATGCTGCAGAAGTCACAGGCCCACCCTATCCCGGCACAAGACCCACACCATCGCCACTCCCCTTCCCGCCAATCAGCCGGCGGGCAGGACGCACTCCACGGCCCCCTCAGCCACCACGCCCCCATACGGCCGCCCACATGACCAGGGTCGTCTGGCGGAGCATCGGCTGGCTCTGCCCGTGCGGAACGCCCCCGGCGTAGAGGGCAAGGCGAGCGGGTTCCCCCTGGCGGGAGGAGCCCGCTCCATCTCGCGTCAGGAGCTGAGAACAACCGGGAGTTCCTGACGACCGTTGGAGATGAAGGACTCCAGCGGGCGCAGCTGCTCGGAGGGGACGGCCAGGGCGAGGGCGGGGAAACGGTCGAACAGGGCGGTAAGGGCGATCCGGGCTTCCAGGCGCGCGAGTTCGGCGCCGAGGCAGAAGTGCGTGCCGTGCCCGAAGGACAGGTGGTCACGGCGGGTGGCCCGGGTGATGTCGAACTGGCCGGCCGTCTCGCCGTGCAGGCCGGGGTCGCGGCCGGCGGCCGAGAAGTTGATGACGATCAGCTCCCCCTGGCGGAGCGTCACGCCGGTCTGCGCGTCGTGCAGGTCCTCGGTGGCGAAGCGCGGAATGATGTTGGCGACCGGGGCCTGGTGGCGCAGGGTCTCCTCGATCACGTCCGCCCAGGTGGCCTTGCCGTCGCGGACCAGGGCGAGTTGCTCGGGGTGGTCGACCATGTTGACGACGGCGTGGTCGAGGAGGTTGACGGTGGTCTCGTGCCCGGCACCGATCAACAGCAATATGCTGTCGAGGAGTTCCTGCTCCGACAGGCTGGTGCCGGTCTCGTCGTCGTGGGCCTCGATCAGCGCGCTGGTGACGTCGTCGCCGAGGTCCTTCCGCTTGGCGGCGACCAGTTCGGTCAGCAGCTGGTAGACGGCCTGGCCGTTGGCGACGGCCTGCTCGGCGGTGGCGTCGGTGTCGAACAGGCTGCCGACCGTGCTGCGGAAGGCGTCGTGCATCGACTCGGGGACTCCGAGCAGGGTGTTGACGACCATCAGCGGCAGCACCCAGGTGAAGCGGGCGTGCAGGTCCACCGGCCCGTCCCCCTCCGTGGCGGCGAGCTGGTCGATCAGGTCGGCGGTGATCTGCTCGATCGCCGGGGTGAGGATGCGGACCCGGCGGGCGCTGAAGGCAGTGCCGAGCAGGCGTCGCAGCCGGGTGTGCTCGGACCCGTGTGCGGTCAGGGCGTTGCGGACGTCGATCCAGATCCGCAGCGGCCAGTCCTCGGCGACCTCGCCGTCGAGGTAGGCCGGCCAGTGCTTGTGAGCGTCCTTGGAAACGCGCGGGTCGGTGAGCAGCCGCTTGATCAGGCCCGGGTCGGTGACCGACCAGGCCCGGATCCCGCCGGGCAGCTCCACCAGGGCCGCCGGGCCCTCGGCACGAAGCAGGGCAGCCTCGCCGTGAATGTCACCGGCGGTCGTGTCGAGACGGTACGGGCAGCGCTGAGAGTCCATCAGGAAGTGTCTCCAGACGTCGGGTCGGTGAATGTCAATCAAGATCAGTTAGCCAGCTTGGAATGTACCCGCACCTTCCGGGCCGGGGGTGGGATTTCCCGGAACCGACCTCGGCGGCCCATGTCCGCCACGATCAGCGAACGCTGTCGGCAAACGGGGCATCGTCTCGCCGACCAGACGTCCTCGTCGACGGAGTTCGCAGTCTGCTCCTCGGCACGCCGACACTCTGCGCCACCGTGGCCCCGTTCACGCGGCACCCGCCGTCAGATCGGCGTGGACGGTCTTTCCGAGTGGTTCCAGCTCGGCGCCCCACCGTCCCTTGGTGAGCTCGTTGACCAGGGCCATCTCCCGACCCGTCCCGTCATCGCCACCGGCGTCGATCAGGCACGGCAGTGTGCGGGAGCCGTCCCGGACCAGTCGGCAGGCGGCGCCCACGGACCGTTCCTCGTACGGCAGGAAGGCCGCCGCAGGCCGCACGACGCGGACCGCGGGCTCCTGCGTCGCGGTCACCACCGCGCCACCCTTCGGTAGGGGCCAGGCCTCAACGGACAGTCCCTGCCGACCATGTGCAGGTGGTCCAGCACCGCCCTGCGGGCCTGGGCGCGGGGTATGTCCACCGGGACGAGGAGGAGGTCGACCGGTGCCGGGACACAGGGCCCGTAGTAGTAGGCGGCGGGGGCCGGACCGGCCCGGGTCTCCACACGGTGACCGGCGACAGTGAGTCCACCCGGATCTGGGACCAGTACGTCAACGACACTCGGAGGAACACCGAATGACCACCGCCAGCATCGAGGTCCGCAAGTTCAACGACGTGACGCCCGTGTGGCAGACCCTCCTCGACGTGTACGCCGATGTCCGGGCACCACTGCTGCACCTGGCGAACTACCGCGTCGAAGCCTTCGCCGAGCGACTGGCCAGGCACGCGAGCGAACCCGGTTGGGAGGCCGTCATCGGCTACGACGGAGGCGAGCCGGTCGGATACGCCTACGGCAACACCCTCGCCGTGGACGACCGCTGGTGGGCGCGGATGGTCAAACCCCTGCCCGGCGGCTACACCGAGATCCCCACCATGGCGCTCAAGGAGATAGGTGTCCGCACGCCCTGGCGCGGCACCGGCACCGCCCGACGTATCCACGACGAACTCCTCGCCGGCCGCCCCGAGGAGCGCGTCACCCTGCTGGTCAACCCACTCGCCGGTGACGGCAAGGTCCAAGCCCTGTACGGGTCCTGGGGCTACGAGGCCATCAACGAGCAGCAACCGTCCCCTGGCTCCCCCCGCCTCACCGCCATGATCCGACCGCGAGCGCTGTGAACTGATCCGGCGGGGCGACCTTGGAGCCCGCTTCCCCCGTGCCCGGCCTGCCCTGCAGGGCATCGAACAGCCGCGCACAGAGACGCCGGTCGGGGCTGCGGGTGAGGTCGACCGTAACCGTGACGGCCTTGTCCGCGGAGCAGATCCTGCTCGGGCCCCAGATGTGCTCGTCCACTCCGATGGCCTTCACCCCGATGCGCGCATGACCGTCCGTGAGCACGGCTCGGTCCCGTTCGAGGAGCCGGTGGTGATGGCGCCGGTCCTGCAGCTCTTCGCCCGGGACGCTCCTGGTGTCGAGTTCCCGGACGGGACGGACGTCGTCCAGGTCTTGTGGTGTCCGGCCTGGCACTCGGGGCGCCCAGGGCCGCGGCCCGCGGTCGTCCGGCGGGCCGCAGCCGACGTCGCAACGCCATTGGACGCGGCACCCAGGCTGAACCACGTCTACAAGGATCGCTGGGTGCCCCGGCCCTGTGTCGTGCATCCCGAGGAACTGGTCGAGTACCCGCCGGTGTGCACGCTGGAAGGCGACCCCGGAGCCCACCTGCTCGGTGTACTACCTGCCAAGCTGGAGACCCGCATTCGACGGTGGGACAGCGGCCTTGCGGACGACCTCTCCTAGGCGGCCCTCGCCCACGCCCCGGGATGGAAGGTCGGGGGCTGGGAATACAGCCGGCCGGACACCGACCCGTTGACATCCTGCCAGTGCGGTGCCCCATGCGGCCTGTCCTGGAGACCTATTCGAACGAGGAACTGGGCGGTCTGTGGACGCCCAACGACACGCCGGAGTTTGTATGGGGCAACCCTGGCAATTCGCAGGACCAGCAGCCGACCGGCGTCTCCATCGCTCGGAATGGCACCACCTGGATACGCCTCTGCACTGCAGATCCTCGTCATCCGCTGGACTTCGGCCTCTTCTGACCCTGCACCAGCGCAATGGGCCAGGCAGGCGTGACGCATAGCCTGAACCCGCGAGCACTGCCCCGGCCAGCCGCAGGCCGGACCTTCTGTTGGCCGAAGTGGCCGCGTGCGAGTGGCCGGCCCGTTGCCCAAGGATCACCGGCGGGCGGTGAGCCGGGTGGCGCTCTCGCACTCGGCGAACGCCCAGGTGCTCTCTCTCGGTTCGGCCGGCTCGCCGGGCGGCTCCTGGTCGAGGCGGCGCAGGAAGTACGTCTCACAACCGACGGCGAGGACGAGCAGGCGGCAGCCCGGCCGCGCGGTCTCCTCCACGATGTCGGCGCAATGGTAGCGGGGGCTTGGTCTGCCGGACGTCACCGATGGTTCGGCATCGACACGAGAACAGGGTGCGGCTGGAGACAGCGTGGTCTCCAGCGCCTCCACCATGGCTGTGATGCGGCGTGAGACCTTGGCCTTGAACTCGTCCGTCTCGTAGAGGAAACGGATCGTCTCGTCAAGATCGAGGTCGGCAAGGCGGATACGTCCGTGACTCGGGACGCGCTGATAATGCTCCTCGAACTCCGTGACGACGCCGTTGAGATAGCTCTCGATCTCCTCGAAGTGCCCGGTGAGTGACTGCGTCACGCTGGCACGCCCGCACTCGGACGGATCCCCGGCCTCCTTGACCGGGATCGCACAGCCGTTGTCCACGTACCCCTCGATGAGCTGAGCACTGCGCGCCAAGGTCTCGAAAACCAGTTGGTGCTTGGATAGGTCGGACAGCAGCCGGGAGTACGCCTTGGCCGTGATGCTTGGCGCTGTTCTGGGGGCCGACTCTGCCTTGAGCATGCGTCGGGCCTGCTTGACACCGTGGTAGGCGTCCAGCATCTCGGTGAGGAAGGCCCTGATTCGGTCGGCCTGACGCTGCTGCTCCAGGCGGGCCTGTTGCAGCTTGAAGGTTGCCAACCCCACCAAGAAGCCCAGGACGGAGAGACCGAGCACCTGCATGCACACCTGCGCGAGGTCATGCGGTGCTGTGTTCGGCTCAGGCCCTGGGCTGAGCTCGATCGCCAACAGGCCCGTGCCCGCGATCCCAGCGACAACGGCGACCATAACCAGCGCACGTTGCTGCTCGGTATCAGCGGGAAACAACCGCTTGAGCCTTCCTGGCCTCTTGTTTGCCATGCTCCTACCTTCCGGAAGCAAGACAGCGCACCACACGATGGGCTACGCCAGCCGGCCCAGACTCGCCCCCCAAGGGCTATCGCTTGGCCGGGTGTGCGCCCGGAGGGAAGCCCGTGCGCTTGGACGTGATCGTCAGGGTACGGTCCGCGGGGGACTGATCAGGATGTGTTCGCCGTGGCGGAGGCTGACATGTCGGCAGCGGTTGAATTTCACCCGTTGTTGACGCGACGTGAGCTACGGCGAGTGGGTGGCTATCGCGGATGTGGTGCTCCGGCCCTCCAAGGCTGGGTGGCAGCAGCATCGGGAGCATGAGAGGCGGGCAGGGCCATTGTCGGCCGACGCCTTGCCTCCCGGCGGCGGCGGTCCGGACCGGGCATCGGTGCCGCGGGGCTCAGATGTGTCCGCAGTAGCTCCATCAAGATCATTCACGGGACTCCGGCCAGAGCCCTGAAATGGGCCGGCGGTGCTCTGAGATCCCAGTTGGTTCATGGTTGAACTGAGTAGGAAGGCTGGCGCGAGCAGTGTCGGTCAGCGGCCCTATGGTCTGCGCATGGGATTTTCTGGCGCTCTCCTCGCGGCGCGTTCGGACCGGTCGCTTCTGGAGTGTTCCGCGATGGCGGGCGTGGGTGTTGATCAGTCTGGCCGCGCAGGCGAGCCCGTTCGTGGAGGAGCTCGTGTTCGGCCTGGTTCGCGCGCTGGGAATCACCTTGGGGTTGCCGGACAGCTCCGCCGGCACCAGCGTGTAGTCGCGCCGTCGGACCGGCAGAGTGGCGCGGAACGTCAAGCGTGGCGAGATAGGTGACCAACGTGAAGCCTCTGGTGGCTACGGACATGATCTTGTAGTGAGACCCGTCCTATCAGAGGCTTTGCGTCTGTCCGCAACGACGGCGGACCGTCCCGGAGCAACGGTCCGCTCAGCTCCCGGGTTCCGTGCGGGTGAAGACGTGCGAGCGGCCGATCGGAGTGAAGCCACGGCGGGCGTACCAACCGCGTGGCCAGTCATCGGGGTCGGCGAGGAGGAAGACCAGGCCGTAGCCCGAAGCGTGCTGCAGTGCGGTGGCGAGGACGGTGTCCGCATAGCCGCGCCGGACGTGAGTGTCAGCGGTGACGACGTCCTCGATCTGGGCGATCCCCTGGGCCACGTCGAGGTAGACGTCGGCCCACGAGCCGACAGTGTCGTTCTCGTCGCGGACGGCGAGGAAGCGGACCTGCTCGGCCCCTCGGAGCCGTGCTGTTCGGCGGTCGGCGAGCTGGTGGACCGCAGCGTCCTCGGCCTGGGGCATCCAGATACGGAGCTGGCGGACCAGAGCGGGGCGCAGGTCTGCGAGGGCGACCGTCTGTGCGGGCGGGCCGGGGACGGCGGCAGTGCCGGAGTGGGTCATGACGAGCTCGGTCTCGTGGGCGTAGCCGGCTGCGGTCAGGACAGGTGCGCAGACGGTGCCGACGGCGTCGTCAAGGACCGTGATCCGGCGGTGGCGCAGGTGACCGAGAGCGCTGTCGGCCAGAGCGGGGAGCTCGGAGGGATCCGTCGGCCCCTCGATGACGAGCTGGTTGTGCTCGTGGGAGGCCGCGTACTCCTGGTCCAGGACGACCACGCCGCCGGGAACCTCGGTCACCACAGCGGCCTGACGCCGGGCGAAGGACCCGCGGAAGGCCGCGATGCGCTGGAGATCCGTGGCTGACATGCGATCAGTCTATGGACCGGCAGCACCTGCAGTGATCATCGTTGAGAAAACCTCGGTTGCTTGGTCGCTGCTGATCGTGGAGGGCCTCACTCCGTCTCGCCCGCCGTGGGACCCGGACACCGCGAGACGGCTCATCCAGGCTCATCCACGAGAGCCCAAGAAATTTCGGACGGCGATGTCGAGAACGCGTGACCGGCTCCGTCCCCGTGGTGAACCCGACCACAATGGGTCGCACAGCACCGAGGAGAAACACGATGGCCAAGTACTTGCTGCTCAAGCACTACCGCGGCGCTCCGGCTGCGGTCAACGACGTGCCGATGGACCGGTGGACGCCGGAGGAGATCTCGGCGCACATGCAGTACATGCACGACTTCGCGGCCCGGCTCGAGAAGACCGGCGAGTTCGTCGACGGTCAGGCGCTCGCGCCCGAGGGCACGTTCGTCCGCTACGACGGCGAGGGTCGCCCGCCGGTCACCGACGGCCCGTTCGCCGAGACCAAGGACCTCATCGCCGGCTGGATGGTGATCGACGTCGACAGCTACGAGCGCGCCATCGAGCTGGCCGGGGAACTGTCGGCCGCCCCCGGGGCGGGCGGGAAGCCGATCCACGAGTGGCTCGAGGTGCGCCCGTTCCTGACCGCGCCGCCCACCATCACGGAGTGACCGCATCGATGAACGAGGCCCTGCTCCGGAGCCTCACGCCGAGCGTGCTCGGGATCCTCGTCCGCCGCGGAGCAGACTTCGCGGCGGCCGAGGACGCCGCGCAGGACGCGCTGGTCGAGGCGGTCCGCGTCTGGCCGGCCGACCCGCCGCGGGACCCGAAGGGCTGGCTGGTCACCGTGGCCTGGCGCAAGTTCCTCGACGCGACCCGCGCGGACGCCGCCCGCCGTCGGCGTGAGGACCTCGTCGACGAGGAACCGGCGCCCGGGCCCGCGCCCGCGGTGGACGACACGCTCCAGCTCTACTTCCTGTGCGCCCACCCGTCGCTGACGCCGTCGTCCGCGGTCGCGCTCACGCTGCGCGCCGTCGGCGGGCTGACCACCCGCCAGATCGCCCAGGCCTACCTGGTGCCCGAGGCGACCATGGCGCAGCGCATCAGCCGGGCCAAGCGCACCGTCTCCGGCGTGAGGTTCGACCAGCCCGGCGACGTCGCCACCGTACTGCGCGTCCTCTACCTGGTCTTCAACGAGGGCTACTCCGGCGACGTCGACCTCGCCGCCGAGGCCATCCGGCTCACCCGGCAGCTCGCGGCCGCGATCGACCACCCCGAGGTGGCGGGGCTGCTCGCCCTCATGCTGCTCCACCACGCCCGGCGCGCCACCCGGACCGCGCCCGACGGCAGCCTGGTGCCGCTCGCCGAGCAGGACCGCGGCCGGTGGGACACCAGGTCGATCGCCGAGGGCGTCGAGATCCTGCAGGCGGCCCTCGCCCGCGACCGGCTGGGCGAGTTCCAGGCCCAGGCCGCCATCGCGGCACTCCATGCTGACGCGCCCACCGCCGAGGAGACCGACTGGGTGCAGATCGTCGAGTGGTACGACGAGCTCGTGCGCCTGACCGACAGCCCGGTCGTTCGGCTCAACCGTGCAGTGGCCGTCGGCGAGGCCGACGGACCGCGCGCCGGCCTGGCGGCGCTCTCGGCGCTGGACGACTCGCTGCCCCGCCACGCGGCGGTGGCGGCGTACCTCCACGAGCGCGACGGCGACCTGGAGACGGCGGCACGGCTGTACTCCGAGGCGGCCCACAAGGCACCCAACCTCGCCGAGCGCGACCACCTGACGCGCCAGGCCGCCCGGCTCAACGCCCGCCGGTGCCGCTGACGGGTCGCGCTCGGACTTTCCCGCGGCACCTGGTGCAGCCCCGTGGCCAGAGCGGCCGCCTCAGAGTGAGTAGGCGGGTCGAGACCAGCTGCACCACGCGTTGCCGGCGGGGAAGCGTTGCGGCGACGACAGGCGCGCCGGCGGCGTGGCGACTCAACAGACCCGCCCGCTGAGGTGCCCGGCGGAGGTGACCACCTGCGACGGTTCGGCTGCCCGATAAGCAGCCATGGCAGCGTCGACCAATCAGGTTCAGCTGCGACCCGGCGCGGCGTCGGCAGCAATGGTGGCAACCTCGCAGGAGTCGGCGGCATCGGCGCAGGGCTCGGCGGTCAGTTCGATGTCCCGCACGCTGCGGGCGATCCGCCCGAGCAGGTCCCGGAATGCTCGGCGCTCATTCTCATCGACCGCCTCGAGGAGCCTGTCCTCGGCCTCTCGCACCTGCCGCTGCAGATCCTGGAGTGCCTTGACGCCCCGGACGGTCGCGACGATCTTGCGCTGGCGTCGATCAGCGGGGTTGAGCCGACGCTCGACCAAGCCCGCCGTAACGAGATCGTCGATCAGGTAGGTCATCACGGTGCGGTCGATCCGCAGGTACGTGGCCAGGGCGAGCTGATTCGGCTGGTCGCCCTGAACCACGGCTGCGAGTGCCTGATAGCCGCGGGCGCCCTGCGGAACGCCGTCGAGAACCGACGCGACGACGGTCCGGTAAGCGTGCGCCAACACGATGAGTGAGAAGCCGAAGTCTCCCGCGAGGTCGACGCAGTCGGCTACCGGCAGGGTCGGCGTCTCGCTGCTCATGACTGGAATGATACTCGCCGACTCTTTGTTGAGTAGATCATCTGCACAGCAGACGATCTATCTGGCAACGCACTTTGCGTATGTGTGAAGCGCCGCGCGGAAGAAGGCAAGACACGCCATGCTCAAGATCGGCATCATCCTCGGCAGTACCCGCCCCAACCGCAACGGCGCACAGGTGGCGAAGTGGGTGCTCGACACCGCCTCGCGCCGCGTCGACGCCGAGTTCGAGCTCATCGACCTCCGCGACCACCCGCTGCCGCACCTCGACGAGCCGCTGCCGCCGTCGCTCGGCCGGTACCAGAACGAGCACACCAGGCAATGGGCGGACAAGATCGCGTCGCTCGACGGGTTCGTCATCGTGACACCCGAGTACAACCACGGCATCCCCGGCGTACTGAAGAACGCCCTCGACTTCCTCTACGCCGAGTGGAACAACAAGGCGGTCGGCTTCGTGTCCTACGGCGGAGTCGGCGGCGTCCGGGCCGTCGAACAGCTGCGCCTGGTCGCCGGCGAGCTCCAGATGCCCGACGTGCGCCAGCAGGTCGCACTGTCGATGATCACCGAATTCGAGAACTACAGCGTCTTCAAGCCCGGCGCCTACAACGTTCCCGCACTGAACACGTTGCTCGACCAGGTCATCGCCTGGAGCACCGCGCTCGCGCCGCTACGCGCGCCCGCGCCCGTGGCCGCGTGAGCGGGCCGTGCCGCCGAGCACAGAGCGGCGCAGCAGCGGACCGAACGCGGCCAACACGAGGGCCGCTCGGCAGCGTCGCCAGCTGCCGAGCAGCGCGACCAGCCACGCTGTACGAAATGTGATCTTGGGCGCGTCCGCCGGCCCCCACCCCCCGTGGCAGCGTCGGCGGCCGGCCAGGTCACCTGGTCGGGCGACCCTCCCGTTTGCCCGACGACCTGCGGTGGGACCACTCGATCCCCGTTCCCTGCAGAATCGAGAAGTCCCATGGTGCTGAACAACGGTCTCGGCGGCCTCGTCCAGGTCGTACTCGACCTCCTCAGATCTCTCGTGGAGGGCGTCCTCTGACCGAGCCGTTCACTCTGGGGACCGCCGATGGCCGGTCGGCCGGCAGCTCAGGCCCCGTCAGCCTCTCGGGCGGCGGGGCCGGTCGCTGTCCGAGGGCGGTGGGCACGGTCGGGTGCCTTCGGCGGTGGACGTCGATGGTGACATGGAGGAGAAGCGCGTCGACGTATGGGCGACCGGGGACGCCTATGAGCGATACATGGGCCGGTGGAGCCGTCTGGTCGCGGACCGGTTCGTGGCCTGGCTCGGTGGCGGGGACGGTCTGCGGTGGCTGGATGTGGGCTGCGGTACGGGGGCGTTGACCGCGGCGGTGGTGGCCAGGTGTGCGCCCCGGATGGTGGTGGGACTGGACCGTTCCGCCGGGTTCGTGGCGTCGGCCCGGTCCGCCGGTCCTTGCGTCGGCGTGCTTCGTGGTGGCCGACGCACTGTCGCTTCCGGTACGCGATGCGGGGTTCGACGTGGCCGTCGGCGGACTGGTGCTCAACTTTCTTCCCGCGCAGGGCGCGGCCGTGGCCGAGGCGGCCCGGGTGGTGCGGCCGGGCGGACTGGTGGCTGTGTACGTGTGGGACTACGCGGAGGGGATGGAGTTCCTGCGCTACTTCTGGGAGGCGGCGGTGGCGGTGGACCGGTCGGCCGCCCCGCTGGACGAACGCCGCCGGTTCGCGATGTGCCACCCCGATGCACTACGAGCGCTGTGGACGCAGGCGGGGCTGGCCGACGTGGCGGTCGCCCCGATCGAGGTGCCCACCGTCTTCGCCGGCTTCGCCCAGCTGTGGGAGCCGTTCCTGGCCGGACAGGGTCCCGCCCCCGGCTACGTCGCCGGCCTCGACCCGCCCATGCGGGACCGGTTGCGTGACGCGCTACGGGTGGCCGTGCCGACCCGACCGGACGGCTCCATCGCGCTCACCGCCCGGGCCTGGGCCGTACAGGGCCGAAAGCCGGCCCACGGCGCGACTTGACACCACCGACCCTGGTGCAGGGGAGATCGACGACAGGGAGTCGGCGGCCTTCCTCGCCGACAAGGTTCTCCTTGAGATCCGTGCCGTGACTGTCCGCGCCAGAGTGCCTGCGAAGGGGATCTCCAGGCCGGATCAATGGCGGCGACGGCGGAGAAGGCAGGATTCGAACCTGCGTGGGCTTGCACCCGACCAGGGCCAGAGCCCCGGTCCCCGATAAACCACTCCGGGCACCTCTCCCAGCAGAGCCGGCCCGCCACACCGCGCGAGCCAACTCCCGTGCGGCGGGCCCGGTATCTCGCGGGCCCCCTGCACACCCACGACTATGCACCGACCGTCTGACCGGGCGCTGACATCCCGCTGACCGATGCGGGGTGCCGGCCTGGGAGTCACGCCATCCAGAAGAAGACCGCCGTCATGCGCTTGTCCTCCAGGGTGCTGCCGCAGTAGCCGGTGGCGGTGTGGATCATGTTGGCGTTGTACAGGAGCAGCCGGTTGTACCGGTGCGGCACGCGGACGTCCTCGGTGAAGGAGTTCGGCGGGACGAATCGTGTACCCAGGGCGTCGACGAGGTTGTTGTGAGGCGCCGTCACCAGGTTCCCGCCGAGCATGCCGCCGGGGAGGCTCTGCCGGTAGAAGCTGGTCCCGCAGTCCTTGGGTACGTTCGGGTTCAGGTACAGCACGGCGGCGTAGCGGCACAGGGCCCGCGAGTCGGTGTGCGGGCGGGGCTCACACTCGCCCTCGCCCACGACCTGGACGCAGTTGTGGTTGAGGGTGGCGCCGCCGGGAGCGGTCTCCGGCCAGATCTTCCGCGCACCGGTCGCCTTCATGACCAGCTTCTCGATGATGGCGAGCTCGGCGGCCTCGAGTCCGGGCATCGTGCGCAGGCCCGGCCAGCTCTCGGGCTTGTGCGGATAGCCCTCGGTCCAGTCGTTCCTGGCGAGGCAGCGCGCCCGTACAGCGTCCGCGTCGGGCAACACGTTGTCCAGCACCCAGTAATCCCGGCCGGGAGTGGGCTTTCGGTACGGCAGAACCGGGAGCACCGGGGTCCCGGGCGTCGGAGGGCGCATGCGGCTGACCATATAGTTCGCCCGCACCACTGTTCTCCCGCGAAAAGGTCAACACTTTCCCATGTCGACACCATGGAGAACAGGACGGAAGGGGACGGATCACACCCCGCGCTCCCACCGACCACCGCCCGGGTGCACCCTGCAGGAGGCGTGTCATGACAGCGGGTCGCCAGACCGTCCGGCGATAGTGAGGAGCTGACTTCCTCCGCGGCGTGAACGCCGGGGATGGGCACCTCACTCCCCTACAACGTGCCCGTCTTCCGTCCGCCCGTCGGCCGATGAGGCCGGAGTGCTCGTTGACATGTGACCAAAAGGTCACCTATTGTCGGAGTGTGGACGCGGTATTCAAAGCCCTTGCCGACCCGACGCGGCGCAGCCTGCTGGACGAGCTGTTCCGCGAGGACGGGCAGACGCTGAGCGCGCTCGAGGCGCGGTTCGACATCACGCGCTTCGCCGTGATGAAGCACCTCAAGCAGCTCGAGGAGGCGGGCCTGGTCGTGACCAGGCGGCGAGGCCGGGAGAAGCTCCACTTCCTGAACCCCGTCCCCATCCGGCTCGTCCACGACCGGTGGGTGAGCAAGTACGCGGAACCCTGGGCTGCTGCGCTCAGCGGCCTCAAGAGCCGACTGGAGAGTCCCATGCAGAAGGTCTTCGAGATCTACATCCGCACCACTCCCGAGCGCCTCTGGGAGGCGATCACCGATCCTGAGATCAGGAGCAAGTACAACTTCGGAGCCCGGGTGACCTCGGACTGGACGCCCGGCTCGCGCTACGAGATGAGCTCCCCGGGTGCCCCCGGGCCGCTCGGTGAGGGCGAGAACCTCGAGGTCGACCCGCCGCGCCGGCTCGTCCAGAGCATGGTCGCGCTCTGGAGTGACGAGGTGAAGAGCGAGGGAACGTCCCGGGTCACCTGGGAGATCGAGCCCGTCGGCGACTCCTGCCGCCTGACCGTCACCCACGACCAGCTGCGCGAGGGTGCGAACGACGAGCTCTACGGCGGCTGGCCGATGATCCTCTCCGGTCTGAAGACCTGGCTGGAGACGGGCCAGAAGCTCACCACGCCGGGATCGCTCCTCTACGGGTGACGGCTGCAGCACGGGTGACGGCCGCAGCCCGAGATCGGGGTCATGGCCTGGGATTAAGGTCGTGGCATGGCTTCAGACGAGGGAACGGTACGGGTCGACAGCTGGACCTGGTCGGTCCGGCTCACGAAGACCCGCGCGCTCGCCGCGGCCGCGTGCCGGGCCGGCCACGTCCGTGTCAACGGCGAGCGCGTCAAGCCGGCTCACGCGGTACGGCTCGGCGACGAGGTCCGGGTGTACCAGGGCGGCCGCGAGTGGGTGGTCGTCGTCTCCGGCCTCGTGCGCAAGCGGGTCGGGGCGGCAGCGGCTGCCGAGTGCTACGTCGACAACAGCCCGCCGCCACCGGCTCACGAGGACGCCGCCTCGGTCGGCCAACGCGACCGCGGCGCGGGACGCCCGACCAAGCGCGAGCGACGCGACGTGGAGCGCCTGCGCAACCGCTGAGCACGCGGGCGCGAGGCCATCGGAGCCGAAGCCGCGCTCGCCCTATCCGGCCTCCACGCTCCCCCAGCCCTCGGTCTTCTCCGCAGCGCCGGTACGGATCAGCTTGCCCGTCGGGGAGACGGCGAACCAGACCCCGTCCACGCCTTGGCCGTTCACCGCACCGGGCGCGGTGTCCTCGGCGTAGTAGTAGAGCGGCCACTTGTCGTACGAGACCTGGGAGGCGCCGTCCGTCCGCTCGGCGGTGCCCAGCAGGGTTGCCTGGACGCCCGGGCCGCCGCTCATCTTCGCCTTCGCCGGCGTCGTCAGGGCCGGCCAGGTGGCGATGCAGTTGTCGCCGCAGGTACTGGTGGCGTCCTTGTCCTCGGTGAAGGCGTAGAGCGTGCGGCCCGCCGAGTCCGTCAGCATCTGGCCCAGACCCACATCGGCGACCTTCAGCCCCGTGCCCGCCGCGGCGGACGCCGCCGCCTCGGCCGCGGGCTTGGCGTCCTTGGAGTCCGTGCTGCCGCAGGCGGCCAGGGCAACGGTCAGCACCGCGGCGGCGGCCGTGGCGCGTAGGACTCGCTTGGTGCGCAGAGACATCGTCAACTCCACTCATCGGGAACCGAGTTATCCCCCACTCGTACGCACCGGCCCGGCCCGGTGTTCAATCCCCGCCACGGACACGGCATGTGACACAGGCCACGCCAACTCGGCCGCTGCGACGGTGAGTCGAACGCTGTGACGCTCCGTACTGGACTGCGAGACCCCGATGCGGAAAGGCCTGATGCAGCCATGTGGAAGCGGAAGATCCTCACCGTCCCGCTGTCGATCGCCCTGCTGGGAGCGGCCGCGGCAACCGGACACGCCAGTCCCTCGCACGATCACACCTCGACGCCTTCGTCGAACCCGCAGGCGGCCACCGTCGTTGCGGCGAGGTTCGACGACAAGGCCAGCTACTTCCAGGCCCGGCTCAGCGGCCGCAACGAGGTACCGGCGCCGGGCGGCAAGGCCGTCAACGACCCCGACGGCAGCGCGGTGGCCATCATCAAGGTCAAGGGCCCGGTCGTGTCCTTCGCCCTCGGCTGGAAGGGCATGCAGGCGCCCAGCCTGATCCACATCCACCAGGGCAGGCCCGGCGTCAACGGCGATGTCAAGGCGAACCTGACCACCACCGCACTCCCCGAGAGCGTCACCGCCGCCGCCGGCGCCGTCAACGTTTCCGACCCGGCCGCGCTGGACGCCCTGCGTGGCGACCCGTCCGGCTTCTACGTCAACCTGCACACGCCGGAGTTCCCCGGCGGGGCCGTGCGCGGCCAACTCACCGCGCTCAACCGCCCGGTGGACCTGATGAGCGTCGTCCGTGCCGGAAGCCTCAGCACCTTCATGGACGGCGGCCAGGAAGTCCCCGTCGCCGGCAAGCCCGCGGTCGGCGACCCCGACGGCTTCGCCAGCAACTTCCTGAAGGTCCGCGAGACCGAACTGACCTACGGCTTCGTATGGGTGGGCATCGCCCCGCCGACCCTCGGCCACATCCACCAGGGCAAGGCCGGCACCAACGGCGACGTGAAGGTGCCCCTGTTCACCACGCCCGTGCCCGCCGGCATCTTCGCGATCACCGGCACCGTGGGCGGCGTCGACCGCGAGCTCCTGAAGAACATCCGCAGCAACCCCGCCGGCTTCTACACCAACCTCCACACCGTCGAATTCCCCGGCGGCGCCGTACGCGGGCAGATCCACAAGACCCCGCGCTACAGCGGTGACTGAACCTCCGCCGAGATGCCGCAGAGGCCGCTTCCCCGTCGCCGTCGGGGAAGCGGCCTCTCGCGTCCGCCCCCTGGCTACCGGTGCGTCGGGCCCAGGGCCCAGTAGATGAGGGAGAGGGTGGCCATCGACACGAGGGTCGAGCACAGCACCGCGTTACGAGGGAGGGTGGTGCTCAGGCCGTACTGGCGGGCGTAGACGAATGCGTTCTGGGCGGTGGGCAGTGCGGAGCAGAGCACCACCGCGAGCAGTTGGTGCGAGGGCAGGTGCAGGACGAGGCCGCCGACGGCGAGGGCGACCAGGGGCTGTACGAGGGTCTTCAGGGCCACCGCCACGCCGACCTCGGCCCGCCGGTCCGTTCCGGTGGCGGGCGCGCGTCCGTGCAGCGACATGCCGAGGGTGACCAGCGCGGTGGGGACGGCGGCTCCGCCGAGGAGTTCGCAGGGGCGGGCGAGGGCCGAGGGCAGGTGCCGGCCTGCGGCGGAGACGAGGACGCCGAGTGCGGAGGCCATGATGATCGGATTGCGTACCGGCATCAGCAGCATCCGTGCGAGGCCTGGACGTATGCCCCGCCCACCGGTGCCGGTGGCACTGTCCCCGTCCAGCATCATGAGGATCACCGGGGAGACCAGCAGCACCTGGAACAGCAGGACCTGGGCGAGGAAGGAGGCTTCGCCGAGGACCTGGATCGCCACCGGGATGCCCAGGTTCGCCGAGTTGACGTACCCCGCCGCCATGCCGCTGATCGCCTGGTCGGCCAGGCGCCGGCGGAAGAACCGGCGGCCGAACGTGAAGCCCAGCGCGCAGACCAGGACGGTACCGACCGCGAAGGCGATCATCGAGGTGTTCGCGAAGCCGCTCAGCGGCGCTCTGGCGATCATGGTGAACAGTGCGGCCGGCATGGCCACATGGAAGACGAACCTGCCCAGGACGGACTCCGCCTCCGCGCCCAGCAGCCCTGAGCGGCCAACCAGGTAACCGACCGCGGTCAGCGCCCAGATCGGGACGAAGCTGGAGAGCAGGGATTGCATGAAGCCTCACGTCCGGTCGATCGCGGGACCCGGGCGGCGGGGCACGGATCAGCAGTCTGCCGGTGTTCATGATCCCTGAGCCGGTCCGGGAGGCCGCGGCCGCCCCTGGCAGCCCGACGAGGGCGCGTCAGGGGGAAGGGCGTCGGGTCGTCAGACGACGAGCGGACGGTCTGTCGGTGCGATGGGGGCCGGCAGGGCGGTGGAGCCGGAGCCGGACAGGTAGCGGTCCACGGCGGCGGCCACGGCCCGGCCCTCGGCGATCGCCCAGACGATCAGCGACTGGCCCCGTCCGGCGTCCCCGGCGACGAAGACGCCGTCGGCGCTCGTGGCGAAGTCCCTTCCACGGGCCAGGTTTCCGGCCTTGTCGAACTCCACGCCGAGCTGGTGGGTCAGGCCGCTGTCGCGTTCCGGGCCGGCGAAGCCGAGGGCGAGCAGGACCAGGTCGGCCCTGATCGTCCGTTCCGTCCCCGCCAAGGGACGCCGTTCGGCGGGCTCGACCTCCACCAGGTGCAGGGACCGGACGCTGCCGTGCTCGTCGCCCTCGAAGCGCATGGTGGCAGCGGAGAAGACCCGTGGGTCGGCGCCCGGTTCGGGAGCTGGGCCGTCCTCGCGCAGGTGGGCCAGTTCCCTGGCTTCCTCGTGGGAGGCGGTGATCCGGTAGATCTTCGGGTGGACCGGCCACGGTTGGTCCTCGGCCCGTACGTCGTCCGGCCGCGGGTTGATGTCCAGTTGGGTGACGTCGGCGGCGTGCTGGCGCAGGGCCGTACCCAGGCAGTCGGCGGCGGTGTCCCCGCCTCCGATGATGACGACGTGCCTGCCCTCGGCGGTCAGCGGCGGTTCGGCGAAGTCGCCTTCGAGCACTCTGTTGGCGAGCGGCAGGTACTCCATGGCCTGGTGGATCCCGCTCAGCTCCCGGCCGGGCACCGGCAGGTCGCGCCAGGCGGTCGCGCCGACGGCGATGACGAGCGCGTCGTAGCGGGCGCGGAGCTCGTCGGCCGGGAGGTCGGTGCCGACGGCGACCTCGGTCCGGAACTTGGTTCCCTCGGCCCGCAGTTGCTCTATCCGGCGGTCGAGGTGGTGCTTCTCCAGCCGGAAGCCGGGGATCCCGTAGCGCAGCAGACCGCCGATCCGGTCGGCCCGCTCGTACACGGTGGTGGTGTGTCCGGCGCGGGTGAGTTGCTGGGCGGCGGCCAGCCCGGCGGGGCCCGACCCGACGACGGCGACGGTCTTGCCGGAGAGGCGTTCCGGGGGTTTGGGCGTCTCCAGGCCGAGCTGCCAGGCCTGGTCGGCGATGGCGACCTCGACGTTCTTGATCGTCACCGCGTCGCTGTTGATGGCCAGGACGCAGGCGCTCTCGCACGGGGCCGGGCAGAGCCGTCCGGTGAACTCCGGGAAGTTGTTGGTCGCGTGCAGGTGCGCGCTCGCGCCCTTCCAGTCCTCGCAGGTGACCAGGAAGTTCCAGTCGGGGATGAGGTTCCCGAGCGGGCAGGCGTTGTGGCAGAACGGGATGCCGCAGTCCATGCACCGCCCCGCCTGGCCGCCGATGATCGGCAGCAGCCCCCGCTGGGGGTAGACCTCGTGCCAGTCCCCCACCCGCTCCTGTGCCGCCCGGCGCTCGCGGAGCCGACGGGGGGTGGTGAGGAAGCCCTTCGGATCGGCCATGGGCCGCCTCCGTCATGCTTGCGGTGGCTTTTGGTCCTGCGTGGCACGGCTCGGAAGGCGCCGAGTCGTGTCGGCCGGCCCGCGGTGGTGCCGAGATGACGGACGAGGTGAGAGGCCTGGCCGCTCGCGGCATCGTTCTAGCTACCGTACGTCCCTTTCAGGCAGTTTTCGATACTCACGCCCACCTGGAAGAACCACGGCAACGAGCGGCTGCCGCCGCGACCCGTCGCGGCGGTTCTCCGGGCGTCCGAGTGCAGTCGTTCGGGCGATTGCCAGGCCCGGGCGCGAAGGCCTCGGGGCGTGATCCCTCGGCAGGTCGGCCGCGGACTCCTGACCGGAGAAACGGCCCGAAGAACGGGCCGAGCGGGTGCGAGGAGGCGTTGGAGAGGCTTATCCGGCCCGGAGCGGGGGATGGGTCGAGAATGCCTGCCGTATCCGAATCCGTGGTCAGCCTGGTCAGGCGGCGCAGCGAGCCGCTGGTCGTCCAGACCGGCCGGTCCACCGTCGCGGCGGTGCTCGCCTACGTGGCGGCGCTGTGGCTCACCAACAGCCCGGCGCCGCTTCTCGCGCCGCTGACCGCGCTGCTGGTGGTCCAGGTGACCCTGTACGCGACGCTCACCTCCGGTGTCCGCCGGGTGGTCAGTGTGGTCGCCGGAGTGCTGATCGCCCTCGGCTTCACGGTGCTCGCCGGACTGACCTGGTGGAGCCTGGGTCTGCTCATCGTGTCCTCCCTCGTCCTCGGCCACCTGCTGCGGGTGGACGAGTTCGTACCGGAGGTGGCGATCAGCGGGATGCTGGTCCTCGGGGTCTCGCACGCCGCGGACACCGCCTGGGACCGGGTGGCCGAGACACTGATCGGCGCGGTGGTCGGCATCCTGCTCAACACGCTCGTGCCGCCCCCGGTGTACGTACAGCCCGCCGGCGACGCGATCGAGGAGCTGGCCTCGCGGATGCGCCGGCTTCTCGCCGACATCTCCCGGCAGCTCCCCGGCGGTACCTCGCAGACCACGGCCACCGCCTGGCTGGAGGAGGCACGCAACCTGGACCGCGCGATCGCCCAGGTCGACGCCGAGCTCTCCCGGGCCGAGGAGAGCCTGCGGCTCAACCCCCGCGTTCGGCAGGGCGAGCTGACCCGGCTGGTGATGCGCAGCGGCCTCGACACGCTGGAGATCTGCGCGGTGGTGCTGCGCACCCTGTGCCGCTCCCTCACCGACCTCGCCCGCGACCGCGACGGGCAGCTCGCGTACGGGGACGAGACCGCGAAGCGGCTCGAGGGGCTCTTCCTCCACCTCTCCCATGCCGTGGACGGCTTCGGCCGCCTGATCACCGCCCAGGTCTCGGCCAACGCCGAGAAGGCCGAGGCCGAGCTGACCCGGTCGCTGGCGGCGGGCCGGCGGGATCGCGACGCGGTCTCCGACCTTCTGCTGACCCAGACCCAGGAGGAGCCGGAGCAGTGGGAGCTGCACGGCGCGCTGCTGGCCAACATCGACCGGCTGCTGGACGAGCTCGATGTCGAGCGTCGCTCGCACTGGCTCGCCGAACAGTTCGACCGCCACCATCAGATCCGGCATGCCCAGCGTTCGGTCGTCCAGCGGCTGCGGCACAACACCAGCGCCGCGCGTGCCCGCCTCCGGCAGCGGCCGCACCGACCGGGCCCGCATCGCTGAGGGGTCCCGCATCGCTGAGCGGCCGCCCCGGTCAGCGCGCGGCGGCGTGCTCCAGGGCCTCCATCGACCGGTGCCAGAGGCCGGGAAGGTCTCCACCGCCGGGCAGGGCCTCGTCGGTCAGGAACGTCGTCTGCAGCCGCGCCCGGTTGGCCGTCCAGGCGATGAACAGGGGCTGGCCCGGGACCGAGACCGGCAGCGGGTAGGCGCTGTGGACGGGCGTGCCGGCGAACTCCAGCGGTCTGCGGACGCGTACGTCGGCCAGGCTCAGCGGTGTGTAGCGCGGGTCGAGGCTGTGGCGCAGGCCCAGCTTCCCGCACCAGTAGGGGAGCTTCTGGAAGAGCCTCCGGTGGCGCGCGGCAAGATCCGCCAGGCGCGCGAACGGCACCTCCTCCTGAAGCAGTCCCAGCTGGCGCAGCGGCGAGGGTTCGGCACACGGCAGGCGCAGGCGCAGGACGCCCGCCCGGTTGCCGAGGAGGCGGTGGGAGTCGTCCGGTCCGCGCAGGCTGATGCCGAGGTTGGCGTGCAGTCCGCGGCCGCCGGCGGCGTGGTCGACGGGCCAGTCCTGCGGGTGCCAGGCCCGCAGCGTGGCGGTGGCGAGGGCCAGGCAGACCTGGTTGACGCTCGCGCCGGTCGCGCGGCTGACGGCGTGCAGGCGGCGCAGCTCGAGGCCGGCGGTGGTGGCGCGGCGGCGCCCGGTGAGGGGGTGGCCGAGCCCTGACCAGGGCGCGGTGCGCCTGGCCGGGGGCAGCAGGTCCTTCAGGGTGAGCGCGGTGAGCGGGCCCGGCCGGCGGTCGGGAGTGTGCGGCGGGCGGGTCCGGGTGGCCTGCGGGCGCGCCGCGCCGAGGAGCTGCTCGACCGTGGCCATCGCCGCAGTACCGTCCTGGAAGGCGTGGTGGGCGCGGTAGCAGAGCGCGTAGCCGTCGGTGGAACGGATCAGCCACAGGCCCCAGCGGGGCCGGTCCTCCTCCAGCGGCCGGTCGAGCATCGCCGCCACTACCCGGTCCGGGTCGGCCGCGCTGGGCAGCTCGAGCTCGTGCACATGGCGGCGGACGTCGAACCCGGGGTCGGCCTCCCAGCGCGGGCGGCCGGGCGGCCCGCCGATCCGGTACGTCAGCTCGGGTGCCCCGCCGAGCCGGGCGCTCACGTGGGCGATCACGTCCTCTCGCGTGGGCGCCGGCCCGGCCAGCAGCATCACCAGCCCCAGGTGCATGGCGCTGTCGGAGCCGCGGCGGGCGAGGTCGAGGGTGATCCTGTCCTGGACGGACAGCGGGGGGAGCGCCTCCGGGAGGGTCGGCTGCTGGGTCACGGCTTCACGGCTTTCGGTGGGGGTTCACGGGGCTGCGACGAGGAGTGCGGCGTTCTGCCCGCCGAAGCCGACCGAGGTGGAGAGCGCCAGGGCCGGCCGCTCGGGCCGGCACTCGGTGGGCACGTCGAGGTCGATGTCCGGAGCGAGGTCGGTCAGGTTGGCCGTCGGCGGGACGAGGCCCTGTTCGACCGTCAGCACGGTCAGCGCGGCCTCCACCGCTCCGGCCGCGCCCAGCAGGTGTCCGGTGACCCCCTTGGTCGAGGTCACCGAGGGCTGGTGGGGCAGCAGGGCCGCCAGTGCGGCAGCCTCGATGGAGTCGCCGCGCGCCGTCCCGGTGCCGTGGGCGTTGACGTGGGCCACCTCGGCCGGTCCTGCGCCTGCGTCGGCCAGCGCCGCCCGGACGGCCGCGGCGATCCCGGCTCCCTCCGGGTGCGGCGCCACCACATGGTGGGCGTCCGAGGAGGCCCCGTACCCGACGATCCGGGCGCGGACCCGGGCGCCGCGTGCCAGGGCGTCGGCCGCCCGCTCCAGGACGAGCATCCCGGCGCCCTCCCCCATCACGAAGCCGTCGCGGCCCGCGTCGAAGGGCCGCAACGCGCCCGCCGGGTCGTCGTACCGGCGGGACAGCGCCCCCAGCCGGTCGAATCCGGCGAGGAAGAAGGGCGTGACCGCGGCCTCGGAACCGCCGACCAGCGCGATGTCACAGCGGTCCAGGGCCAGCAGGTCCCGCGCCAAACCGACGGCCGTCGCACCGGAGGCGCAGGCGGTGTTGACGGTGAAGCTGGTCCCCGTCGCCCGGAACTCGATCGCCAGCTGCGCGGCCAGCGAGTTCGCCAGCGAGCTGGGCACCGCGTACGGGGAGACGTCCTGCGGGCCGCTCTCCAGCAGGACGCGGTGCTCGCGCTCGTACGTCTCGGCGCCGCAGACGCCGGATCCCATGATCACGGCGACCCTGGCGCCGTCCCAGGCCTGCGGGTCGAGCCCGGCGTCGGCGAGCGCCTCCTGTGCGGCCAGCAGCGCGAACTGCGTGCAGCGGTCGGGCCTTCGGGAGCGTGCGCGGCCCAGCCGCTGCGGGTCGAAGGGCGGCACCCGGCAGGCCAGGTACGCCGAGTGCGCCGCCTGCTCAAGGACCGTGGTCGGCAGCCCCTTGCACACGCGCTCCCAGGTGGCGTCCCGGCCGTCGCCGGCCGGTGTCACCAGGCCGACGCCGGTGACGCAGACCGCGTCGGCGGTCACCGGGCCGACGCCGTACGGCTGTTCACGACCTCGGCGACCTCGGCGAGGGTCAGGGCGCCGTGGATCTCCTCCTCGGAGACCGGAACGCCCTTGTCGCGCCGCAGGATCAGCGTGAGTTCGGCCACCGCGAGGGAGTCCAGACCCGCTTCCTCCCGGATCGCCTCGGGCGTGATCTCTCCCTCCAGGAGGCCCATCGAGACCAGGATGCTCTTCAGTTCGTCGAACGGCATGACGCTCCTTGCGGGTTCTGGGCTTGGCCGGCGGCGCTCGGCCGGGGCAGGATCCGGGCGGGCATCGGCCCGTCGGGGCGGAGGTTGGCACCGAAGACCGCGCCGGCCGGCGTCCGGTGGAAGGCCGGGGTGTAGGCGGGCAGCAGCGCCTCCAGCAGGACGGCCATCTCCCGCAGCGCGAACTGCTGCCCGAGGCAGGCGCGCGGGCCGATGCCGAAGGGGAGGTACGCGCCCGGACGGCCCGGGCGGCGTCCGGGGGTGAGGAACCTGGTCGGGTCGAACTCGAACGGATCGGGCCAGAGTTCGGGGTCGCGGTGGGTGAGGTAGGGGCAGAGCAGCAGGTCGGTGCCGGCCTCGATCCGGTACCCGTCGACGAGGTCGTCCTCGGCGGCGTGGCGCGGGATCAGCCAGACGGCCGGGTAGAGCCGTAGGGTCTCGCTGATGAGCGCCTGGACCGCCTCCTTGCGGCTCACCGGCGATCCGGGGGCGCCTGCGGCAGCGGCCCACTCCGCGATGCCGGGGTGCCGGTCGAGGAGCAGGAAGAGCCAGGCCAGGGTCTTCGCGGTGGTCTCGTGCCCGGCGACCAGCAGGGTGACCAGTTCGTCGCGGATGAGCCGGTCGGTGTACTCGGGACGGGTCCGGGCGGTGTCCAGCAGGAGGCGCAGCAGTCCGTCGCCTCCGGCGGCGTGCTGCTCGCGGGCTGCGGCGATGGCCCGGTAGGCCGTGGCGTCGATCTGCTCCAGCGCCGCGGTCACCGTTTCGGGTGAGGTGGCCGGCGCGGCGGCCGCCGTCGGCAGACTCGCCACCACGGTTTCGACGGCGGTCAGTTCACGGTGGGTGTCGTCGTCCAGGGGCCGGTCGGTGAGCGAGCGCCAGATGGTGTCGAGCGCGAAGAACTGCATGTCCTGGCCGACGTCGGTCGGCTCGCCGCTTCGGGCCTTCTCGGCCCAGCGGTCGGCCACCCGCCCCGCAGCATCGGCGATCCGCTGCTCGTAGCGGCGGATCCCGGTCGCGGTGAACTGGGACTGCAGCAGGCGGCGTTGGCTCTTCCAGGCCTCTCCGGTGGCCGAGATGACGCCCTCGCCGAGGAGTACCCGGGCGCGGTGGGAGCGCTTGGGGTAGCGGTCCGGGTGCTGGGCGAGGATGTGCTGGACCTGTTCCGGGCCGGTCACCAACACAATGCGGCGCTGGCCGAGTTGGAAGGTGCTGAGGGGTCCGAGCCGGCGGGCCCGGGTGAGCAGGTCGATCAGTTCCGTACCCGATCTCCCCCACGCGGCGACCTCGTCCGCCCCGAGCTCGGGGGGCGTCGCACCGCCCTGCGGCCGCGGCGACGGCCGGACTCCGGGGGTTGCCGTGGTCATGCGTGTCCTCCCTGCTCGCGCCCACCGAACCGACCGGGCGGGGCCTTGGCGAGCTGCGGCCGTGGGCGAGCCGTGCCCTGTTTCGGATGAAGCGCCCGAGTCACGGAGAGTATGGCATGCGCTACGCTTCGTGAGAGCGGATCTTGCTGCGCACGGGTCGAGGTGATCGAAGGCATGACCGAGGAGACGGTGGACTACGTCGACGCCGACGACCGTCCGGTCACCCGCGGCCCGCGCGGCCTGGCCGCCCGGCTGGGCCTGTACTACCGCGTGTCCGCGACCGTCTGCACCGACCGCGGCGGCCGGGTGCTGGTCTACCGCCGCCCCTCCCGGGCGGCCGTCTTCCCGGGCCACTACGACGTCCTGGTCGGCGGATCGGTACGGGCCGGTGAGACCTACGCCCAGGCCGCCGCCCGGGAGTTGGCGGAGGAGCTCGGCATCCGGCCCACACTGCGCGAGATATTCCGCACCCGCCACGCCTCGCCGGCCGGCCCCTGCTGGCTGACGGTCCATCAGGCCGAGGCGGGCGAGCCCTTGCAGACCGACCCTCGTGAGATCGCCTGGTGCTCCTTCCTGGCACCGGAGTTGGCCCTGGCCGGTGCCCTGCAGCCGTTCGTCCCCGCGGGCCGTCAGGCCCTGGACCGGCTGCTCGGCCGACCCGCCTAGGCCCTCGCGTACGTCCCCACGGAAAGCCCTTATGATCACCTCTGCCCTGCTGCCCGCGCCCGGACGGGTCACTCCCCCGGACACCGCGGCCCTGCGCTGCCGCGACCGGCTGGCCCGTCGGGTGGCTGCCCGGGTGGGCCCCGACGGGCTGCTGCAGGCCCCGTGCGAGAGCCGCGTCCTGGAGTCCGCGCTCGCCCTGAGGCTGCTCACCGCCGAGCAGGCCGACCCCGACACCTGCGAACGCCTCACCCGCTACCTCAAGACCACCCTCGACACCGGCCCGCCGGACGCCGTCCAGACCGCTCTCGCCCGCGCCGCACTCGGCGAGACCGTCCCCGGCGACACCTCGGCCGAGCGCGCCCTGGCCTCGATCGACCACTTCACGGCCGCCCGTAAGCGCCTGATGTTCCAGACCCTGCTCGCCGAGCTCGGCGCCGCGGACCACCCCCGCTGCTCCCCGGACGCCTTCGACGCCCGCGGACAACAGAGCTGGCTGCACCTGGAGATGACCGCCGTGAAGGTCATCGCCGCCCACGGCAGCGGCAACCCGGGTGCCCTCACCGCGCAGGACTGGGCCGCCCTGATGCCCGCCGTCCGGCCGGGGCCCGCCTGGGAGTGCAACAACCTCGCCCGCCTGGTAGGGCTGCTCGCCCTGCGCCGCAACCCGGCCCACCGCCCCGCCGTCCGGCGGACCCTCCCGTACGTCACGGCCGGGCTGCGGCCCGACGGCGGGCTGGCCTTCATCAGCGGTATGGACGTCTTCGCCACCGCCACCGCCGGTCTGGCCCTCGCCGGAGCCGGGCAGCGCACTCCCCTGCTGGGCCTGATGGCCGAGGCCGTCGGCGCGCAGCAGAACCCCGACGGCGGCTTCGGCTTCCACCCGGGCGTGTCCCAGAGCGACGTGGACGACACCTCGTACGGCATCGAGTTCCTGCGCGCCACCGCCCCCGACCGCCACCGGAGGACCATCGCCTCGGCCGAGCACTACCTGCTCGCGCAGCGCAACCCCGACGGCGGCTTCCCCACCTTCGCGCGCGGCACCCGGTCCGAGATCGCGATGACCGCGGCCGCCGTCAACGCGCTGGCGCCCGACCCCGGCCACCGCTCGGTCGTCGACGAGGGGGTGCGCTTCATCCTCCGGCACCAGCAGCCGGACGGGACCTTCGAGCGCAGCTGGAGCCGTAACGCCACCAACGCGGTCTTCCGCGCCGTACTGGCCTGCGACGCCGGCCGATCCGGCGCGCTCGCCGCCGAGCGCGCTGCCGCGAAGCAGCGGGCCGGGCGCCACCTGGCGGAGGTTCAGAACGCCGACGGCGGCTGGGGCCACCGGCCGGGCGACCCCAGCGACCCGATCAGCACCGCCTACGCGGTGATCGCCCTCAGCCGCTCCCCCGCCCGCGGCGGCGCGCTGCGCCGGGCGGTCGACCACCTCGTCGACTGCCAGCGGCCCGATGGCGGTTACCTCAGCCGGCCCGACCAGGCGGGCCCGCGACCGCTGCTCTACGACGTCCCCGCACTCGCCGACATCTTCGTCCTGCTCGGCCTGGCCCACGCCACCGCAGCGGGATCCGCGCCGACCAGGAAGGGCTAGCGGCCATGCCCGTACCGGCAGTTCCCGCCGAGGCCCCCGGGGCCCTGCCCGTCGTCGGCCACGCCCGCCAACTCCTGTGGCAGCGGCTGGCCCTCCTGGAGGAGCTGCGCAGGCACGGCGACGTCGTCGCCGTCAGGATCGGGCCGGTCCGCCTGTTCGTGGTCAACGACCCTGCCCTGGCCCGCGAGATGCTCGGCCGCCGGGCCTCGGAGTTCGGGACCAGTGACCAGTACCGGTTGATGGCGCAGATCACCGGCAACGGGCTGCTGCTCTCGGAGGGAGCCTTCCACCGGCGCCAGCGCAGGCTCATCCTGCCCGCCTTCAACCACGCCAAGGTACGCGGCTACGCCGACACCATGAGCCGGCTGGCCGAGTCCTGGGCGGACGGTCTGAGCGAGGGCCGGAGGCTGTCCGCGGACGAGGAGTTCGCCGCGCTGGCGACCGAGATCGTGGTCCGCTGCCTGTTCTCGCAGGGGATCGACCGGCGCAGCACCGCCGAGGTCGTCGACGGCCTGCCTCACCTGATGAGGTGGGTGGGGAGCCGAGGACTCGACCCGACCGGACTGCTGGCCAGGCTGCCCACACCCGTCAACCGCCGGTTCAGGGCGAGCATCCGGACGCTCAACGGCATCGTCCGGGGTGCCGTCGCCGAACGCCGGAGCAGCAGCGGCGGGGGCGAGGAGGACCTGCTGTCGGTGCTGCTGCAGACCCGGGACGCCGAGACCGGCGAGCCGATGGCCGACCGGCAGATCCACGACGAGGTGATGACGCTGCTGACCGCCGGCACCGAGACCGTCTCCCGGACGCTGGCCTGGACCGTCCACCTGCTCGCCCGGCATCCGGAGGTCCGGCGCAGGCTGCACGGCGAGGTGGACGAGGTGCTGGCGGGACGGGCCGCGTCCTTCGAGGACCTGCCCCGGCTCCCCTACACGCGCCAGGTCCTCACCGAGACTCTCCGGCTCTACCCGTCGGGCTACCTCCTCTCGCGGGCCGCTGTCGCGGACACCGTCCTCGGCGGGCACCTGCTCCCGGCGGGGAGCACGGTGATGTTCTCGCCCTATGCGGTGCACCGCGATCCCGCGCTGTTCGCCGAGCCCGGGCGGTTCGACCCCGGGCGCTGGTCGCCGGAGCGGGCCGACGACGTCACCCCAGAGGCGTACCTCCCGTTCGGCCTCGGACCGCACGGCTGCATCGGGGAGGGCTTCGCCTGGACCGAGATGACCATCGTCCTGGCCACCCTCGCCGCGCGATGGGAGCTGTGCCCGGCCTCGGCGAAGGCGGTCAGGCCGGTCCCGACCTTCTCCCTCTCCTGCGGACGGATGCTGATGACCACGCGCAGGCGTTCCCCCCTGTCCGCGGTCGTGCAGCGGACCACCTCCGCCCCGATCCGCCCTGCGGCGCCCACCAACTGACGGAGAGCCGGCGATGACGATTCCGCCCCCGACCGTGCCCGACGCGCCCGGCGGGCTGCCCGTGATCGGTCACGGCGTCCGGCTTCTGCGCGACCCGGTGGCCTGGCTGGAGCGCTGCCGCTCGACCGCCGACATCCTGCGGCTGCGGTTGGGCAGACGGCCGGCCTACCTGCTCTGCCGGGCGCCGATGGTGCACGAGGTGCTGGTCACGCAGAGCGGCTCCTTCGACAAGACCGGGCCGTTCTTCGAGCAGACCCGGGCGGTCATCGGCGACAGCCTCTTCACGGCGTCCAACGCCCTGCATCCGCGTCAACGGCGGCTGATGCAGCCGGCGTTCACCCGCGCCCGGATCGCGGATGCCGTCCCGGTGATGGCCGCCGAGGCCGAGGCCATGCGGGACGCCTGGCAGCCCGGTGCCACCGTCGACATGATCGGGGCGATCACGGGCTACGTCCACCGGGTGGCGCTACGGACCCTGCTTCCGACGCTGGACCCCGCGGAGATCGGCCGACTGGCGGACGCCACCGGCTGCCTGCTCGCCGGGCTCTTCCGCCGTACCGCCCTTCCCCTGCGGGCGGTGCACCGGCTCCCGCTGCCGGCCAATCGCCGATTCGACCGGGCCCTGGCCCAGTTGCAGGACGCGTGCACCCGTGCGCTGGCCGCCGCCAGGGCCTCCCCCGACCCCGGGACCATCCTCGACGCCCTGCTGACGGCCGGCGACGACGGCACGCATGCGCCGTTCAGCGAGGAGGAGTTGTGCGCGCAGCTGTTGCCCCTGCTGGTGGCGAGCGCCGACACCACCGTCGCCACCCTGTGCTGGCTGCTCCAGGAACTGAGCCGCGCCCCTGACTTCCAGCACCGTCTGCACGAGGAGGTGGACGCCGCCCTGGGAGGCCGTACCCCCGCCTTCGAGGACCTCGCACGGCTGCCGTTCCTGCGCGCTCTCACTGCCGAGACCCTGCGGCACCACCCGCCGCAGTGGATGCTGACCCGGACCAGCATCCGGGAGGTGCGGATCGGCCCGCACCACTTCGCGGCCGACACCGACTTCTACTTCAGTCCGCATCAGATCCAGCACGCTCCGGGCGACTACCCCCACCCGCAGCGCTTCGACCCCGACCGCTGGTCCGAGCGGGTGCCCACCGCCCGCGACCTCAGCTATCTGCCCTTCAGCTCGGGTACGCGCAAGTGCCTCGGCGATCACTTCGCGCTCGCCTCGATCGCCGTGGCCGCCTCCGCCGTCGCGGCCCGATGGACCCTCGTGCCCGCGTCCGGCACCGACGCCCGACGCGTGGCCACCACCGTCCAGACCCCGGTCGCCCTCCATCTCACCGTCCGGGAAAGGCCGCACCCGTGAGTGTTCAGGTGCCGACCGGCAGCGGGGGCAGCGAGGTCTCGTGCAGCCAGGCGTCGAAGAGGCCGTCGAGCGGCCCCGTCGCGTAGTGCGCCGCGTGCGCGATGAAGTCGGCGGTGCTGACGGTGCCGTGCCGGTGTATCGCGGCCCAGTCCCTGACCATCCGGAAGAAGGCGGTGTCGCCGAGGGCACGCCGCAGCGCGTGCATCGCCAGTCCGCCGCGCTCGTAGAGCCGGTCGTCGAACATCAGCTTCTTCCCCGGGTCGCCCAGCCGCAGGTCCTGCGGCAGCCCGGCCAGCAGGGCGTGCGCGGTGGCCGCGTGCTCGGCCGCCGTCCGACCGCCCACGTGCTCGGACCACAGCCACTCCGCGTACTTGGCGAAGCCCTCGTTCAGCCAGATGTGCCGCCAGTCGGCGATCGAGAGGCTGTTGCCGAACCACTGGTGGGCCAGCTCGTGGGCGACCAGGCGCTCCGAACCGCGCGCGCCGCCGAGGTGGTTGGTGCCGAAGGTGGCCAGGCCCTGGGCCTCGACCGGGACGTCCAGTTCCTCGTCGGCGACCACGACCGCGTACTCACCGAACGGGTACGGCCCGAAGACGTCCTCGAAGAAGTGCATCATCTGGGCCTGCCGCCCGAAGTCCGTGCTGAACTCCGGCAGCAGCCGGGCGGGCAGGTAGGCGGTCTGCGGCACCGCGCGGAGCGGCTCGGGCCCCGGGGACGGCTCGATGAGCCGTACGGTCTCGTAGTGGCCGATCGAGACCGTCACCAGGTAGCTGGAGGTGGGCGCCGGCTGCTCGTACACCCAGGTGGTGCTGCTGGCCCGGGTGGTCCGGGTGAGCAGCCGGCCGCCGACGACCACGGTGTAGGGGGACGGCGTGGTGATCGAGATCTGGTACGAGGCCTTGTCGCCCGGCCGGTCGTTGCACGGGTACCAGGAGGGCGCGCCGACCGGCTGGCTGGCGACCAGCGCGCCGTCGGTCAGCTCCTCCCAGCCCAGGCCGCCCCACTGGCTGCGCACCGGCCTGGGGTTGCCGGTGTAGTGCACCTCGACGGTGAAGGCGGCTCCGGCGGCGAGCGCCTTGGCCGGGCGGATGCGCAGTTTGCCGGCCCGGTGGGTGTAGTGCGCGGCCCGGCCGTCCACCAGCACCCGGCCGATCCGGAACTCGGCCAGGTCCAGCGCGAACTCGGGCAGCGGAACGGCGCCGGCCACCGCGCTCAGCCGGGCGGTGCCGCCGAGCCGGTTGGGCCCCGGCCGGTAGTCCAGCGCGAGTTCGTACCGGTGGACCCGGTAGCGGGCGTCCCCGTTGGCCGGGAAGTAGGGGTCGACGCCGGGGGCCGGCACCTGCTTGGGACTCACCGGTTCGTACGCTCCCTGCGATCTACGAGGTGCCATGTGCCGTGTGCGGGTTGCTGCTAGGCCTGCCAGGCCTCGATCGGGTTGCCCAGCCAGCGGGTGTCGGCCGGCACGGACTCCGCGCGCATCACCAGCGAGGCCGGCCCGAGCGTGCTGCGGGCCCCGACGGTGCTGCCCGGCAGCACGATCCCGCCAGGGCCCAGTGTGGCGCCCTCGCGAAGGATCACAGTATCCATCCGCATGATCCGGTCGTGGAAGAGGTGGGTCTGCACCACGCAGCCCCGGTTGACGGTCACGCCGTCCTCCAGGGTGACCAGGTCGGCCTCCGGCAGCCAGTAGCTCTCGCACCAGACGCCCCGGCCGATGCTCGCGCCCAGGCTGCGCAGCCAGAGGTTGAGAACCGGCGTACCGGGCACCGCGCCGATCAGCCAGGGCACCGCCAGCACCTCGACGAAGGTGTCGGCGAGCTCGTTGCGCCACACGAAGCCGCTCCAGAGCGGGTGCTCGACCGCCCGGAACCGGCCGACCAGCAGCCACTTGGCGGCGACGGACACCCCGCAGGCGGCCACCCCGGCCGCGAGCAGCACGAGACCGGAGAGCAGCGCCGCCGGGACCGGGGAGCCCGCTTCGGCCAGCCGGGCCAGCGCGGCCACGGTCAGCACGCCCAGCGCGGCGGAGGCCAGCACCGGCACCAGTCGGCACAGCTCGACCAGGCCGCGTGCCCAGAGCAGCCGGGCCGGCGGGTCGTAGGTCAGGCTGTGGTCGCCGGCGTCTGCCGAGCGCGGCAGGCGCACCGGCGGCATGCCCAGGTAGGAGCTGCCCTTCTTGGCCTTCTTCGGCGTGGCGGACAGGACGCCGACCAGGCCCCGGTCGGGGACGGCGCGCCCGGGCGCGGTCATCCCGGAGTTCCCGAGGAAGGCCCGCTTGCCGATCTCTGCCTCGCCGAGACGCAGCCAGCCGCCGCCCAGTTCGTACGGGGCGATCAGCGTGTCGTCGGCCAGGAAGGCCCCGTCACCGACGGTGGTCAGGCTGGGCAGGGCCAGCACGGTGGAGACCTCGGCCCGGCTGCCGACCTTCATGCCGAGCGCCCGCAGCCAGGCCGGGGTGATCAGGCCGGCATAGAGCGGGAAGAGCCGCTCGCGGGCCAGGTCCATCAGCTGGCTGACCGTCCAGGCCTGCCAGCCGACCCGGCCGTGCAGCGGGTGGCAGCCGGGGCGCAGGCCGAGGCTGAGCAGCCGGACGGCGGCGGCCAGCAGCGCGGCGTAGACCAGGCCGAAGACCAGGGTGGCGGGCACCACCGCAACGAGCGCGCCCCGCAGGGCGCCGCCGAGGCCGTCACCGGGGTGGACGAACGGGGCGGCGACCGCGAGCGCCGCGAGTGCGGGGGCCACGGGCAGCAGGTTCAACCCGAGAGCGCTTGCCCCGTACGCGGCGTCCCACCGGGCCTTGCGCGGCGGGCGCTGCTTGGGCCAGCTCCGCTCGGCCCGGCCCAGCTTCACGGCGGGCGCACCGGCCCAGCGCTGGCCGGTCGGCACCTGGGCGGTGACGCTGGAGCCCGGCGCGACCTGGGAGCGCTTGCCGACGCGGGCGCCGGGGAAGAGCGTGCTGCGGGTGCCGACCACCGCGCCGGAGCCGACTCGCACGGTGCCGACCTCCAGCCGGTCCCCGTCCAGCCAGTACCCGGACAGGTCCACCTCGGCCTCGACCGCGCAGCCCCGGCCGAGCCGGAGCATGCCGGTGACCGGCGGCAGCGAGTGCAGGTCGACCTCGGGCCCGATCCTGGCCCCCAGTGCGCGGCCGTAGCGGACCAGCCAGGCGCCGGACAGGGCGGTCGCCCCGCTCAGCTCGGCGAGCCGCTCGGCGGTCCACAGCCGCAGGTGCATGCTGCCGCCGCGCGGGTAGCTGCCCGGCCGGAGTCCCCGGAGCAGCAGCCGGGCACCACCGGCCGCGATCGCCAGGCGGCCGGGCGGGCTGAAGAGCAGCAGGCCGCCGGCCGCGACCACCCACCAGGACGCGGTCGGCGCCCAGGGGTAGCTGCCGAACCACTCCAGGACGTTGCCCAGGGCCAGCAGCCCCACCGTCCAGCGCAGTCCGACCAGGGTGAAGAGCGGCAGCAGCAGGAGCAGCTGGACGATCTTGGCCCGGGTCGGAACCAGCCCCACGGTGCGGGCCGCACCGTCGCCCTGCGCGGAGCGCTCGAGGTGGCGGGCCAGCTTGCGCAGGGTGGGCTGCTGGTAGATGTCGAGGACGGCGGCCGCCGGGTAGCGGCTGCGCAGCAGCGTGGTGAGCCGGGCGGCGGCGAGGCTGCCGCCGCCGATCGCGAAGAAGTCGTCCTGGGCGCTGCCGACCGGCACGCCGAGGATCTCGCTCCACTGTTCGGCCAGCCAGGCCTCGGTGCCGTAGAGCTGCTCGGCGGGGCCGGACCGCTCCAGGTCGGGCAGGGGCCACGGCAGCGCGTTGCGGTCCACCTTGCCGGACGTACGGGTGGGCAGGGCCTCGACGGGGGCGAGCAGCGGCACCAGGGCGGCGGGCAGTTCGGCGCGCAGCCGCTCGACGGCGGCGGCGTGGTCCCAGCCTTCCTGGGTGACCAGGTAGCCGACCAGCAGCTGGTTGCCGCCCCTGGCCGTCCGGACGGCCGCGGCGGCTCCCGCCACGCCCGGGAGGGCCTGCAGGGCGGCGTCCACCTCGCCGAGTTCGATCCGCCGGCCGCCGAGCTTGACCTGCTCGTCGCTGCGGCCGAGGAAGAGCAGCCCTTCGGGCTCGGCCTGGACGAGGTCGCCGCTGCGGTAGGCGCGCTCCCAGCCGAGCGACTTCAGCGGGGCGTACTTCTCGGCGTCCTTCTCGGGGTCGAGGTAGCGGGCGAGCCCGACGCCGCCGATGACGAGCTGCCCGGTGCCGCCCATCGGGACCGGGTCGCCGGCCTCGTCCACCACGGCCAGCTCCCAGCCGTCCAGGGGCAGGCCGATCCTGACCGGGCCTTCGCGGGTCAGCAGCGAGGCGCAGGCGACGACGGTGGCCTCGGTGGGCCCGTAGGTGTTCCACACCTCGCGGCCCTCGGTGACCAGGCGCTGGACCAGCTCGGGCGGGCAGGCTTCGCCGCCGAAGATCAGCAGCCGCACCTCGTTCAGCGCCTCGGCGGGCCAGAGCGCGGCAAGGGTGGGCACCGTGGAGACCACGGTGATCTCCTGCTCGGCGAGCCACGGGCCGAGGTCTGCGCCGCTGCGGACCTGGGAGCGCGGTACGGGCACCAGGCAGGCGCCGTAGCGCCAGGCCAGCCACATCTCCTCGCAGGAGGCGTCGAAGGCGACCGAGAGCCCGGCCATCACGCGGTCGCCGGGGCCGATCGGCTCGTCCTGGAGGAAGAGCGCGGCCTCGGCATCGACGAAGGCGGCGGCGTTGCGGTGGGTGACGGCGACGCCCTTGGGCTTGCCGGTGGAGCCGGAGGTGAAGATGATCCACGCGTCGTCGTCGGGGCTCGGCCGGCCTGCCGGGCGGGCGGTGGCCCGGTGGTCCGTGACGGTGAGGGTGCGGTCGGCACCGAGGACCGCGGCCACCGCGGCCTCGCCGAAGACGAGCTCCGCGCGCTCGTCCGGGTCCTCCGCGTCGACCGGGACGTAGGCGGCGCCGGCGGCGAGCACGGCGAGGATGCAGACGTAGAGGTCGTTGGTGCCCGAGGGCACCCGTACGCCGACGCGGTCGCCCAGCCCGATCCCGGCCCCCGCCAGGCGGCGGCGCAGCGCCTCGACCTCGGCGGCCAGCGCCCGGTAGCTGAGCGCGGTGCAGCCGTCGTCCAGGGCCGGCTCGTGCGGGTGGGCGCGGACGCTGGCGTCCAGCACGTCGACGAGCGTGCGCGGCGCGGGCGCCGGGCGTCCGGGAAACAGGGCGAGCGGGCCGGTGGCCTGGTCGGCCTCGGCCCGGTCGTGCGGTGTGTGCGTGTACGTCATGACAGCTGTACGCCCCTCATCCCTGTCCCCCGCCCTTGGGGACTGCGATGGTAACTCCGCCCCGCCCGGGATGACGGGTCGACGTGGCGGCCCAACTGATCGAGAAATGACCATGTCTGATGGTGCATCAGCCACCAGGACGCCCATGTCGTAAGCAATATGACTGCTCGTCATATGATCTGACCTATCGTCAGATGTTTACCGGAAATGTGACTCACGCCATAATCAAAGGATGGAGAGTGAACGAACTTCAACACCACACACCCGCCGAGTCGTCTTCACCGCTGATTTCACCTCGGCCCACCAGTGGACCGCCGGACGAAGCAGCGCCTATCCCGACATGGGCCCGACCAACCGCTCCGACCACAAACTCGACCACCTAAGACCCCGCTACTGCCCGGGCGGCGTCTTCCGCGCCGAGGCGAGGGAGGCCGACGACCTGTGGGACTGCGACCTGCTCACCACGGAGGGGAGCCCGGAGGCGTTCGAGGTGCGGACGGGCGATGTCATCGATGCCCGGATCACGCTCCCGAGCGGCCGGGGCGCCTGGCCGGCCATCTGGACCTGGCGTGACGGCGGCAACGAGATCGACGTGTTCGAGTACCACCCGGACAACCCCGGGACGCTGGAGCTCTCGAACCACGTGAAGGGTGGCTACCGGTACTGGCAGGACCCGACGGTCACACCGGGCGCCACCGTCGGACTCCGGGTGGTCCTCGGAGCCCGGACGGTGGAGTGGTACGTGGGCGGCCACCTCGTCCACGCCGACGGCCGCGGGGTCGGCAGGACGTGGCACGCCTACCTCATCGTCAACCTGTCGGTGAGCGACGGGACGTACCACGGCCCTCCACCTGACGGGACTCCGCTGTCCTGGGCCTGCCCGTCCCTCAAGGTGAGTCGCTAGGACGGCGGAGCGAGCGGGACGAGGGCGTTGATGTCCCTCGTCCCGAGGATCCGGCCGGGCGCACCCGAGCGGGCGACGGCGATCATCGCCCGCCCCAGGCGTTCGGTGGTGGTCAGCTGGTTCGGGAACAGCCTCCACAGCACCGGGAAGAGGGGCGTCGTCACCCGGTAGGCGGCCCGGTAGAGCCTGGTCCTGGAGGTGACGCCGTGCATCGGCTGGATGAATCCGGGGCGGAACATGTAGGCGTCCATGGGCAGGGCGAGCAGGTCGTTCTCGGTCCTGCCCTTCACCCTGGCCCACATCAGCCTGCCCCGCTCGGAGCTGTCCGTGCCCTGCCCGGAGACATAGACGAAGGTCAGGCCGGGGTTCAGGGCGGACACGGTCCGGGCGACGGAGAGCGTGAGGTCGTGGGTCACGCGGCGGTACGCCTCCTCCTTCATGCCTGCCGAGGAGACGCCGAGACAGAAGAAGCACGCGTCGTAGCCGGAGAGTTCGGCCTCGACCCCGCCGAGGTCGGTCAGATCGGGCTGCACGATCTCGCGGAGCTTCGGGTGCCGGACGCCGGTCGGCGTCCGGCCGAGCACCAGCACGCCTTCCACCGCGTCGTCACGCAGGCACTCCCGCAGGACGCCCTGTCCGACCATGCCGGTCGCGCCGAGAAGGATCACCTTCATGCCGTCATCCCTCCCGCTGAATGATCACCGTTCGCACCTATCATGAATCATAGTTCATGTTGTCGGGTCGGGAAACCGCCGGGTATGCCGCCGTCGTCTTGTGCGAGAACCAGTCCGGCCGACCACAGACACCAAGGACGCCCTTCATGATCGAGGCACACGGCCTCACCAAGCGCTACGGCCCCAAGACGGCCGTCGACAGCCTCTCGTTCCAGGTCCGGCCAGGTGTCGTCACCGGTTTCCTCGGGCCCAACGGCTCAGGCAAGTCGACCACGATGCGCATGATCCTCGGCCTGGACACGCCGACCTCAGGCAGCGTCACCATCGACGGCCACCCGTACCGGCAGTTGCCCAACGCCGCCCGCAAGGTCGGCGCCCTGCTCGACGCCCGCGCCGTGCACGGCGGCCGCAGCGCCCGCAACCACCTGCTCTGCCTGTCCCAGCTCGCCGGCCTCCCCCGGGAGCGGGTGGACGAGGTACTCGACATCGTCGGCCTTCACCAGGTGGCGGACCACCGCTCCAAGGGCTTCTCGCTCGGCATGGGCCAGCGGCTCGGCATCGCCGCGGCCCTGCTCGGCGATCCCGAGGTGCTGCTCTTCGACGAGCCGGTCAACGGCCTGGACCCGGAGGGCATCCACTGGGTGCGCACACTGATGCGGCGCCTCGCCGCCGAAGGCCGTACGGTCCTGGTCTCCTCCCACCTGATGAGCGAGATGGCGATCACCGCCGACCATCTGATCGTGATCGGCCAGGGACGGCTGCTGGCCGACATGTCCGTCCGCGACTTCATCGACCGTCACTCCGCCGGCTACGTGCGGGTACGCACCCCGGACGGCGACGGGCCGCAGCGGGACCTGCTGGGCCGGGTACTCGCCGAAGCAGGTGCGTGGACCGAGCCGGAGCCCGACGGCGCGCTCAAGGTCACCGGGGCGACACTGCCGCAGATCAGCGACCTGGCCCACGAGCACGGTGTACGGCTGCACGAGCTGTCACCGCATCACGCCTCGCTGGAGGAGGCCTACATGCGGCTCACCCAGGACGAGGTGGAGTACCGCTCGGCACATGACCACTACGACGAGAACGAGGCCTGACCAGTGCTCACCCCCACCGCTCCCCCGCGCGAGGCCTCCCCGGTCTTCGCCTCGCCGATTCCCGTGGAGGAGGCCCGCCTGGGCCACGCCCTGGCCTCCGAGTGGACGAAGATCCGCAGCGTCCGTTCGACGGTCTGGAACCTGGCCGCCATGTTCACCTTCATCCTCGGCGTCGGCGCCCTGGCCGTCGTGTTCTCCGACGGCACGGTGCAGCCGGGCGACGACATCCTGGGGCTCGGCATGGGCGGCTTCTTCATCGGCCAGATCCCCGTCATCGCGCTCGGGGTGCTCACCATCAGCTCGGAGTACGGCACCGGCATGATCCGCAGCACGCTCACCGCGTGTCCGAGGCGGGCACGGATGCTGACCGCCAAGGCCCTGGTGTTCTTCGCCCTGGTCCTGGTCCTCGCCACCGCGGCGATCGGGACGTTCACGGCGGTGGCCATCGCGATGCTGGGCGACGAGGCGGGCCCGCAGCCGACCGAACAGGTGCTCAGGACCGTGGTCGGCGGCAGCCTCTACCTCGCCGCGATCGGCCTGATGTCGCTTGCGATGGGAGCCCTGCTGCGGCACAGTGCCGGCGCGATCAGCGCCATGCTCGGCTTTGTCATGCTGCCGACCATCATCGGCCTCTTCACCGGAGAGGCGGTCGGCCGCTACCTGATCCTCTACGCACCCGTGAGCATCTCCGCCGCCCTGTTCGGCAACGGGCTCGACCCGGACGTCAACCCCTGGCAGCTCCTCGGGGCCCTGGTCGCCCTCGCCGCCGCGCTGCTGGCCGTCGCCTACCCGGTGGTCAGCCGACGCGACGTGTGACCACCTGATCCTCCGTCGGGTTCACAGGACCGGGTGCGCGCGGCGGCGAGAGGTCCGAACATGGACATCGCCGTCGCCCCCCGGCAGGCTCGGCCGAGCAAGGCGCAGGCATGCCACGGGGACGGGGGGAAAGCCGTGCGAGGGAACATCGCCTTCATTGCAAGCACGTGGACGCACGCTGAAGAGCTCGTAACACGATCTCGTGGGTGTGGGCTGGTGGGCCGTGTCCGGTGTGACGATTCGTCCGTTGGTGGTGGCGTGAGTGCACCGTGGATGGTCGATGACGAGCTGTGGGCGCTGATCGAGCCGGTGTTGCCGCCGTGGCCGGAGCGGGCTCCGGGGCCTCGGCCGGTGGACGACCGGCTGTGCCTGCAGGGCGTGTTGTTCGTGCTGTTCACCGGGATCACCTGGCAACAGCTCCCGCCGGAGCTGGGCTTCGGCTCCGGGCAGACATGCTGGCGCCGGCTGTGCCGGTGGACGGAGGCCGGGGTCTTCGACCAGGTCCACCGGATACTGCTCGCGGAGCTGAACGCGGCCCGGCGGATCGACTGGACGCGCGCTTGTGTAGATGCCTCCCATGTGCGCGCGAAAAGGGGGGTGCCGGGGTTGGCCCGTCGCCGGTCGATCGCGGCAAGTCGGGCAGCAAGCACCATCTGATCTGCGACGGGAACGGAACCCCGCTGAAGGTCATCACGACCGGCGGCAACGTCCCCGACGTCACCCAGACTCTCGCGCTGGTCGACGCGGTCCCGCCCGTGGCCGGCCAACCGGGGCGCCCCCGCAAGCGGCCCAAGTCCCTGCTCGGCGACAAGGGCTACGACAGCAGGCACGTCAGGCGAGAGCTGATCAGACGCCGGATCCTGCCCGTCATCTCCCGCCGCGGAGAGCCCGACATCCGCGGCCTCGGCAAACTCCGCTACGTGGTGGAGCAGACCTTCGCCCTGCTCCACCAGTTCAAGCGCCTCGCCGTCCGCTGGGAACGCCGCCTCGACCTGCACGACTCGCTCATCTCGCTTGCATGTGCACTCATCTGCTGGAGAAGGATCAACAAGCCGACAGCGTGATCGTGTTACGAGCTCTAAGTGCCGCAGGCTAGCGCTAGCGCGGAAGCCACCACCTCCACACCGCGGCAGAGACAAGACGGCCCAGCTCTGCCGTACCAGTCCAGAATTCACTCCCATTCTGCGATCACGTTCAATACATCAACGGGTTCGGAAGGGCCTGTCACTCCCCTGGACGCGGAAGACTCGCTCGGCGGCGGACAGACCTACAGATTGGTTGTAGCGAAGCCCTCCGTCGATGCTCGCCGACAGTCACGATGGCCGGTCTTCCTATCCGCTAGCCCGTGCATGCGTAATTAGCTGGAGGGAACGGCATGGCCCTGAGGAATTCGCGAGACCGAGTCAAACCCTCGAAGGACGCCGGAAACGGTCAGCGCCGTGGGGAATTGCACGCGGAAGGTCGATTCCCTGACCGGGATGACTTCAACCTTATGAAAGTGGACTGGGGAGCTGGTAGACAACTCGACCCGGAGTTGCTCGCGCTTCGATTTGCCCGACTCCTGCGAGACGTAGGAAGTGTACCCGACCGTCCCGTAAGCGATTCTTCATGGATCTTCGATGCGGGAGTCGATGATGTCGATACCAGCAAAGTCGCTGCTCAGCTCTGGTCGCCTTTGATGGATAGCCAGCTCAGATGGTCCATGAAGGTTGAGGATGGGCTGACCGCCATTGCCCGCGCAGTTGCTAGGACTCGGTGGGATCACAGGCGGCTGAGCGAAACCGAGCGAAGCCGGTTCAATGGAGCGCTGCAAGCTGCATACGCAAGCGGCCGTTACCAAGGGTGGGCCGACGTGCATTCAGACATGAGCCACCGTATGCACACCATGGAGCACGCCGGCGGCCCTGTTGGCACCCAGCGGTTCCTGCCATGGCATCGGACTTACGTCTATGCGCTTGAGCAGACCCTGCGTACGTATGAGCCTAACCTGAGGATTCCTTATTGGGACTACGCCAATGACCACGATCGGCCCGATTGGGTATGGCAGCCGCCAAACGTCCAGCGCGGCACGCCCGGAGCACGAGGTGGCTCTCTTCCCACGCAGGCCACCGTCGACGGAATTCTACTAAAGCAGACGTATACAGACTTCACCCTGGGGCTAGAGTTCGATGCCCACAACGACGTACACAATTGGTGCAACGGCACCATCACTGATCCGGTTACGGCTGCAAAAGACCCAATCTTCTGGCTCCTGCACGCAAATGTGGACCGCATCTGGGACAGGTGGCAACTCACGCATTCGGGTACACCGAACCTCGTCGGTGCAGATGCGGCTCTGGACCCCTTTCGATATGTGGTGCCCGCGAGCGTGGCGGACATCGCCATTCTCGGATATATGTACATCTAGCCGGGTTGTATCTTTCTGACTGGCACCGTCTTCGTCCTAGCGGGCTGGGAACTGATCCGAGCAGATGCAGAAAGCAGGCACGTAGATGAAAGATTGGCTTGGGTTTTCCGTAGCCGCAGACACGCCGAACTTCGTCATCACCTACGGCGAATGGCTTAATCAACAGCCCGATGCCGACGCGTTGCGGCGTGCGCAAGCTATCGGGGAGACCTGCGAAGCGGATCTTGCAGCGCTTGAGAAGTTGTTTGACTGCAACTTCAACGCCGGGGGCCGCAACCGGTACGGGACCTGGGTACATGTGTCGCATTCTGATGGGCCAGGCGACGTCTCGAACCTGGGATGGCTGCGGGACCAGATCAGCCGGATCTCGATCGGCAGCACCTACATCCCGACGGCGCCGACGCCGTCGCAGCAGAATGTGTTCGATGAGTTTGCTCGCATGTTGTTCGTCGCGGAGCTGGCCGAGATCCTGATGGACTTCACCGGCTACGGCTGGAACCGGAGTTGGAGCGACGGTGAGGCGTTGTCGATCGTGTTGGCCACCGAGTTGCACCCTATTGGCTACTACCGATCAGGCAATGGTCCAAGGGTGAACGAGTGGCTAGGCACCACGGATCGCCCGGACTGGGTCACCAACACCGCCCAATCGGACGCCGATAGGGTCTCTTACGGCTGCGGAATCCTCTTCATCAACTACTTGCGACATCAGCTGGGCTACTCCCTCGAGCAGATCATCCGAACGCGAGGGTCGGATCTGGCCGACCGATTTGACGCCCTCACAGGCGTCGGTCACAATTTTGCATTCCCCGCCTTCGCCCGCATCCTGGCCGAGCACATCCCGGTTGGATCAGGCATCAACATGCCGGTAGACAACGTCTTCCCCCTGCGTGACGGCAACGATCGCTCCGTCGGGCTGTCGAAATCCTGGACCCAGATCAGTCGCCCCCGAGTATCTCCCGACGCGCCCTCGACCTTTCGAGCCAAACGCAGGATTCATCTGCGAGGAACGCGAATACCACTACTGGCCGACCGCGGACATCCTCGAGCACGACGTCGTCGCAACCGGATACGGCTTCGCAGCAGCGAGGATTGAGTGGTCAGTAAACGGCGCCCCGCTCCCCACGCGTGGCAGACAGGATGAGGTTGCCGTTCAAGCGGCAATGTCGGCAGAAATTCCACCGGACATCACAACCGATCTGGGCATCCGCAACACCACTATTACCTACAGCATTACCGACGGGTGGAACAAGAGCACGCTGTTGCTTCGCAACACGGCTCACCACGGGAAATACACTCTCGACATCAGTGCGACGGCAACCGAGACTGCCGCCACCAGCAGCCCGGGATCATGCAGTCGCTCGACCACGCTCGACATGATCGAGGTCGGCTACGACATCGAGCCCCGATACGACGAGGACCGCCGCCGCCGCAACCCAGAGTTCGCCGCGATTGGACACTCGTTGTTTGACTTGGCTGAGGAACTCGCTCGGCTGCACAACGCTCCCGATCCTCCTCCCGACCAGATGGTGGACCGAGTGCTTGACCTCGCCGAGCGAGTGAACCAGCAGATTGAGTCCGCCGCACGCAGTCAGGACCGCGCGGTCGCAGACCTTCGGCGGGAGTACGCCAGCCCGGCCCGCATCGGCAGCGAACTCGCCGCTGCTCGCCAGCGCGCGGCACTTTTCAGCACTTCATAGGTCCAGCGAGACCCGGGCCGCCCAGCAGCGACACCCCGCGCGGCCGGTGGGCGAGGTCCGTACGACCTCCAAGTCAGCCTCCCCGGTCGTGGACCTGACATTACTGACCCGCGCACTCCACCAGGACCCCGCAGCTGGACCGCATGAGCCGGGCGTGTATCCGGAAGGCGTGAAAGTCGTCCAAGATGCGCTCGTCGCGGAAGGCCTGCTCGAGGAGCAGTACGCTCACGGACGATTCGGGACCAAGGCGCTCGGCGGCCGATGCGGGTGACACCTGCCTCAGCGGCCAGGGCCGTTTCCGTCCTTGGCCTGGCCGTCCAGCACCAGGAGACTGCTTGCGGACTGGCCGGGCGATGGCACGGGCCGGGCCGTACGGTGGACGCATGGACGAGGAATCGGTCCTGGCTGAGGCGTTCGCCCGTGTGCTCCACGAACAGTGGAAACGCCATCGCCAGCTGAGCACTCACGGCTTCGACGAGGCGGTCCTCAGAGCGATCGGCGAGGACGCGGCGGGACTTGCGGTGAGCAACCTGTCCTGGCACCTAGCGCTGGGGGAGTGCGTGACCGCGCAGTCATTGGCCGCCCAGTGGCACCGGGCTGCGGAGGAGATTGTCGGCGAGGTCGAGAGCGGGCACCTGGTCGGTCTGGTAGGTCGGCACGAGGTCTTCCTGCCACTGTGGCAATTCGCCCAGCCCGCTCCGGGCAACCGCCTCTCCGAGACGGTGGCGAGGATTCTGGAGGTGTTCCGGACCGGCCTCGACGATCTGTTCTCCCCGGACACCGTGGTCTTGTGGGCTGCCACTCCGCAGCCCGAGCTGGAGGACCAAGAGCCGCGGAAGGTGCTGTCGAAGGTGTCCCCCGAGGAGCTTGAGTGGTCTGCCCGAGTGACGGTGGCGAGGCTGGCGCAATGACCCGCGAGCTTGCGCTCTACCTGCTGGAACCGGACGCCGACTTGTTCCGGATATACCGGCGCAAGCTGAAGGATGGAACGCCGGGCAGTCCGGTCTGGTTCTGCGGCGGAGAGATGCCCTGTCGGTTCGACCTGTCCGGCGGGGCCGGCACGTGTTACGTCGCCTCGTCACCTCTCGGCGCGTTCATCGAGGTGTTCCTGCGTGTGAGCGGCCCGGGAGTACCTGCGGACGAGGTCAGGAAACGGTGCCTTGCCTGGCTGTCGGTTACTCACCACCTGCGGCTTGTAGACCTGAACGTGAACGCCAACCTGGGGGTCATGGGTATCGACGCAGCTCTTGTGCACGAGATGGACATCGGCTACCCACGAAGCCGAGAGCTCGCACAGCGGGCCCACGAACAGGGGCTGGAAGGGGTGCGCTGGAACTCTCTGCGGGACCTGACCGGGACAAAGGTGAACTTCGCACTGTTCGCACCGGTCAGCGGCGAGGACGCGGGCAAGATCCTCGATGTCAGGGCGACTTCTCCGATCCCGGACGAGATGAGCGACGAGGCAGCGGCGGAGTTCGGGGTCGCGGTGTTGCAGTCGTCCGCACTGTACCCGGTGCGCGAGGCGGCGGCGGTCGGCGGGTCGTGAGGAAGAGCGGCCGCTCGCGCCTCGCGTGCCTGAGTGCGCTGCCAGGGCGCGCGAGGCGCGGTCAACTGCGTGACTAGGGTTAGGTCTTACCGCGCGGCGTCAGCAGTGACGCGACGACGCCGACCGGGCCGGCCAGTTCGGGCCGCCTGGCCAGGTCTCCTCGCAAGCGGTCGATCTCCAGGTGCTGGGCGGCGATCCGGGACAGCGCGAGCTGCTTGAACGCGGTGAGCTCCGCGATCACCCTGTCGCGGTCCTTGACCCGCTTCTCCAGCTCGGCGTTCGCTGTCTTCAGCCGTTCTATCTGGGCCGCCCGCGGGTCGGGGATGTCGCCAGCGTCCTGAAGGGCCTTCAGGCGCCGTTCGAACTCCTCAGCCAGGTGCTGGTAGGGGCCGGACCGCTCGGAGCCGTCGCGGGCCTTCTTGGGGTAGAAGGCGGTGCGGGTGACACCCGCCTCAGCGGCCAGCGTCTTCAGGTCGCACTTGCCACCGGGCGACAAGTCGCCCCGCAGCAGCCGGTCCATCGCGGCCCGGATGGACGCCTCGTTGCTGGCGCGGGTCTCTTCGCTGATACGTCCCATGTCAGTTCCTTCCGGCGGCAGCGTCGAGCTCGGTCAGAACCCGCAGGTCGCGGTCCAACTCGCTCTGCAAGCGGACCTTCTCCGCGTTCTGGCCTCGGCCGATGGAGGCGATGAAGACCTTCTTGTTCTCCGCGCTTGCGGCCCAGACCGGGCGATGGCACGGATGGTGGGTCGCTTGCGGGCAGCGCGCTGCGTCGCACATGCCAACCAGCGGCTCGGTCGCCCCCGGAGTCCCCGCCAGCTTCAGACATAGAGCCTTCGAGGGATCGATGAACCAGCAGTAGCTCGCGACACCCAGGTGGAGGGTCCTCGCACGCTTGGCGAGGAGGTTCATCACCTCCTGGTCGCTCCGCTTCACGTTCGGGGCCTGCCCTGGTGAGCGGCCCGCCTGGCCGTCCACCGAGGCGAAGAAGTCCATGAGGCCTTTCGCGCCAGGGCCGGCGGGCATCCGGCCGTTCTTGTAGTCCTGCCAGACTTGCCAGGTGAGATCCTTGTTTCGTTCGGCCTCCAACTTGCCGACCTCGGCCAGCAAGGAGGCCTGAGCACCGCCGGGCCGCGCTTGGCGTATCCCTCGGTAGTGGCCACGCTGACATGCTTCAGAGCGATCTTCGTGGCCAGCAGTCCACCGGGCCGATTGGCTATCTCCACCGCGAGCGTCCGCCTGAGCATCCGCAGGTTCACCAGCACCTCGGGGATCGGGGACAGGCCCAGACGCTGCCCTTGCGGACCGTTCACCCAGGAGCGGAACAGCGGGTAGTCCGAAGTGAAGTGGAGCTTCGGGAACAGCATCGGGGAGCACTTGGCCGGGTGCAGCAACTCCGCCGCCAGTCCGGCGGCGCGGTACGCCTCCTCGATGGTGACCCACTCCTCCGGCGTCCCTCCCCGTCTCTGCCCTTTGGAGCTCGTAACACGATCACGCTGTCGGCTTGTTGATCCTTCTCCAGCAGATGAGTGCACATGCAAGCGAGATGAGCGAGTCGTGCAGGTCGAGGCGGCGTTCCCAGCGGACGGCGAGGCGCTTGAACTGGTGGAGCAGGGCGAAGGTCTGCTCCACCACGTAGCGGAGTTTGCCGAGGCCGCGGATGTCGGGCTCTCCGCGGCGGGAGATGACGGGCAGGATCCGGCGTCTGATCAGCTCTCGCCTGACGTGCCTGCTGTCGTAGCCCTTGTCGCCGAGCAGGGACTTGGGCCGCTTGCGGGGGCGCCCCGGTTGGCCGGCCACGGGCGGGACCGCGTCGACCAGCGCGAGAGTCTGGGTGACGTCGGGGACGTTGCCGCCGGTCGTGATGACCTTCAGCGGGGTTCCGTTCCCGTCGCAGATCAGATGGTGCTTGCTGCCCGACTTGCCGCGATCGACCGGCGACGGGCCAACCCCGGCACCCCCCTTTTCGCGCGCACATGGGAGGCATCTACACAAGCGCGCGTCCAGTCGATCCGCCGGGCCGCGTTCAGCTCCGCGAGCAGTATCCGGTGGACCTGGTCGAAGACCCCGGCCTCCGTCCACCGGCACAGCCGGCGCCAGCATGTCTGCCCGGAGCCGAAGCCCAGCTCCGGCGGGAGCTGTTGCCAGGTGATCCCGGTGAACAGCACGAACAACACGCCCTGCAGGCACAGCCGGTCGTCCACCGGCCGAGGCCCCGGAGCCCGCTCCGGCCACGGCGGCAACACCGGCTCGATCAGCGCCCACAGCTCGTCATCGACCATCCACGGTGCACTCACGCCACCACCAACGGACGAATCGTCACACCGGACACGGCCCACCAGCCCACACCCACGAGATCGTGTTACGAGCTCTAAGGCCCCGACCGCAGTGGCGGTTTCCAGGGGCCTTCGTCACGCTGTGGCCTCAGGCGTCCGCTCGTCCCCGGTCGGTGCGATGTTCTGGTTGAGGCAGAAGACATTGGTCGGGTCGTACGTGTTCTTGACGTTGACCAGCCGGTCGTAGTTGGGCCGTACGCCGACCGCACCCTGTCCTGCCCCTCCGCGCCGAGATAGTTGACGTAGACACCCTCTCTCGTGAACGGCTCCATCGCCGCCCATAACGCGCGCGTCCAGCGGATGTTCACGTCGGAGTCCGCAGGGTCCGTCCACAGTGAGGTGATGAGGAGGTTGTAGGACCAGTCTCGCTGGCCGAACGCGGTCGCGTCCGGGCTCACTCGGTTCATAGCGCCGTCACCGTTGTGGTCGATCACTACGGTCGTCAGGGGCGAAGGAACAGTGGCGAATTTGGCGAGGATCGTGTCGATGGCCTCGTCGCTCACCTCCGCCAGGAAGTTGGACTTCCAGTAGTTCTGGACTCCATGAGGCCAGATCGAGTCCGCCATGGTCTGGGCCGCGCTGTCGGGCATGGGCTGGATGAGGTCGGCCACCGGCGGGCCGAAGTCGCGCAGCGGCCGGATGGCGCTCTCGCCAGCGGACAGGTCCCCTGCGTAGTCCCCGAACAGAGCGAGGACGGGGGCACCGTGCGCTCTCTCGGGGATGAAGGGCTCGGGGGGTGCCGTGAACAGCAAGGCGCCGTCGGTCAGTTCTTCGGGAGCGCCCGGGGCGTAGTCGCGCCAGAAGCGCAGGACGTCCCGCGCTGCGGGGACGGGGTGAACCACCATACCGGCCAGCGCGGTGCCGACCGGGTGCGTTCGGAACTCGAAGGAGGTGACGACGCCGACGTTTCCGCCGCCGCCGCGGATAGCCCAGAAGAGGTCCTCGTTCTCGGTCGAGTTGGCGGTCAGGAGCCGGCCGTCGGCCGTGACGATGTCGACCGACAGAAGGTTGTCACAGGCGAGCCGTGCTTGCGTACGAGCCAGCCCAGTCCACCGCCGAGGGTCAGACCGGCGACGCCCGTCGTCGAGATGAACCCCCCGGTCGCCGCCAGGCCGAAGTGCTGGAGATCGTGGTTGACTTCGCCCCAGGTCAGACCGGCCTCGGCACGGACCGTCCGTGCCATTGGGTCGATTCGGACGCCCTTCATCGGAGAGAGGTCGATGACGAGACCCGTCGTCGCACAGCGCATTGCCCGCGACATTGTGGCCACCGCCAACGGGCAGCGACGAGTGGCTCGTTCGCCCGGGCAAACCGCACAGCATCCAAGGTGTCACCCGCCCCGGTACAACGGGCGATCAGTGCCGGCCTCCGGTCGATCATCCCGTTGTATATCTGCCGAGCGCCGGCGTAGCCGGGGTCCCCCGGGCGGCTCAGCTCGCCCCTCAGCTCGGCTTCGAAGTCCTGGACGAGGGATTCATCGATGCGATCCCCGGCCGTGGTCCTGGGTGGGGCAGCCATGCTGTATCCCTTCCCTGCACGAAACCTTCGCAGGCCAGACCACCCCCGCCGGCCTCAGGCCGTTTGCCCTGGTCGGGCGCCATCCCGGCTACGCGACCGTTCTACCGCCGGGCCAACGCCGCTAGTGTGATGCGCCGTAAATCACGAGGGAAAGTTGCTACCCTTTTCGGGTGTCGCACCCTGGGCCTTCTGCTGTGGTGATCTCGCTGTCCGAGGACGAGCGTGCCGAGTTGGTGCGTCGAGCCGGGTCGTGGGACCGGAGAGCCGCCGAGCGGGCCCGGATCATTCTGGCGTGCGCTGACGGCATGTCGAATGCCGCTGCCGCGCGGCATGTTGACGTCCAGGCGAAGACAGTGTCCAAGTGGCGTCGTAGGTTCGCTGCTGACCGACTGGCCGGCCTGCAGGATGAGGGCCGCATCGGTCGCCCGAAGGCCGACCTGGTCCTGAGCGACGCCGAGCGGGACCAGTTGACGCGTTGGGCCAGGCGGGCGAAGACCGCGCAGTACCTCGCGCTGCGGGCCAGGATCGTGCTGCGCTGCGCGGACGGCGGGACGAACCGGCAGGCCGCGATGGACCTGGGCGTTGACGAGTCGACGGTGGAGCGCTGGCGGGCCCGGTTCATCGACAAGCGGCTGGACGGCCTGCAGGACGAGCCGCGTCCGGGCAGGCCGCCCTCGATCCTGCTCGACCAGGTCGAGGACGTGCTGGTGGCGACACTGGAGTCGACACCGGGCAACGACACGCACTGGTCGCGGGCGTCGATGGCCACCCGCACAGGGCTGTCGAAGTCGACCATCGGGCGGATCTGGAAGAAGTTCGACCTCAAGCCGCACCAGCAGGACAGCTTCAAGCTCTCCACCGACCCGCAGTTCGTGGACAAGGTGGTGGACGTGGTCGGGCTCTACCACAACCCGCCCGAGAAGGCGGTCGTGCTCTGCGTCGACGAGAAGTCCCAGATCCAGGCGCTGGACCGGTCCCAGCCGGTCCTGCCGATGATGCCGGGCATGCCCGAACGCCGCACACACGACTACCTGCGCCACGGCATCACCAGCCTGTTCGCAGCCTTCAACATCGCCGACGGAACCGTCATCGGAGAACTCCACCGCCGCCACCGGGCCCTGGAGTTCAAGAAATTCCTGGTCACGATAGACAAGGCCGTCCCCGCCGAGCTCGACGTGCACCTGGTGTGCGACAACTACGCCACCCACAACACCGCCGAGATCAGAACCTGGCTCGGCCGGCACCCGCGCTTCCACGTCCACTTCACCCCGACCGGCTCGTCCTGGATCAACCAGGTCGAGCGCTGGTTCGGCCTGCTGACCGACAAACTCATCCGCCGCGGCGTCCACACCTCCGTCAAAGCCCTCGAGGACGACATCAAGGCGTGGATCGCCACCTGGAACCAGAACCCGAGACCGTTCACCTGGACCAAGACCGCCGACGAGATCCTCAAATCCCTCGCTGACTACCTCGCCAAGATCAACCCACCTGGGCCATCAACGCAGGAATAGTTTCCCTCGTGATTTACGGCGCATCACACTAGTGCCGTGACCGAGAACGTTCACCGGGTTGGCGATAGTAGGGCCAGAACCGGTTGGATGTAGGCGACATCCAACGGTTTGGGGGCGTGGTGGCAGAGCCGGTCAAGGTGCGTCGATTGACCGACCAGGAGGGTCAGCAGTTACAGCGGATCGTTCGTCGGGGCAGTACAAACACGGTGCGCTACCGGCGGGCGATGATGCTGCTGGCCTCGGCCGGCGGCAACCGGGTCCCGGTGATCGCCCAGCTGGTCCAGGCGGACGAGGACACCGTGCGCGACGTCATCCACCGGTTCAACGAGATCGGCCTGGCCTGCCTGGACCCTCGATGGGCGGGAGGCCGTCCCCGCCAACTCAGTCCTGACGACGAGGACTTCGTCGTCCAGACGGCCACTACCCGCCCGGCCAGGCTCGGGCAGCCTTTCACCTGCTGGTCGATCCGCAAACTGCTCGCCTACCTGCGCAAGGTTCACGGCCGGGTGATCCGGATCGGCCGCGAGGCCCTGCGCTGCCTGCTCGCCCGACGCGGCGTCACCTTCCAGCGCACCAAGACGTGGAAGGAATCAACCGACCCCGAGTACGACGCCAAGATCGACCGGATCGAGAACGTCCTGGACCGCTTCCCCGACCGGACCTTCGCGTTCGACGAGTTCGGCCCGCTCGGCATCCGCCCCACCGCAGGCAACTGCTGGGCCGAACAGGCCCGGCCCGACCGCCTGCCGGCGACCTACTGTCGGCGTACAGGTGAAAGTGCCCAGCCACGTACGAGTGAACGTGCTCAGTTCTTGAGGTGCTGAGGGCCGCTGCCCGGCAGTCTGCTGCTTGGTCTATTCGGGTGGCGGAGGGCGGCTGACGATGGTCTTGGACCCGCATCGCTGGTTGGAGCTTCGACGATTCCGCGGTCTGCACGAGTCCGGGGCGATGAGCCTGTCGGAGATCTCGAAGGAGACCGGGCTGAACCGCCGCACGGTCCGCAAGTACCTGGCGGCCCAGGCGCCCATCGCACCGCCTCGCCGGACCTCGAACGGGCAGTCCCGCAAGCGGATGGTGGACGAGGTCGCGCCGCTGATCGACGCGATGCTGCGGTCCGAGATCCTTATCAAGGGCGCCGTGGTCCACGAACGACTGGTCAACGAGTACGGGTTCACCGGCAACTACCAGCGCGTGAAGATCTACCTCCAAGAAGCAAGGCCCCGCGTCGCCGAGGAGTTGGGCATCAGCCCCGGTGAACTGGCAGGGCTGCACCGCAGGTTCGAGGTCATCCCCGGAGCCCAGGCCCAGGTCGACTGGGGTGACGAGGGCAAGATCCTCGCCCACCTCGGCATCCCGAAGGTCTACTCCTTCCACATGACCTTGTCCTACTCGCGCGATCCGTTCTGCTGCTTCACCACCAGCCAGGACCTGGCGACGTTCTTCGACTGCCACCGTCAGGCATTCGCGCACTTCGGCGGGGTGCCGATGACGATCGTCTACGACCGCACCAAGACCGTGGTCCGCCGGCACGTCGCCCCTGGCGAGGCGGTCCCGCTGCACCCCGAGGCGGTCGCGTTCGCCGGGCACTACGACTTCGACATCGACGTGCTGGCCGCCTACCGCCCCCAGGGCAAGGGCCGGGTCGAACGGCAAGTCCTGATCGTCCGCGACCACGTCCTGGCCGGGCGAGCCTTCTCCTCCATCGAGGAGCTGGACGCCGCGTTCACGGCCTGGGTGCCGTTGCGCCGGGCCCGCGTCCACAGCACCCACGGCGAGGTCATCGGCCACCGCGCGGTCCGCGACCACATGGCCCTGCGGCCGCTGCCGCCGAGGCCCTATGTGGTCGCCCAGCGGCACCTTCGGCACGTCGGCAAGGACTGCCTGGTCGCCTTCGACGCCAACCTCTACTCGGTGCCGGCCCGCCGGGTCCGCCCCCGCCAGCTGGTCGAGATCCGGGCCACGAAGTCCCAGATCATGCTGCACTCCACCGCCCCCGACGCCAGCGGTGAGACCCTGCTGGCCGTCCACCCGCGGGCGGTCGGCCGCGGCGCCCGGGTCGTCGACCAGAAGCACTGGGACGGCCTGCCCAAGGGCGACAACCGCCGCGTCACCACGGGAGATGTCCTGCCCCGGCCCCGCCACCAGGACGCCCCGGGCGAGCAGGCAGGGCCGCTCCAGGCCCTCCTGCACCGGAGCGCGGCCACCCGCGTCGAAGTCGGCCGCCGCCCACTGTCGGTCTATGACGAGCTGACTGGCACCCGGCCCTTCACCACCAACTCCACGACGAAGGAATCCAGTTGAGCCAGCTGACCGGCAATCGCATCCGCACCACGGCCGCCAAGCTCGGCCTGCCCCACCTAGCCGAGAGCCTGAACCAGTACGCCACCCGCGCCGAGGAAGGCAAGCTCGGCTACCTCGACTTCCTCGATCTCGTCCTGGCCGAAGAGCTCGCCGTCCGCGACGAACGCCGGTTCCGCCAAGGTCTGCGGCTCTCGAAGCTTCCGCACCACAAGACGCTGGACGACTACGACTTCTCCTTCCAGCCCGAGCTCGACCCGCGCAAGGTCAAGGACCTGGCTACCCTGTCCTTCGTCGAGGCCAAGGCCAACGCTGCCCTACTGGGCCCGCCCGGGGTCGGCAAGACTCACCTCGCGGTCGCCCTGGCGGTCGCCGCCTGCCGGGCCGGCTTCTCGATCTACTTCACCACCCTCGACGACATGGTCCGCCAGCTGAAGACCGCCGAGGCCGCCGGGCGGTTGACCACCAAGCTCCGCGCCTACCTGCGGCCGAGCGTTCTCGTGGTCGACGAGGTGGGCTACGAGCCCCTGGAACGCGCCGAGGCGAACCTGGTCTTCCAGGTGATCTCCAAGCGCTACGAGAGGGGCTCGATCATCCTGACCTCGAACAAGACCTTCAGCAAAGCGCACATGTTCCGCTCAACCTGTGCGAGGCAGTGCCGAATGTCGACGGGTTCGGGGGGTCAGGCTGGCGGGTCGAACCGGTGCGTGCGCCAGAGCGACCTGAGGTCTTCGAGCTCGGTTCGGGGGAAGTGTTCGCCCCACTTGCCGCGATATCCGCTCTCGCCGTACTTCGTGGCGACTTCGTCGAAGCAGCGGATCACCGCTCGTGCCACGGCGTCGACGCTCTGCTGGGTCGACCAGATCTCGGTGCCAGCGTTGTCGTGCTTGGAGCCGTCCGGTACTTGAAGGACGCGGATCCATACGTCGTCGCCTGCGCGGTAGAAGATCCACCGGAAAGCGGTGGGCTCTGCCTCGAACTGGGCACGCGTCTCGGCTTCACCGCTGACCAGCCAGGCGATCGCCGTCAGGAGATCCTCGGGGGCGCTGGTGATGTACGACGCTGTGACTTCGGCATCGGCTTGCCCGTCAGCGATCCGGCAGTCCGCCCACCCGTGTCCGTTGAGAGTCCAGACAAGCCGCAGATCAGTCACGGCCGCCGTCCTGCTGGGTGAGGAAGCGTCGGACATCCATCGCCAGGGCAGACATCTGCTCGCCGGCGTCGAGCCAGGTCGTAACGGATGCCTCCCAACCACCAGCCGCACTTCTCCAAGGGCGAAGAGTCCAGGTCAGCCCGACGTGACCACCGGAGCGGAAGACCGCGCTGACGTTGAGATCCCGGTCGTTGGTCTGCCAGACCCGCTGCCCGTCCCAGCCGCGGAAGTCGACCGCCAGTCCCTCCAGGAAGGGCGCCAGGTCCGCGCCCCAGTTCCAGGAGACCACCTCGTCAACGCGAATGGTCAGCCCCGGCGCGGACGCCTCGACCGCGTACTGCACGCGGTCCTCGTCGGGCCGGGAGCAGACGCAGAGCCGCACGCTGACGGAGCGGTTGTTCTGGCAGCGGACGGTCACGGCGGTCGGCGTGTCGAGGTCGGTGTCGTGGGAGCTCATCGGTTGAACGGTAGATCACGGAGGCCCCACCCGTCGCGGAGATTACGCGTCAGGGAGGCGTCCTGCATCGACGTGATCGGCGAGGTAGATCATGACGCCCTCGGGATCCATGCCGAGGGCTGCGGCGACGAGTTTGGGGTCCAGAGTGTTCACGAGGTCGGCAAGGCGGGTGCATCGCAGAGTCCGAGGCGGAACGCCACAGGGGTCCAGGAGGTGGCTGACATAGGCGGTCGACGCCGGTGCCCGGCCGCTCTTGGTGATCTTGGTGACGATCACGTGGGGGTTGTCGGTGCGCTGGTCCATGCGGTGGGCCAGGCAGCGTTGGAGTGCCGACCAGCTGGTCGGGTCCATAGGCACCCGATGCGGGCGTTTGCCCAGGCGGATGGTGCGGTTGGTGGGGTCGAGGTCGTCCACGCGCAGGCGCCGGACCTCGCTGCTGGAGGCCGCGTGGAGGAGGGCCAGGATTCCGAGCAGTGCCTCGTGCGGGTGCGCGTCGGTGCCGGTGGTCCAGCGGCGGAACAGTTGCCGCTGCTGCCCGACGGCGACGGTGGTGCCGCTGAACCCTGACGGGCCTTTGGCCTTCACTCCCCGGGTGGGGTCGATGAGCACGACCTTGCGGGAGCGGGCGAAGCGGAAGTACTGCCGCAGCACGGTCAGCCGGCGTTGCCGGGCCCTGGGCATGGTCGCCAGGAAGGCCTCGACGTCGTGCACGTCGGTCAGGGCCCAGTCCTGCTTGTTGCGCGTGCTGGTCAGAAAGCGGGCGAGGTCGCGGACGATGGCCAGGGCCGCCTCGATGGTGCTGTCCGTGCGAGGCAGGGTGCCGGCCTTGAGGGCGCGCTCGCGTGCTCGCAGCATGGACTCGGCGAACGCCTGGACCTGCGGTCGCAGCGGGAGCGGGGTGGCGTCGATGCGGCGTCGGCGGCGTCCGGCGGCGAGCCGTTGCGCCTGGTCGGTGGGAAGGGCGAGGCCGCGCTGGGTGAAGAAGCCTTCGAGCGCCCGGGCGAGGGAGCCCATCGACCGGCCGGGGTGACGGGCGCGGTCCAGCAGGGCCTGGGGGTGGTTGGGCTGTTCGTCCTCCAGCAGTCTGCCCAGTGTGCTGATCATGATGCAGGCGCGACTCGCGCAGTGCCGTTCGGCGAGATGGCCGGCGAAGTCACCCAGCCAGGGCACGGGCTCGGCGAGCCGCGCGGCCAGATTCTCGGCGGCGATGAAGGGGCGGTCGGGGTGCTTCTGCCAGCAGGCCGAACAGAGTCCGAGCCCGGCACGGCGCCGCACCTCGCCGCAGCCGACGCACTGCCGCGGTGGCTGCTTGGTCTGCCGCTGGCGCGAGCAGTGGCCGCACCATCCGGTGCCGGTCTGCAGGAAGCCGGGCCGCCGGCAACGAGGACAGACCTGCTTCGCGGCCTGCCTGTCCGCTTCGCGTCGGCAGATCCCGCAGTGGCTGGCGGTCGGTGAGCGGACCGGGCGGCCGCATCCCGCGCAGGTCCGCGAGCAGGTGATGCACCGTCCGGTGTCGGCTTGCAGGACGCGTGACCTCCCGCAGGCAGGGCAGGACGCGCGGGCGGCCTCGTCCTTCATCCGGGCCGTGCAGCGGCAGCAGTGCTGCCGGTCGATGAACCCGACCGGCGCCCCGCACCCGACACAGTCCCGCTGCCTCTTGCCCATGCTTCGCCCGGACCCCCTTCCGTCAGATCGGCGGCATGGACCGGCCCCGGGCCGAGGCGACCCGCGGCAGATCGGCTGCCGGTCGAGGAGGAGCCACAGGGCGTTCGACGGGGGTGATATCGACCTCGATCAGGTCGTTGGGGGTGCACTCCAGCGCGGTGCACAACGCTGCGAGCGTGGACATCTTCACCTGCGAGGGTTCCTTGGTGAACAGGGCTGACACCGACGCGGAGGACAGTTCCAGGCCGGCCTTCTCGGCCAGGAGCCGCCTCAACTGGGCGCCGGTCCAGACCTCGCGCTGGGCGGCGGCCATCCGCAGCTTCCACTTGATGTTCACGGCGTGGGTTCCTCTCCAGTGAGCTCGCCGAGGGTGCTGGTCACGGCGCGTCGATACGCGTCCTCGATGAACGTGGCCGACGGCCGGACGTATCTCATGGTCGAACTGACAGTCCAGTGACCGAGTAGCTGCTGGATGGCCACCAGGTCCACCCCGCGCTCGTAGTTGTGGGTCGCGCAGGCCCGGCGCAGGGCATGCGGGCTGAACCGGTCGGCGGCCGGACGGCCCTCCAGCTCCATCAGGTATCGCAGGCGGTTGCGGACGGTGCCCTGGTGAAGGTGGCCGCCCGACTCGTCGGCGAACAGCGCGGGCGAGTCGGGGAACTTGCCGCGGACGTCGTCGAGGAACCAGCGCAGGACCAGGTCCAGCTGGTCGAGCATGGGCACCCAGCGCGGACGGGGCCCGGAGGTGTGGGCGCCCTTGCCGAAGCGCACGTGCAGCTTGCCGAACGGCCCGCGGCTGAAGTGGACGTCCGGGCGGTCCAGGAGCGAGGCTTCCTCGGAGCGCAGGCCAGCGTGATACAGCGTCCGGAACAGCGCGTAGTCGCGGGCGGCGGGCGCGTACTTGCGGGCGGTGGCGATCCGGGCCTTCAGGAACTCGAAGAACTCCTCGACCCGCTCGGGGGTCGGCGGAGGCAGCAGGGCCGGGGAGTCGTCGCCGACATGCCGCGAGGCGTTGAACTCGTCCACCGGGCAGACCAGTCGGACCCCGAACGCGGCCTCGATCTCGACGGCTTTGCGGGCCTGCAGGAACCGGTGGAAGCCTTTGAAGATCTGGACGTATCCGCGGCGGGTGGGATGGCGTCCCGCTGAGTGGTGTAGCAGGGATCTTGGTGTAACCCCTGGTCATGAAGAAGCCATCGCGCAACTCTCCGAGTAGGAAGGCTCGTTGAGTAAGAGGTGCGCGATGGCCTTGTCCCAGTCTGACCTACTCCGCCTCATGGAGTCACTGCGTACGGCGGATGGAATCGAGTTGATCAGGGCTGTCGCCCAGCGGATGCTTCAGGAGCTGATCGAGGCCGAGGCGACCGCCCGGATCGGCGCTGAACCCGGCGAGCACAGCGATGCCCGCACCACTTGGCGCAACGGCCACCGCGACAAGACCCTGACCACGCAGGCCGGCGACCTGGAGCTGGCCATCCCCAAGGTCCGCACCGGCAGCTTCTTCCCCAGCCTGCTGGAACGCCGCCGCCGGATCGACCAGGCGCTCTACGCGGTCATCATGGAGGCTTACGTCCTGGGCGTGTCCACCCGCTCGGTCGACGACCTGGTCAAGGCCCTCGGCGCGGACACCGGCATCTCCAAGAGCGAGGTCTCCCGGATCTGCGCCGACCTGGACGAACAGCTCACCGCCTTCCGCGACCGTCCCCTGGGCCACACCCGCTTCCCCTACGTCTACTTGGACGCGACCTATTGCAAGGCGCGGGTGAACCACCAGATCGTCTCCCGGGCCGTGGTGGTCGCCACCGGCATCACCGAGGACGGTGGCCGGGAAGTGCTCGGCCTGATGGTGGGCGACAGCGAGACCGAGATGTTCTGGACCGAGTTCCTGCGCTCGTTGCGCGAACGCGGGCTGACCGGGGTCCGGCTGGTCATCGGCGATCGCCACAGCGGTCTGGTCAAGGCGATCCGCAAGGTCATGCTCGGCGCCGCCTACCAGCGCTGTCGCGTTCACTGAGCCTGGTCGCGAACAAGGTGTTGCTTGCCGTGTCCGGGCTCGTTGACCTGGTATGGCGATCACGGACTCGGCCCTGGCCCAACTCGCTGCGCGGTTCGAGGTGTTGCTGCCTCACTTGAACGAGCGGCAGCGGCGGCTGGCGTTGGCGACCGAGGCCAGGCTGCTGGGCCATGGCGGAGTCCGGACTGTCGCCAGGATCGCCGGGGCGAGCGAGAGCACCGTCCGCAAGGGTGTCTTCGAGCTGGAGGCAGGCGTCGAACCCCTAGCGGACGGGCGGATCCGCAGGCCGGGTGGGGGACGCAAGAGCGCGATCGAGTTGGACCCGGGGCTGTTGCCTGCCCTGCTGGCCCTGGTCGAGCCGGACGAGCGCGGCGATCCGATGTCGCCGCTGCGCTGGACGACGAAGTCGCTGCGCAAGCTCGCGACGGAACTCACCCGGCAAGGACGCCAAATCTCGCCGGTGACCGTCGGCCGGCTCCTGCGAGAGAACGGCTTCAGCCTGCAGTCGAACGCCAAGACCCTGGAAGGCGACCAGCACCCGGACCGGGACGCGCAGTTCCAGTACATCAACGAGCAGGTCAAACAGTTCCAGGCGGCGGGCGAGCCGGTGATCAGCGTCGATGCCAAGAAGAAGGAGATGCTCGGACAACTGCCGAACGCGGGGCGCGAGTGGCGACCCAAGGGCGAGCCGGTCCAGGTCGAGGACCACAGCTTCTTCACCGGACCGAAGGGCGAAACGGCGATTCCCTACGGCGTCTACGACCTTGCGGCCGACACTGGCTGGGTCAGTGTCGGGGTCGACCACGACACCTCCGCGTTCGCGGTCGCCACGATCCGCCGGTGGTGGCAGGCCCGCGGCCGCCTCGACTACCCGAACGCGACCCGGCTGCTGATCACCGCAGACGCGGGCGGCTCCAACAGTTACCGCTACCGCGCCTGGAAGGCGGAACTGTCCGCGCTCGCCGCCGAGACCGGGCTCGCGATCACGGTCTGCCACTTCCCGCCAAGCACTTCAAAGTGGAACAAAATCGAGCACCGGCTCTTCTCCCACATCACGATGAACTGGCGCGGCAGGCCGCTCACCAGCCACGAAGTCGTTGTCAACACGATCGCTTCCACCACCACCCGCAGCGGACTGCACGTAGTGGCCGAGCTGGACGAGCGTCCCTACCCGACCGGCGTCGCGATCAGCAAGGCCCGCATGAACGCCCTGCCCCTGGAACCCCACGAGACACGAGGCACCTGGAACTACACACTCCACCCCGCGCCAACCGGCGGGGAGACAACACCTCCCGAAACCACACACCTCGCCACCGCCCCCGACCGCGGAACGGTCCTGGACCTGCTGGACGACGCCCGCCTGACCGGCATGAGCACGGCGGAACTCGACGCCCTCGCGAACCGACTGGCCACCGCCCAGGAGGCCGAGCGCGAACAGCGATGCTTCCGACAACGGGGCGGACCGCGCCGAAAGGCGGCAGCCGACCACGGCAAACCCTTGTTCTCCGGCCGCGACCGCATCCTCCTGACCCTCCTCTACCTGCGGCAGGTCTGCCCCCAGCGAGTCCTCGCGGAGATGCTGGAGGTGACCGACCGGGTCATCGGCCCGGCGATCGCCGAGACCAGCCGCCTTCTGGACCAGCACAAGATCACGGTCGAACCGACCACGCTGCTGTTCACCGAGCCGGCCCAGCTGGTCGCCTTCGTGCACACCGGCGTCCTGCCCGCCCGAAGCCGACCGCCTCTGCCCGAATCACTGTGCGATCCGTTCCTGACCGGCATGAGCCGCGCCGGCCTCCAGGAACTCGTCGACCGCCTCGCGGTCAGACAGGCAGCACTGGTCGAGCGCCGCCGCCACACCCAGCGCGGCGGACCACGCCAGCCCGGCACCCGCGGCGGAGTGTTCGCCCAGAAGATCACCGATGCGGAACGTGTCCTGGCAGCCGTCCTCTTCCACCGCCACGTCTGCACCGGTGAAGTGCTGGCCGAGTTGTTCCAGGTGAACCGGAGCACCATCGGGAACGCCTTCCGCGACGTCCGCCCGTTGCTGAAGGAGGATGGGTTCCACCTGCCCCCGGCACCAGTGAAGCACCGCACGGCCGAAGCCCTCCTGGCATCCGTCCCAGCAGTCAACACGCCGACGAAAGAGCTGTGTTGATTCTTTACAGGCTCACTTCCTGAGGAACGCCTTCGCGGTGATCCCGAAGGAGGCCGGTGAGATGGTGGCCGCGACGATCCGCACGATCTTCGCCCAGCCGGCCGAGGCCGCGGTCCGGGCCCAGCTGGACAGCGTCGCCGAGATGCTGGGCAAGCAGTTCCCCAAGGTCAGCCTGAACCGCCCCGGGTTCGGTAGAGAGCTCAGGTTGTGGTTGTGACCTGGGGTTTTGTGGCTGTGAGGTAGTAGGCGGTCTCGTATTCGGCGGGTGGGACGTGGCCTATCTCACCGTGGAGTCGCCGGTGGCAGTACCAGTCGGTCCACTCGGCTGTGGCGAGCTCGACCTGGGCGAGGGTCTTCCAGGGCCGGCCGGGCTTGATCAGCTCCGTTTTGTAGAGGCCGATGGTGGATTCCATCAGGGCGTTGTCGTAGGCGTCGCCGACGGATCCGATCGAGGCCGCGATGCCGACGGCGTCCAGGTGCTCGGCGAGCCGGAAACTCGTGTACTGCGACCCGGCATCCGAGTGATGTATCAACTCGCCTCTCTGGTGGGGGAACCCGTCACGGTCGCGCTGCCACAGCGCCATGTCCAGCGCGTCCAGGACGAGCCGGGTCTCCTTGGACGTTGACGCGGCCCAGCCGACGATCCGGCGGGAGAAGGTGTCCACGACGAAGGCGACGTAGACGACGCCGGACCACGTGGCGATGTGCGTGAAGTCGGCGACCCAGCAGCGGTTCGGCGCGCCGGCGACGAACTGACGGTCCACCAGGTCCGGGGCGCGAACGGCGGCCGGGTCGGGGATGGTGGTGATCACCTTCTTGCCACGCACGGCGCCGGCGATGCCGAGTTCACGCATCAGGCGTTCGACGGTGCAGCGGGCCACCTCGTGGCCTTGGCGTTGCAGCTCGCGCCAGACTTTCCGGGCCCCGTAGACGCGGTAGTTGGTGTCATGGACCTCCTTGATCAGCGGCTTGAGTTCCTCGTCGCGCAGAGTGCGAGCACACGGCGAGACCAGGCGCTTGTGCTGGGCGTAGTAGGTGGAGGGGGCGATGCTGCAGCCGTGCTCGGTGAGAACGCGGCAGATCGGCTCGACGCCGCCGAAGCGGCCCCGGTGCTCGTCGATGAACGCTACGAGCGAAGGTGTGGCCGGTCGAGCTCGGCCGCGAAGAAACTCGCCGCGGCCTTCAAGATGTCGTTGGCGCGCTTGAGTTCGGCGATCTCCTTCTTCATCGCCTTGATCTGCGCGGACTCCTCCGTGGTCGTGCCCGGGCGCTGACCGGAGTCGACCTGGTCGCGTCGCACCCAGTTGCGCAGGGTCTCGGCCGAGCCGATGCCCAGCTTCTCCGCGACGGCCCGCAGCGCGGCCGACTCGTTCGGGTAGTCACCGAGGACCTCGGCAACCATGCGCACCGCACGACGGCGCAGCTCAGGCGGGTAGGAAGAGGGACGTGCCATGACTCGAATCCTTACACGAAATCGAGTCCCCACCGAACCCGGGGCGGTTCAGCCAGATGCTGCTGGAGGCCAAGGACGACCTGACCGCCTTCGCGGCCTTCCCCGAGCGACATTGGAAGAAGATCCAGTCCACCAATCCGCTGGAGCGGATCAACCGCGAGATCAAGCGTCGCACCGACGTCGTCCAGGTCTTCCCCAACGACGACGCGCTCCTGCGGCTGGTCACCGCCGTGCTGTTCGAGATGCACGACGAATGGATCGCGTTCCCTCGCCGCTACCTGCCCGAGGCCAGCATGGAGAAGATCTACCCCGCCAACCCCGGCCGCGACGAACTCCCGCCCACTTCATGACTGTTGGCGCACGACCACTACACCACTTCATGGGACACGACCGCGGGTGGATGGCGCCCGCCCCTCGACGGCCAGGCCGCCGACCACGCGGTCGATGTCCTCGGGCGTGACATCCCACGCCGGCCGCCCCAGAGCCTTCAACGTCCGCTCCAGCAGGCCGATGTCATTGTCGACAGTCACCGGACTGAACCCCCGGGCCCGCCACGAGGCCACGAACGCCTCCACACACAGCGCCTGGAACTCCCACGGATCCCAGGCAACGGGCACCTCGGGCACCGCCCGGCCCTCGATCACCCGCAGACGCGACTCCACCATCCGGCACACCTTCCTCGCACCTGACGAATGAAGGTAGCGCCTACAAAACCGCGCTGTCAGCAAGACAATCAAAGAGACATTCAGACCCCTGAAACGGCCAGGTCGCAGGGCACTCTCGGCTCGGGGAACATGTGCCAGCCTCAGTTGAGTGGGGCCAGGTCTTCGGCGACGAGGTCCTCGCCACCGCGATCCTCGACCGGCTCCTCCACCACTGCGAAGTGATCTCCATCAACGGCCCCAGCTACCGGCTGAAGAACCGCCTCGCCGCCATCGAACGCGACACCAACGCGGCCTGATTGCCTGAGTCTCTGTGGCCGGCAGGTCGGTGACTCTACTTGTCGAGGTACTGGTACTCCCCGCTTGCGCTTCCGATCACTACGCCCCCATCGCGGACCTGCCACTCACTCATGCCCTCGACCTCGTGGCTGACGAGGAAGAGACCGGTGACCAGGTCGTTGTCATCGTCGGAGGCGAGAATCTGCGCTACGAGACGGAGTTGTTCCCGGAACCAGTCGACTGACTGCTCGCGCATCTCGGCGCCGAAGAAAACCCAGTTGGTGAAGTTGTACTGCCGCTCCGGGAAGCCCCAGCCTCCGCTATAGGTCCGATCGGGGTCCTCGGAGCCGACGATCTCCTTGACCCGGGCGAGCTGCCGGTCGTCGCACTCCAGCCAGCCTCTGATGCGGACAAAGACACCCATGACGATCGCTCCCCCATGCCCCAGGCACTGTCCGGCTGAGCGTCTGCGGTGACGCTAAATCGAACGATAGGCGGAACGAGCTCGGCCTCGCAAAGGGCTTGATCAGCTTCAACAGGGCGTCAGACGCAGCTCCTGGCACTGAGCACGTTCATCTGTACTTGGCTGAGCACATCAACGAGTACGCCGACACCTACCACCGCACCCACGGCGTCACCTACTTCCACGGCTGCTACTCGATCGGCGACGACACCCTCTGGGGCGTCAACCACCGCCGCAAGGGAACCGTGAACACCCTGGCCGCACTCCGCTCCATCCGCGCCGCCCGCCCGGACGGCGCCCCGGTCTACGTGATCCTGGACAACCTCTCCGCCCACAACGGCAAGAAGATCCGCCGCTGGGCCCGCAACAACAACGTCCACCTCTGCTTCACCCCGACCAACGCCTCCTGGGCGAACCCGATCGAGGCGCACTTCGGACCGCTGCGGCAGTTCACCGTCGCCAACTCCAACCACCCGAACCACACGGTCCAGACCCGCGAACTGCACGCCTACCTGCGCTGGCGCAACGCCAACGCCCGCCACCCCGACGTCCTGGCAGCCCAGCGCCGGGAACGCGCCCGCATCCGCAGCGAGAAGGGCCTGCGCTGGGGCGGACGACCAGCGAAAGTCGCGTGACCCTACCAATGGCACCGGCGACACTGACGCCATGACTGGTTCTGCACTGCCTCAACTGCTTCGACCGCGTGCCCTGAGGCCCGGAGATCTCGTTGTCATCGCATCGCTGTCCGGCCCGCTGCCGGCCGCTTACGAGCCCAACGTCGAGCAGACGGTGGTTGTGCTCGAGCGGATGGGATTCCGCGTGCGTCGGGCTCCGCTACTCGAAGTTGGACGCCGCCATTGGTGGAGCGCGGCCACGCCGACGGAGATCGCCGGGGAGCTCAATGGTCTTCTGCGTGATCCTGAAGTGCGCGCGATCGTCGCGAGTGACGGCGGCCAGACGGCGCTCGGCTACCTTGACCTGATCGACGTCGAGGCGATCAGGGCCGACCCCAAGCCGATCCTCGGCTACAGCGACATCTCGCTGCTGCATCTGGTGCTCTATGCGCGCACGGGTCTGGTCGGGTTCCATGCCGACATGGCCGTCCCCGGCTTCGGGGGACACTGGCAGTCTGCGCCCGTGGCGCGCCAAGCGGAACTCGAGAAGCTCTACTCCAGGTTGCTGACCGGTACCGAGGCGATCGGTGCGCTGCCTGCGAGCCCGTCGTGGGAGTGCTGGCGTCCTGGTCGTGCCGAAGGTCGGCTGATCGGCGGGGTGATCAATCGCATCGTGCTGGCGCAGGCGACGCGTTTCGCGCTGCCACTCGAATGGTTCGACGATGCGGTGCTGTTCTGGGAGGAGATGGGCGGCCTGGCATCGCATGTGTGGAGCTATCTGCAGGTGATGCGACACAGCGGCATCCTCGATCGGATCTCCGGCATGGTCGTGGGCGTTCCGCGCGAGATCAGTGGACTCGAGCCCGGCGCGTCCCCGACCCTGCCCGAGATCGTCCTCGACGTCCTCGGCGACCGTGACATCCCGGTCCTGGGCAACGTCGAGTTCGGGCATGCCGGCCCGAATCTGCCGATGCCGGTCGGCATCCGCGTCGGCCTCGATGCGCAGCAGCGGACGTTGTCGCTGCTCGAACCGGCGGTAGGGCCGCACGCGATGACGGGACCGGTCAGCTGAGCACCGCGGATCAGTGAGCCAACGGCTCCCGGCAGTACCCCCCTGGGGCCAACTCACGCTTTGGTGACCGCCGCCTGGAGCCGCTTGTTCGGCCTGTAGGAGGGGCCATGAACACCTGGTGGCTCGTGTTGATCTAGGGTGCGTTTCATAAGCGGTCGCCCGCTGATCTCCGCAGCATGATCGGCCAGTACAGTCGCCGTCATGGCAACACCGGTACTGCGGGCGATTGAGTGGGACGGGACGTCATGGGACGACCCGTCTGACGACCAGCTGCACGATCTGCTGGCCGACATGAGCCTGACCTGGCGATTTGTCGTTGTCCAGCGGCTTGACCTCGAACCCGTCGGCCAGCACTACATGCAGGTCTATCTCAACGACGACCTCAGCTACCAGGTCGAATACCGCGAGGGTGGCCCAGACAGGCACTTTCACGCCCGGGTGCCGCGCGAGCACGAGGTGTTCGCCGTGGAGCCCGTTGCCGAAGTGCTTCAGGACTGGGCCCGGGGGCGGCCGGGCTGGCGTGAAGCTCTTCCCTGGGCCCCGTGGCCACCGGTGGAACCAGCGCGATGAACCTCGTGCGGCGCGATGCGCGCCACGCGGCCCCTCACAGCCACTCGTTGATCGCCGCGATGACCACGGTGGCTTCGTAGCGGACGGCGAGTTTGTCGTATCGAGTCGCGACGGCCCGGTGTCTCTTGAGGCGGTTGATTCCGCATTCGACAGCGTGGCGTTCGCGATAGTCGGCCTTGTCGAACTTCGGTGGCCTGCCGCCGCGCATGCCGCGCTTCTTGCGGTTGCGGATCTGGTCGGTCTTCTCCGGGATGGTGCAGCGGATGCCGCGTCTGCGCAGGTAGGCGCGGTTCGCGCGAGAGCCGTATGCCTTATCCGCGCGGACCTTGCGAGGCTTGGTGCGCGGGCGTCCCGGACCGACGCGCGGGACGCTGACGCGGTCGAGCACATTCTGGAACTGCGGGCTGTCATGGCGGTGGCCAGCGGTGATGACCAGGGACAGCGGCTTCTGCCCCTGCTCGACCGCGAGGTGGAGCTTGGTCGTCAGTCCGCCCCGGGAGCGTCCGAGTCCGTGGTCGGCCGGTTCGGTGTCGACGCCGCCGGGCGGTTCTCGTTGAAGAGCCCCTTTTTCCGGGCGCCGGCGGCGTGCTGGTGTGCGCGGGCGACGGTGGAGTCGACGCTGACATCCCAGGTGATCAGCCCGTCGGCGTCGGCCCGGGCCTGGAGCTGTTTGAGGATTCGCTTCCAGGTCCCATCGCGCTGCCAACGCCGGAACAACCCGTAGACGGTTTCCCACTCGCCGTACCTGATCGGCACGTCCCGCCACGGCGCACCCGTCCGTGTCCGCCAGCGAATGCCGTCTATCAGCTGCCGCTTGGACCAGACCGGAGGCCGTCCCGGCTTCTTCCCCACCGGCAACAACGGCTCCAGCCTGGCCCACTGTGCGCTCGTCAGATCCCCACGTCCCACACGGTGATCATTACAGAGCTTGATCGACTTCTGAAACGCACCCTAGATCGCAGTTGTCGTCACGCTCGCTGCCACCCCGAACCTGTGAGACCTCCGGGCAGACTGTGGAAACAATCAAGGCCCGGCACCGCCGGTGCGTGGGATCGATCAGTCGGCGGCGCTTTCGAGGAAGCGGACCGCGGTGGCGAGGCGGCGGGCGGCCTCGACGAGTTCGGCGGGGTCAGCGGCAGCTGCAAAGCCGAGGCGCAGGTGGGTGGTCGGCGGTTCGGCCGGGAAGTAGCGGTGGCCGGCGTTGACGGCCACGCCGTGTGCGCCGGCCGCATCGGCGACGGCGGTGTCGGTGAGGGCGGGTGGCAGCCTCAGCCACAGGTGGAGGCCGCCGGCCGGGCTGCCGGCGAGCGACCAGCCGGGGAGTTCACCGGCCAGCGCGTCGGCCAGGATTGCGCTGCGGTCGCGCAATGCGGTGGCCAGCGCCCGCAGGTGGCGGTCCCAGGCGGGGGTGCTGAGCAGTTCGACGGCCGCCTCCTGGAGTGGGCGGGCGATGAAGAAGTCGTCCACCCGTCGCATCGCCTGCAGCCGGCGCATGACCGGGCCGCGGGCGATCAGCGCGCCGATCCGCAGGCTGGGTGAGGCCGGTTTGGTGAGCGAGGTCAGGTGGACCACCGTGCCGTCGCGGTCGTCGGCCACCAGCGGGCGCGGCACCGGGCGGCCGTGGCCGAGGTGGCGGGCGAAGTCGTCCTCGATCAGGAAGGCCCCGGCGGCGCGGGCCACGTCGACGACCTGGCGACGGCGTTCCGGTGCGAGCACGGTGCCGGTGGGGTTGTGGAAGGTCGGCTGGCAGTAGAGCAGCCGGGCTCCGGTCATGGCGAAGGCGTCGGCCAGCAGATCGGGGCGGATGCCGTCGTCGTCGATCGGCACGGGCACCGGCCGCAGGCCTGCGGCGCGGGCGGCGGCGAGCGCCCCGGGATAGGTGGGCGACTCGACGAGTACCGGACTGCCGGGTGCGGCGATGGCCCGGAACAGCATGGACAGCGCGGCCTGGCCGCCGCCGGTGACCAGGACGTCCTCGGGGCCCACACCGCTGCCCACCTGCCGGGCGAAGATCGCGCGCAGCGGTGCCAGGCCTGCGGCGGGGGCGCGGTGCCAGGCATCGGGCCGGCGGGCGGCGCGGGCCAGGGCCGCTCCGAGTGCCCGGGTGGGCTGGAGGTTCTCGTGCAGGTAGCCGCCGGCGAGCGCGATGGTTCCGGCGGGCAGCGGTCCTGACGGGCCATCCGTCTCGGCCGACGCGGAGCTGTGATCGGCGCCCGGGTCGTGGTCCCGGCCGGCCAGAGCGACCGCCTGCCAGGAGGTGTCCGGCGCGTCGTCACCTTGCCTCGTCCTGCGGGCGGCGACGTAGGTGCCGCTGCCGGGGCGGGTGACCACCGCGCCTTCGGCGGCCAGCAGGGCGATCGCGCGGGACACGGTGACCGGGCCGACTCCGTGACGGGCGATCAGGTCGCGGCTGCTGGGCAGCCGGTCGCCGGGGGTGAGCGCGGCGATCTCCGCGCGGAGGATCGCCACGAGCGCGCCGGTACTGCTACTGTCAGACATGAAGATACAGGATAGCGCTTCTGAGTCAGCGTCGGAACCGCTTCTCGACCTGACCGCCCTGCGCGCCGACACCCCCGGCTGCGAATCGGTGATCCACTTCAACAATGCCGGCTGCGGCCTGATGGCCCGTCCGGTGCTGGGGGCGATGCTCGACCACCTGCACTTGGAGGCCGCCATCGGCGGTTACGAGGCATCCGCCGCACGGGCCACCGAGATCGCCGACTTCCACGCCGCGACCGCCGAGCTCATCAACACCCGCCCGAGCAACATCGCCTTCGCCGGCAGCGCCACCCACGCCTACGCCAAGGCGCTGTCCGCGATCGACTTCCGCCCCGGCGACATCGTCCTCACCACCCGCAACGACTTCATCTCCAACCAGATCGCCTTCCTCGCCCTTCGTCGACGCCACGGCGTCGAGATCGTGCATGCCCCCGACCAACCCGACGGCCGCGGCGTCGATGTCGAGGCGATGGCCGCACTGATGCGCGCCCGCCGCCCGCGCCTGGTCGCCGCCACCCATGTGCCGACCAACTCCGGCCTGGTCCAACCGGTGGCCGAGATCGGCCGCCACTGCCGCGAACTCGACCTGCTGTACCTGGTCGACGCCTGCCAGTCGGTCGGCCAGTACGACATCGACGTCGAGCAGATCGGCTGCGACCTGCTCACCGCCACGTGCCGCAAGTTCCTGCGCGGGCCGCGCGGTTCGGGCTTCCTCTATGTCTCGGACCGGGTCCTCACGGCCGGGTACGAGCCGCTCTTCATCGACATGTACGGCGCCCGCTGGACCGGGCCCGACACCTACCGGCCGGTCGACACGGCGGCCCGGTTCGAGGAGTGGGAGTTCCCGTACGCCACCGTGCTCGGCTGCGCGGCTGCCGTCCGCTACGCCCTGCGGGTCGGTATCGAACCGGTCGCCCGCCGCACCCCGGCGCTGGCGGCCCGGCTGCGCGAACAGCTGGCCGACATCCCCCGGGTGCGCCTGCTCGACGGCGGCCCGGCACCAGCCGCCCTGGTCACGTTCGCGATCGACGGGTGGCAGCCGCAGCCGTTCAAGGCCGCGATGGACGCGCGCGGCATCAACTCGGCGCTGAGCTTCCGGGAGTTCGCGCAGTTCGACTTCACCGACAAGGACGTGGAGTGGTGTCTGCGACTGTCGCCGCACTACTACAACACCGAGGTCGAGGTCGACGCGGTCGCCGCGTCGGTCGCCGAGCTCGCGGGGAGTGCCCGATGACCGACACATCGGCCGAGTCCGGTACCGCCACCGCCGCACCGTCGTCAGAACCGTCCGCGCCGTCGGAGCCGTCCGCGCCGTCCGCGCCGTCGGAGCCGTCCGCGCCGTCCGCGCCGTCGGAGCCGTCCGCGCCGTCCGCGCCGTCCGCGCCGTCGGAAAGCCTGTGGCGCAATGGCGACTTCCTCAAGTTCTGGCTCGGCGAGACCGTGTCGCTGCTCGGCACCCAGGTCACCAACCTCGCCCTGCCGCTGACCGCGATCCGCGCCTTCCACGCCACCGACGAACAGGTCGGGCTGCTGCGCTTCCTGCAGCTCGTGCCGTACCTCGGGCTGGCCCTGCTGATCGGGGTCTGGACCGACCGGGTGCGGCGCCGGCCCGTCATGCTGGGCGCCAATCTCGTCCGGCTGCTCCTGGTCGCACTGGTCCCGCTGCTGTACTGGTGGCACGCCCTCGGTCTGCCCGTCCTGCTGGTGATCGCCTGCGCCGTCGGCATCGCGTCCGTGGTGTTCGACGTGAGCTGGATGTCGTACGTGCCGGTGCTGGTCCGCAAACCCGAGCACTACGTGGAGGCCAGCGCCAGGATGGGCACCAGCTCCTCCGCCGCCGACGTGGCCGGTCCCGGACTCGCGGGCGTCCTGGTGTCGGCGCTCACCGCTCCGGTGGCCCTGGTCGTGGACGCCTGCTCGTACGCGGTGTCCGTCGTCTCGCTGCTGCTGATCCGCACACCCGAGCCGCGTCCCGAACCCGCGGCCGAGCGGCACCTGCTGCTCGAACTCCGGGACGGGCTGGGCTGGGTCATGGGCAACGGGGTGTTGCGGGCCCTGGCGCTCATCGGCTTCTGCTGCAACTTCTCCATGGTCACCGTGTGGACGATGTTCCTCCTCCACGGCACCAATGACCTCCACCTCACCTCGACCACACTCGGGGCGGTCTTCGCGACCGCCTCGGTGGGTGGGTTGATCGGCGCGCTGATCTCCCGCAAGGTCATCGCGCGGTTCCCGACCGGCCGTGTCTACCTGGTGGCACAGTCGGCGCTGCTGCTCGGGCCCGCCCTCATCGCCTTCGCCGCCGGGCCCCGGCCGGTGATGATCGCGATGTTCGTGCTGTCCTTCTTCACGACCTACCTGGGCCTGGGCGTGGCGGGCGTCATCATCGTCAGCCTGCGCCAGGCATTGACTCCGCAGTCGATGATGGGGCGGATGACAGCGGCGTTCCGAACCCTGCTCTTCGGTGGCGGCGCCCTCGGGGGTCTCTCCGCCGGCCTGCTCGCCGGCCGGATCGGTGCGGAAGACGCACTGACGGTGGCGGCGGCCGGCTCCGCCGTCGTCGTGCTCGGGCTGGTCGTCTCCCCGGTGAGCCGGCTGACCGCCATGCCCCTGGCCCCGCCCGAAGCACCGCAGGCCGCCGGCGCAGGCCGGTGATTGCGGCAGCAGGGCAAGGCGGGCCGAAGCGTCACGAGTGACCGCACGCCGTCACCTCCGACTTCGCGCACCGCCGCCCTGCTGCTCGGCGCGGCTCGCCACCGCGCTGCGCACCGCCCGTCCCGAGGACTTCCCGACGCTGCTCGACGACGGCGGAGCGTGGCTGACTACCGCTGCCGAGCACCGCGCAGGAACTCGCGGTTGAGGGTGGCGATACCGGTGAGCGGGATGCCCTTGGGGCAGGCGGTGGCGCACTCCCCCGTGTTGGTGCAGCCGCCGAATCCCTCGGCGTCCATCGCCGCCACCATCGAGCGCACCCGGCTGCCGCGCTCCGGGGCGCCCTGCGGAAGGAGGTTGAGGTGCACCACCTTGGCCGCGGTGAACAGCATCGCCGAGCCGTTCGGGCAGGCCGCCACGCAGGCGCCGCACCCGATGCACTCGGCGTGCTCGAAGGCGAGGTCCGCCACCTCCTTCGGCACCGGAGTGGCATGCGCCTCGGGGGCGCTGCCGGTGGGCGCCGTGATGTAGCCGCCGGAGCCGATGATCCGGTCGAGGGCGGAGCGGTCCACCACCAGGTCCTTGACCACCGGGAACGCGCCCGCCCGCCAGGGCTCCACGTCGATGGTGTCGCCGTCCTCGAAGTGCCGCATGTGGAGCTGGCAGGTGGTTGTCCGCTCCGGCCCGTGCGCCTGGCCGTTGATCACCATCCCGCAGGCGCCGCAGATCCCCTCCCGGCAGTCGTGGTCGAAGGCGACCGGCTGCTCGCCGCGCAGGATCAGCTCCTCGTTGAGGGTGTCCAGCATCTCCAGGAAGGACATGTCGGGGCTGATCCCGTCGACCCGGTAGGTGGTCAGGGCACCAGGGGTGTCCGGTCCGGCCTGGCGCCAGATCCGCAGGGTGAGGTTCATGCGTAGCTCCGCTGGGTGGGGTGGACGTACTCGAAGGCCAGCTGCTCCTTGTGGAGCACGGGAGGCGCGCCCGTGCCGGTGAACTCCCAGGCTGCGGCGTAGGAGAACTCCTCGTCCTTGCGGGCCGCCTCGCCGTCCGCGGTGCGGCTCTCCTCGCGGAAGTGGCCGCCGCAGGACTCGGTGCGATGGAGCGCGTCGAGGCACATCAGCTCGGCCAGCTCCAGGTAGTCGACCAGCCGGTTCGCCTTCTCCAAGGACTGGTTGAGCTCGTAGCCGCTGCCGGGCACCTTGATCCGCTGCCAGAACTCCTCACGCAGGCCGGGAATCCGCTCCAGCGCCTTGCGCAGCCCCGCATCGGAGCGGGACATCCCGCACTCGTCCCAGAGCAGTTCACCGAGCTCGCGGTGGAAGGACTCCGGGGTGCGGTCGCCGTCCACGGCGAGCAGTCGCTCAAGACGGTCCGTCACTTCGGCTGTGACAGCCTCGACTTCTGGCTGTCCGGCGGACACGGGTGCGGCCGGGATTCGGGCGAGGTAGTCGTTGAGCGTGGCCGGGAGGACGAAGTACCCGTCGGCCAGGCCCTGCATCAGCGCGCTCGCGCCTAGCCGGTTGGCGCCGTGGTCCGAGAAGTTGGCCTCGCCGATCGCGAACAGGCCCGGGAGGGTGGTCCGGAGGTCGTAGTCGACCCAGAGACCGCCCATCGTGTAGTGGATCGCCGGGTAGATCCGCATCGGCACGCGGTACGGGTCCTCGGCGGTGATCCGCTCGTACATCTCGAAGAGGTTGCCGTACTTCGCCTCGACCTCCGCGCGCCCCAACCGCGCGATGGCGTCGGCGAAGTCGAGGTAGACGCCCTGGCCGCCGGGGCCGACTCCGCGTCCCTCGTCGCAGACGTTCTTCGCCGCGCGCGAGGCGATGTCGCGCGGGACGAGGTTGCCGAAGGACGGGTAGATCCGTTCCAGGTAGTAGTCGCGCTCGCTCTCGGGGATCTCGGTGGGCGGGCGGGTGTCGCCCTTGGCCAGCGGCACCCAGATCCGGCCGTCGTTGCGCAGCGACTCGCTCATCAGCGTGAGCTTGGACTGGTGGTCGCCGGAGCGCGGGATGCAGGTCGGGTGGATCTGGGTGAAGCACGGGTTGGCGAAGTACGCGCCCCGGCGGTGCGCGCGCCAGATCGCCGTCGCGTTGGAGTTCTTGGCGTTGGTCGAGAGGTGGAAGACGTTGCCGTAGCCGCCGGTGGCCAGCACCACCGCATCCGCGAGGTGGGTGGAGATGCGCCCGGTGACGAGGTCCCGGGCGACGATCCCCCGCGCGCGTCCGTCGATCACGATGAGGTCGAGCATCTCGGTCCGGGGGTGCATCTCCACGCCGCCCGCCGCGATCTGGCGCGACAGTGCCTGGTACGCGCCGAGCAGCAGTTGCTGGCCCGTCTGCCCACGGGCGTAGAAGGTGCGCGAGACCTGGACCCCGCCGAAGGACCGGGTGTCCAGCAACCCGCCGTACTCGCGGGCGAACGGCACGCCCTGTGCGACGCACTGGTCGATGATCTCCACCGAGACCTGGGCGAGCCGGTGGACGTTGGACTCGCGCGCCCGGAAGTCGCCGCCCTTGACGGTGTCGTAGAACAGCCGGCGGACGGAGTCGCCGTCGTTGCGATAGTTCTTGGCCGCGTTGATGCCGCCCTGGGCGGCGATCGAGTGAGCGCGGCGCGGGGAGTCCTGGAAGCAGAACTGCACGACCCGGTAACCCTGTTCGGCCAGCGTGGCGCCGGCCGAACCGCCCGCAAGGCCGGTGCCGACCACGATCACGGTGTGCTTGCGCCGGTTGGCCGGGTTGACCAGCTTGGCCTCGAACCGCCGCTGGTCCCAGCGCTGTTCGATCGGGCCGGCGGGCACTGCCGTGTCGGCGACGGGCTCGCCGACGGTGAAGTCGAGGTAGGGGGACCTGGGGGTCGGGGTTCTTGGGATCGGGGTTCTGGGGGTCATCGCACGACTCCGGTCAGCACGGCTACGGGGACGGAGAGGAATCCGGCGGTCAGGAGGAGGGCGAGCACGTCGGCGCTCACCTTCAACGCCCTGTCCCGGCGGGGGTTGTTGACACCGAGGGTCTGCGCGGCACTCCAGAACCCGTGCCGGACGTGCAGCCCGAGGGCGAGCATCGCGAGGATGTAGATGCCACCGCCGTACCAGGTCGAGAAGGAGGCGACGATGTTCTGGTACGGGTGCCCCTCCTCGCCGCGCGGGTTCACGGTCAGGGTGGTGAGGTCCAGGATGTGCCAGACGATGAATAGCGCCAGGATCACCCCGCCCCAGCGCATCGTCCGGGTCGCGTAGCTCGCCCGCTGCCGGCGGTGCGCGTACTTCTGCGGCCGGGCGGCCAGGTCGCGGCGGCTCAGCTGGTACGCGGCGACGCCGTGCACCAGCACCGCGGCGAGCAGGGCGGCCCTGGCGATCCAGAGGAACCAGCCGAAGCGGAGGAACGGCTCGCCGATGGTGCGGAGCCAGGCGGCATAGCCGTTGATGTCGCCCGGGCCGAAGAAGACCTTGAGATTGCCGAGCATGTGGAAGACCAGGTAGAGCAGCATGACCACGCCGCTGACCGCCATGGCCGCCTTCTTGCCGACCGTCGAACCCCAGAGGGCCGAGAGGGTGGAGGGCCGTCTGCCCGGCCGAGTCGCGAGTGCCATGAGCGCCACGCTAGGGAGGCGGTGGTCGGTGCGTCCAAGACATGTTGGAGCTCGTGACGATAGGTTGTGCCTATCGTGGACCTATCATGGGTCTCGTGCAGTTCCAGCAGCTCCGCTACTTCGCGGCCGTCGCGGAGACCCGGCACTTCACCCGGGCCGCCGAACGGATGCATGTCGCCCAGCCCTCGCTCTCCCAGCAGATCCGCAGCCTGGAACGGGAGTTGGGGGCCGAGCTGTTCCACCGGACGCGCGGCGGCATCGCCCTGACCGACGCCGGCGAGGCCCTGCTCCCGCTGGTCCGGCGCATCCTCGCGGACACCGAGAACGCCCGGCTGGCCGTACAGGAGACCGTGCAGCTGCGACGCGGCCGGGTGCGGCTCGGCGCACCGCCGAGCCTGTGCGTCAGCCTGGTTCCCGACGTCCTGCGGGCCTACCGGGCGCGATACCCAGGCGTTGAGCTGCAGGTACGCGAGGACGGCTCGCGGGACCTGGTCCGCACGCTGGCGGACGGCGAGCTCGACCTCGCGCTGATCATCACTCCCCGGTCGGGCGAGCTGCCCGCCCTGGACGTGACCGAGCTGCTGCACGAGGACCTGGTCCTGGTGTCCGCCGGGCGGGCGAAGCGGCGGCGGGCCAGGATCGAGGACCTGCGCGAGCAGCCGTTGGTGATGTTCCGCGAGGGGTACGACCTCCGCGAGACCACCCTCGCCGCCTGCCGGGCGGCCGGGTTCGAGCCGTCCTTCGCGGTCGAGGGCGGCGAGATGGACGCGGTACTCGGCTTCGTCCGGGCCGGCCTGGGACCGGCAGTACTGCCGGGCATGGTCGCGGCCCGCTCCGGCCTGACCGTCACCCCGTTCGCCGGGCCCGGCCTGGCGCGGACCATCGCCGTGGCGCACGGCCGCGACGTCCCACTGACCCGGGCGGCGGGTGCGCTGCGGGACACCGTCCTGACTCACCTCGCCGATGCCGACCGGGCGGGTGCACTCCCACCCGGTACCCGGCTGATCCCCGCCGGCTGACGGCGACCCGCCACTCGGCGGTATTTCCTGACCATTACCCCCGCCGGACGGGGGGCCTGTTCTCCTGATTGTCCGTCAAGTTGCCCTGCTTCCAGGCGAGTTGCTGCTTCAGACCGGCTTTGCATGTCTTCGACAAATTGATGACCCATCAGTAACATGACGGGCTGCGGCTGACCACGCCGCCTGCGCCTACTGATCTCGGGCGGTCGTGTCCTCGTCCGCCGCTCCGAAGGGGACCTGTTGAACAGCTCCATACGCACGGTCGTCGTGCCCGCCGTCACCGCCCTGCTGGTGCTCGGCGGTTCCGCCTGCGCGGCTCCGGCGAGCGCGCCGCACTCGGCGGCATCCGCCACCGCTGCGCCCTCGACCTTCGCCTCCACGCCCGCACCGGCCTCGGCCACCACCCCGCCCCGTACCGGATCGGGCTCCCTGGTGGTGACCGCCGCCCAACCCGGGGCGCAGCAGGTCGCGATCAGCACGCCGGGGCAGGACGGGCCCGCCCTCTCCCCTGCGGCGCAGGGCGTCCAGCTGGTCTCCTACGACCCGGGTGCGGGCACCGCCGTCCTGGCCACGGCGCCGACCACCACCACGCCCACGGCCACACCTACCAACACCCCGTCACCGTCCGCCTCGGCGGGGGTCGTCCGGGCCGGCCAGCTCATCGCCAGCCCGCCGACGGCCGCCGCACCGCAGGGTGCGCTCATCGCCGTCACCGAGGTGCGTCCGGGGGGCGGCGACAAGGTCAGCGTCTCCACCCGCCCGGCGACCCTGTCCGAGCTGCTCGGGGGCACCGAGGCGGACGGCAAGGTCGCCGTCGACCCGCACGCCATCAAGGTGACGCCGCTGGTCAAGGACCTGAAGCTGTCCATAGGCGGGCAGAACGGCGGCGCGACTGCCGCCGCCTCCGGGACCGTCGAGCTGGATGTGAAGGCCCCGATCCCGCTGCCGGGCGGCGCCTCCGCGGACGCCTCCGGGTCCCTCCAGCTGCACCCCGCCGTCAACTTCGCCTACCACGGGGCGAAGCTGGGCAGCCCTCGGACGGCGTCCATCGGCTTCGACCTCGGCGCGCACGCCCAGTGGAAGATCAGCGGTGAGCTGGCCCGGAGCACCGGCAGCGCCCCCGTGCGCCTCCCCTTCGCCCAACTGCACGCCAGCCCCGTCCTGACGGTCGCGGGCATACCGGTCGTGGTCAATGTCGGGCTGACCTGCTTCCTGGAGGTCAGCGCCGACGGCAAGGTGACCGTGGACACCGAGCAGGAGGTCACCGGCTCCTGGTCGGTGCACGCCGACTACACCGGCGGGAGGGGCTGGAGCCCGGTCAGCAACGCGAGTGACACCAAGGTCTCGCCGGTGCGGCTGCGCCTGGCCGGCAAGGCGGGGGTCCGCGCCGGGCTCGGCGCCGAGGTGAGCGTCGGCCTCTACGACGCGGTGGGTGTCGAGGCGACACTCGAGCCCTACCTCCGGGCCCAGGTCGACGGCTCCCTGACGGTGGACACGGCGGGCAACCCGCCGAAGGTCCCGGGCAGTTGGGCACTGTACGGCGGCATCGACCTGACCGGGGCGCTGCTGGCGCACCTGAAGATCTTCGGCACCCCGATCATCGAGGGCAAGCTCCCCCTGCCGGGCTACCACCACGAGTGGCCGATTCCGCTCGGCCGCTAGTCAGGCGTGTCGTCAGTGTCCGCCCGGGTGCTTCGGGTAAGGGCGAATCCCTGCGGGAGCACCCCTCGAAGGACGTACTGACATGGTGCTGGAGAACAAGGTCGCCGTGATCCACGGAGCGGGCGGCCGGATCGGCCGCGCGGTGGCCCGCACCTTCGCCCAGGAGGGGGCCAGGGTCTTCCAGGCCGGTCGCACCAAGGCCACGCTCGACGAGGTCGCCGACGGGATCCGCTCCGCCGGCGGCTTCGCCGAGACCGCCGGCGTCGACGCACTCGACGAGCAGGCCGTCGACACCTACGTCGACACTCGCAGGCCCACTGCCGACGAAGCCCGTCGACGGCGTCCAGGGGTCGGCCCCGGCGAGTGTGACTGGTCGAGGTGGTTGTCACCTGGTCGCGACGTCTGTCACCGCCCCCTTTCCGGAACCCGCTCCCGGTTGAGCCGTGACACGTTAGTTGGAACTTGGTCACGGTTGTTGGAACCGATGTCAATGGCGGTTCGGTAGGCCAGCATCGATAGGGTCTGGGTTGTGACCGAGCGCGCTGCCCAGCCGTCCCTGCCGACCCGAGATCAGCTCCGCGCTCTGCGGGACTTCATCCATGGGCGAAGCTACTCCGTTGGTTCGGTTGCCCTCCGGTTCCCCGGCGAGCCACCTCGTGCAGCGGACGCGAGTATGGCCGACGTGTCCAGGGCCGCGGGCGCCCTGTATGACGTGACCAACGTCCTCTGCGCGTCGTTGTTCGCCGACCTGGACACCGGTCAGCCAGGTTCCGCGGCCGAGGACGTATGGGACGCGCTTCTCGCGATCGCTCGCGCCTGGCAAGACGCACCTGGTATGCCCGACGACCTGCGGAAACTCATACTTGATGCCGCTCTGCGCGAGCCTGAGCGTGAAGCTGGGCGATCTGGACGTCAGTAAGACAGACCGTTCCCGGCTGTCGGCGCCGCGCTGTCTGGTGTCCCTTGTCGATCTTCCGTGCGAGGTCTTCGGCGTGCTGTAGGAGGAGTTCCCGCAGAGCCGCGTAGTGGTTGAGGGGATCCGACCGTGACAGTTGGAACCAGGTGTTAGCACGCCGGAGGAGCCGGGCCCGGCGGATGTCGTCGGGCTGCTCGGCTTCGATGCAACGCGGAGCGAACAGGTTGCTCGCCTCAGGTGACGTGGGCCCAGCGAAGGCGGATGCTCCTTGTCGCTTGCGGTCGTCCAGGTTAGGACGGACGGGTCCTGGAACGAGTGGAAGATCGGCGATGATCTCGTGCCAGGTGTCGCGGGTCAGGAACCAGCTCGGCAGTGCTTCGCGCCGGTGCCGGTAGTCGGTGGGGTCTGTGGCCGTGTCGAGATCTCGGGCCAGGTTGCGACGACGATCAGCCCACCCGGCGCACCGTCATGACGGGTGTCCCCAGGGCTTCACCAACCACGATGCCTATCTTCGGTACGAAGACGACATCACACTTCAGCGACGCAAAGCTCGGACCAGCACCACCCCGGAACCAACCACTGAAAGCAGTGGCCGGGCAGGGTCCGGGCTCCTACCCTGGCCGCTGGCATGCATATGATCCGACCGACTTACGTTCGTTCGAACTTCAAATGGGGGACCGTGTGAAGAGAATCCACCGGGCCGGGCTGGCCGGTGCCGCCGCGCTGGTGATCGCCGGGATGCTGCCGGTGCAGGTGGCCTTCGCCGACTGGCCGGAGACGGGCCTGAGCGGGGCCGAGTGCCCGGTCGGTAACGGCGCCCAGTGGTTCGACTGGGGTACCCAACCGCTGGTGGTCAACTCGGGAGACGGCGAGGCGATGTGCCGGGTGGCCGTCAACGTAGGCTCCAAGGGCGCCAAGAACGTCAAGTTGGGGCTCACCCTGTCCGCAGAGTCGGTGGCGGCCTCCGGGTACTCGCCCGAGCTGCTCGGCCGGATGATCGCCGTCCAGGTGTCCTACCTCCCGTCCACCCCCGGGGCGGCCGGTTCGACGGCGGCCGGGCAGTGGGTGGTCAACGGCGACGGATCGCTCACCCTGGATCTGCCGCCCCACGACGTCTCCGGCGACCTGATGCCCGCCGCGGTCTACGACTTCCACTTCTCCGTCGCGCCTGCGGTGAAGTCCGTGCTGCTCAAGGGTCAGCTGGAGCTGTCCGCCGACGGGCTGGCCAGTCAGTCCGTCCGCCCAGTCTCGCTCTCCTACGTCGGCGACGGCCACAACGTCGACTTCGCCGCGAAGAGCACCTTCGTGCCGCTCACCCCGGCGCGGCTGCTCGACACCCGCAGCGGGATCGGTGCCGCGAAGGGCAAGGTCGGCCCGGACAGCTCGCTCACCCTCCAGGTGGCAGGCCGGGGCGGCGTCCCAGCAACGGGGGTCAGTGCCGTGGTAATGAACGTCACCGCCACCAACCCCACCGCCGGCGGGTATGTCACCGTCTACCCGCACGGCCAGGCCCGCCCGGTGGCGTCGAACCTGAACTTCACCGCCAGTGAGACGATCCCGAACCAGGTCACCGTGCCGGTGGTGGACGGCAAGATCGACCTGTACAACCGCTTCGGCACCGTCGACCTGGTGGCCGACATAAGCGGCTACTACACCCCGGGCACCAGCGGCTCCCGGTTCACCGGTCTTGACCTCCCGGCGCGGCTGCTCGACACCCGCAGCGGGATCGGTGCCGCGAAGGGCAAGGTCGGCCCGGACAGCTCGCTCACCCTCCAGGTGGCAGGCCGGGGCGGCGTCCCAGCAACGGGGGTCAGTGCTGTGGTGCTGAACGTCACCGCCACCAACCCCACCGCCGGCGGGTATGTCACCGTCTACCCGCACGGCCAGGCCCGCCCGGTGGCGTCGAACCTGAACTTCACCGCCAGTGAGACGATCCCGAACCAGGTCACCGTGCCGGTGGTGGACGGCAAGATCGACCTGTACAACCGCTTCGGCACCGTCGACCTGATCGCGGACATAAGCGGCTACTACTCGGCGGACGGTTCGGTCTTCGTGCCGACCGGCCCGACCCGAGTCCTGGACACCCGCAACGGCACTGGCGGGTTCCAGGGGGCGATCCCCGGCGGTCACGGCATAGTGGTGAACCTCGCCTCCTGGGACTACGGGGTGCCCCGCTACGGCGCCACCGGCTCCGTGCTGAACGTCACCGCGACCGGCCCCACGGCCGCCAGCTTCCTCACCGTCCAGGGCGTGAACATGCTCAGCCCCAGCCAGCAGGCCGCCACCACCTCCAGCCTGAACTTCAGCGCGGGCGAGACCATCGCCAACGCGGTCACGACGGGCGGTGGCGACGGAGCTTCTATCTTCAACCACGCGGGCCGGGTCGACGTGGTCGCCGACCTCGCCGGCTACTTCATGAAGAACTGACGGGACGAAGAGTGGATGGGTCGCAAGCCCGTCCGCCCAGGGGCGGGTCACCAGCAGCGCGCTGGTGACCCGCCCCTCGCCGTCCGCTCGATGCCGTCACCGACCTCGCCCCGCGCTTCACCCATGCCGCACGCCCACCAGCGCCGTGTTCTCCCATATCGGCGATCAAAGCGACACGCCACCAATTACGGCATCAAATCTCTCGAACCCCGGACAGCGCCATCCATCCGCCATGAGATAAAGCCCCACGTCAGTGAAACAAACCACCGACCTATCGCTCCATGACAGTCAACCCGCCAGCCACCCGCCCATGCCGCAGCCAGCCTGACCAGCGAGAACCTGATACCGGCACCCCAACAGCACTACCGACTCGCGATGGGATCTTTGGAAGTGGTTCCAACAAGAATGCCAACTGGCCGCTTGGTTCCAAGAACCTTGGCAAATCAGTTCCAACAAGCGTGTCACGCACGCCGAGAACGGTCAGGTCAGCACATCTTGCCGGTTCCAACTACCGTGTCACGGCTCACCGGTGTGACGTCGACCGATAGTTGGCCATCGCTCCGTTTCGACTGCCCAGGACAGGCACAAGCACCTGCCGGAGGCTCAGCCGCTCGTCTTCGTTCGGTGACCCGCGTCACACCCGGCTCCTGTCAGCAATCGAGGCGCCGTCTCGTTCAAGGGGCACCGAACGAGACAGGAGCAACGCCATGAAGCACCGCATCGTCGTACTCGGCGCTGGATACGCCGGGGCCTTCGCCGCCGGAAACCTGGCCCGCCGGCTCTCCCCCGCCGACACCGAGATCACCGTCGTCAACGCCGTGCCCGACTTCGTTGAGCGGATGCGGCTCCACCAGCTCGCGATCGGCCAGGACCTCGCGTTCCGCAAGCTCGCCGACGTATTCGCGGGCACCGGGGTGCGGCTGCGCCTGGCGCGCGTCACCGGCGTCGACCCCGAGCGCAGGACCGTCGCCGTGACCGGCGAGGACGGCGAGGACGACGAACTCACGTACGACACGCTTCTCTACGCGCTCGGCAGCTCCGTGGCCCACCATGGCGTCCCCGGTGTGGCCGAGTACGCCTTCGATGTGACCGGCCGGTCCTCGGCGGTGCGTCTGCGCGAGCGCCTGGCCGGCCTGGGTGAGGGCGGCACCGTGCTGGTCGTGGGTGAGGGGCTGACCGGCATCGAGACCGCCACCGAGTTCGCCGAGTCCCGGCCCGACCTCTCGGTCACGCTCGCCGCCCGCGGCGAGCTGGGCGCCTGGCTCTCCCCGAAGGCCCGCCGTCACCTGCGCCAGGCCTTCGACCGGCTCAACATCACCGTTCACGAGCACACCGGTATCGAAGCCGTCGAGCCGGCACGGGCGATCGCGGCCGACGGTACCTCCATCCCGGCAGACGTGACCGTGTGGTCGGGCGGGTTCGCCGTGCACCCCATCGCGGCCGCCAGCGGCCTGGAGGTCGCCGAGACCGGCCAGATCGTCGTCGACCGCACCATGCGCTCGGTCTCGCACCCGGACGTCTACGCCGCCGGCGACTGCGCCTACGCGATCGGCGAGAACGGCCGGCCGCTGCCGATGTCCTGCGCCTCGGCCGGCTACACCAACATGCAGGCGACCGCCGCGATCATCGCGCGCCTGACGGGCAGCGAGGTCCCGACCACCGGGCTCAAGTACCACGGCAACCACATCAGCCTCGGGCGGCGGGACGCGATCTTCCAGATGGTGGACGGGGACGTCCGGTCGAAATCCTGGTACCTGGGCGGCCGGACCGCCGCGTGGCTCAAGTCGGGCGTGCTCAAGGGGGCCTGGTGGAGCATCGCCCACCCGACCTTCGGCATGCCGAAGCGCAAGCGCCGCCTGGCCACCGCGCCCGACCGGGCCGGTGTGAGGGTCGCCGCATAGGCTGCTCCGCATGGACAGCGCAGCCATCGATCGGTTCGAGGCCGGCCGGGGCCGGCTGGCCTCGCTCGCGTACCGTCTGCTCGGCTCGGCCGCCGACGCCGAGGACGCCGTGCAGGACACGTTCCTGCGCTGGCAGGCCGCGGACCGGGAACGTATCGAGGTGCCGGAGGCGTGGCTGACCAAGGTCGTCACCAATCTCTGCCTCGACCGGCTCCGCTCGGCGCAGGCGCGCCATGAGCGCGCCGTCGGAGACTGGCTGCCCGAGCCACTCCTCGAGGGCGACCCGATGCTCGGCCCTGCCGACACCTTCGAGCAGCGCGAATCGGTGTCCTTGGCCGTGCTGACCCTCATGGAGCGCCTCTCGCCGGTCGAGCGGGCCGCTTACGTCCTGCGCGAGGCCTTCTCCTACCCCCACGCCGAGATCGCCGGGATCCTCGACATCACCGAGTCCGCGAGCCAGCAGCATGTCCACCGGGCCCGACGCCGGGTCGCCGCCGAGCGCCGCAGCGGCGAGCCGGTGGACCCAACGTCCGCGCGCCGCATCGTCGAGGAGTTCCTCGCCGCCGCCACGTCGGGGCGCACCGAACGGCTGGTGGCGCTGCTCACCGCCGACGCGACCGCAGTCTCGGACGGTGCCGGACTGGCCAGGCGGCTACTGCGGTACAAGACGCGCGAGCGCGTCGCCTCCTACGTGCGGGCCGGCTTCAAGCCCACTCCGGCGAAGCGGCGGCTGGCCGGCGGCTCCCCCGCGTTCCACATCGCGCTGGTCAACGGCTCCCCGGCCGTCCTCGCCGTGGTCGACGACCGGGTCGTGGGCGCCGTGGCGTTCGAAGTCAGCGACGGCAAGGTCGCATCCCTGCGCGGCATCGCCGCCGCGGACCGGCTCGCGCGCCTCAATGAGGCCTGGCGGACGCACGAACCCGACGCGCCGGCCATCAACGCATGGTGACCAGCGCCACCGGAATCCAGTGACCTGAGTCGGAGCGAGGACGGCACCCCTTCGGCCCCGCGCTGCAGGCCGTAGAGCGCGCCGGGTGACAACTGGATCAGCGACGGTGAACCGCTGCCGAAGCTGTACGGCAAGCGTGACGCGGACTTCGACGGAGCCGTCGCCGAGCAGGCCGAGGTCGACGCTGCGTACTCCGACCTGGCGCGCGAGCAGGCCGCGACCGACGCCGCGCTCGCCGAGCACCCGGATCTGAGCGAGCGTCTGGGGAAGGACGGGATCGCCGTGCGGGAACTGATGGTGCACAGGATCGATGAGTATGCCCGTCACTGCGGGCACGCCGACCTGTTGCGCGAGTGCATCGACCGAAGGGTGGGCCAGTGAGGTTCTTCTCGGCGAACTGGTGTTCGTGAGGTGGGCTGAAACTGTCGGATCCGTACGGGTCGGGCAGGCGGGCACTGGTCGCCCAGGTTTGCCATGCTCGATGTCCAGCGCCACGTGGTGGAGTACCCGTCCCGTCCGCCGGCCGCCCATCGCCGCCGGATCGGCACGCCGAAGGGATCGCGGGCACCGGGGCCGTTCCGCCAAGCCGTGCTGGTGCCGCGCTGGTTCCGACTCCTTGCCGTCCTGGCCCCCGACGTGCACAAGGTCCTCGAGTGCGGACGCCGGCTCCCGTAAGCTCCGTGCAACGCAAGGGCGCGCGCACTCGATCAAGTAGAGCGTCGCGCCGCTGAGCGCACGCCGGAGGTGGTCCGTATGGCGACCGTACTGATGCCGATTCCGGCACAGGACTTCGACCCGTCCGAGGTGGCGGTCGGCTGGCAGGTACTCACGCTCGCCGGGCACCGCGTGGTCTTCGCAACCCCCGAGGGTGAACGCGCCACCGGCGACGAACTGATGCTCACCGGCCAGGGCCTTGATCCGTGGGGCCGCGTTCCCGGCCTGCGTCGGGTCCTGGGAGTCGGCCGCATCTTGCGGGCCAACGCCGATGCTCGCGCCGCATACACGCAGATGCTCCGCTCCGAGGAATTCCGCAACCCGGTCCCCTGGGACAAGGCCTCCCTCGCCGACAGCGACGGCCTCTACCTGCCCGGCGGCCACCGCGCGCGGGGGATGCGCCGCTACCTGGAGAGCATGACCCTCCAGGCCCTGGTCGTCGAGGCCTTCCGGCGGGGCATGCCGGTCGCGGCGATCTGCCACGGTGTCCTGCTCGCCGCCCGCAGCACCGACCCGGACACCGGCCGGTCGGTCCTGCACGGCCGCCGCACGACGGCCCTGACCTGGCGTCAGGAGAACCAGGCCTGGCAGCTCGCCCGCCGCACCCGCTTCTGGGATCCGGACTACTACCGGACCTATCTGGAGGAGCCGGGCCGGCCGAAGGGGTACATGTCCGTCCAGCAGGAGGTCACCCGCAACCTGGCCCGCCCCGAGGATTTCCTGGAGGTCGAACCGGGTTCCCCCGACGCCTTCCGCAAGACTTCCGGCCTCCGCGACACGGCGACCGACGATCGCCCCGCCTTCGTCGTCGAGGACGGGAACTACCTCTCCGGCCGCTGGCCCGGCGACGTCCACGCCCTCGCCCGCCGCTTCGCCGAGAGGCTGGCCTAACTGATCGATCGAGTCGATCAGCGAGACCTTCAAGGTCCTCACAGCGAGTCCGACCGAGACCGCTGTCGGCGGAACGCGCCGCGGGCCGAGCCCCTGGGGGAGTTCCCGGCCCGCGGCCCTGGACTCGCGCTACCTGCCGTCCAGCGCCGCCACCAGCTGCGGCAGGTCGCCGCCGGCCACGATGAGGGCCAGGTGATCGTGGAAATCCCTGCTGCTGACGATCAGGCCGTCGCGGACCCGCAGCACCTGGATGTTGGCGACCTCGAAGTTCCGCCCGGTCACCCGGTGGTGCACCTGGTAGTTCCATTCGGCGACGATCACCTCCGGGTCGTCGGTCTCCCGGATCACCACATTCGTCGAGGTCAGCTCCACGGGCGAATGCACGGAGACCACCGCGAACCGCTCCTTGAGCGCGGCCCGCCCCTCGAACCGGCGCGGCCCGACCGGCTCGAAGACGGTCTCCACCACGGCGTCCTCGGCGTAGAGCTCGGCCAGCTCCGAGAACCGCCCCGCGGTGAACGCGTTCACCCAGGCACTCGCCGCTGCCGGGGTGGACGCGCACGCGGCCCTGCAGGAGTCCAGCAAGGTGATCCAGGCGCAGCTGGCCGAGCTACTGGCCGGGGCGCAACAGGCCGAGGCGGTCCGCCCGGAGCTGGGCCTGCCGGAGCTGATCGCCCTGCTGGTCGGCACCAGTACGACGATGGAGCAGCTCGGAGCCGACCCGGCGGCCCGGCAGCGGATCTTCGAGGTGCTCTTCGACGGGCTGCGGCCGCGCTGAACCGGCGGCGTGTCGGCCCCCCGGGCCTTGCGCAACGGAGCGCGGGTCAGCCCGCCGTCGCGAGCATTGGCAGCGCCCCCCGACCCTTTGGAATCGATCGTCCGGGGCGTACGGTCCATCATTCCCCCTGCGACGCGCGCGCCCCTCACACAGCCGTCACGCTCAAACCCGGCGCCGAGCCGATGCCCCGTCAGCCGGCCGTACGCCCGCGGGTCGTGAGCCCCGGCAGGAGGAGGGTCAGCCAGCGGGCACGCACCTCCGCCGGCTGGTCGGTGGGAGCGGTGGCGAGGAGCAGGAAGAAGTCGTCGACCGTGACGTCCGGATGGAGATCTCCGTCCGCCTTCGCGGCCACGATCAGGTCGGCCAGGGCCGCCCGGGCCCGTTCCTCCAGGTCCGCGTGGTCGGCAGCGCCGAGGGCGTGGGCGGCGGCCTTGACGGCGTGGTCGTGCGCCGAGGCCTCGATCACGGTGCCGATCAGGGAGGTGATCTCCGCCATCGCACCCCCGCTCTCGGCCGCGCGGACGGCTGCGGCCTCGGTGTCGGCCACCATCCGCTCGCCGTGTTCGGTGACCACGGCGGCGACCAGGTCGGTCTTGGTCGGGAAGTGCCGGTAGAGCGTCCCCACGGCCACGCCCGCAGCGGCGGCGATCGCGTCCATCGGGACGTCGGGGCCGTGCAGCGTGATCTGTTCGCGGGCCGCCTCCATGATCCGCCGGCGGTTGCGGATCGCGTCGGCGCGAAGGGGCCGGGGCTGGGTCATCTGCGTTCCCCCTGGGTGGTTCGTCTCGAACATGAAGCGTAGTTCAGGACGGCCGACGAGGCGGTGGAGGTGGCCCTTGCCGAAACATGAATACGGGTTCATGATGAATATGAGCGATGGTTCACATTGATCGGCCCCACAGCAGAGGATCCCGCCATGTCACGCAAGGTTGCGCTGGTCACCGGCGCCTCGTCCGGAATCGGCGAGGCCACCGCACTCAGGCTCCACGAGCTGGGCTACACCGTCCACGCCGCCGCACGCCGCGTCGAACGCATGGCCCACCTCGCCGAACGCGGCATCCGCCCGCTCGCGATGGACGTCACCGACGAGGCCTCGGTGCAGGCCGGTGTCGAGCAGGTGCTCGCCGAGTCGGGCCGCATCGACGTGCTGGTGAACAACGCCGGGTACGGGTCCTACGGCGCCCTGGAGGACGTCCCGCTGGAGGAGGCCCGCTACCAGTTCGAGGTGAACGTGTTCGGCGCCGCGCGGCTGACCCAGCTGGTCCTGCCGCAGATGCGCGAACGTCGCAGCGGACACATCGTCAACGTCTCCTCCATGGGCGGCAAGATCTACGAGCCGCTGGGCGGCTGGTACCACGCCACCAAGTTCGCCCTGGAAGGTCTCAGCGACTCCCTGCGGCTGGAGCTCAAGCCGTTCGGCATCGACGTGGTGATCGTCGAACCGGGCGCCATCAGGACCGAGTGGGGCGGGATCGCCGCCGACAACCTGCGCAAGGTGTCGGGCGAGACGGCGTACGCCGAGCAGGCCGCGGCCGGGGCAGCGGTCCTGAGCTCCGTCGAGGCCAATCCCCGCCTGGGCTCCGCCCCTTCGGTCGTCGCCGATGCGATCGCCAAGGCCGTCACCGCGCGCCGCCCCAGGACGCGCTACGCCATCGGCATGGGTGCCAAGCCCGCGATCCTCCTGCGGCGCATCCTCCCCGACCGGGCCTTCGACGCTCTCGTGACCACCGCCTTCCGCGCCACCGCGCGGCGAACGCCGGGCCGGTAACCCGTTGCCGCCTGCGGCATCGACGACGAGAACGCCGGGTGGTGTCCACCAACACATCGCGGACACCACCCGGCGACCCGTCGTTCCGGGCCCCGGTCCTACCGCCCGGATTCCGCCGACCGGTCGCAGGCACGCAGTACGGTCCTGGCATGACAGCCAGAATCGATCTGACCCTCGACTGTAGGAACGCCCAGCTCGTCGCCGAGTTCTGGAAAACGGCGCTGGGGTACATCGACGAGCCACCGCCCGCCCCCTTCAAGACCAGGGAGGAGTGGCTCGCGCAGTTCGACCTGCCGGAGGACGACTCCGAGGACGACGCGGCGTGGCTCTGCGATCCGGACGGCATCGGCCCCCGGCTCTCCATCCTCACGGTCCCGGAGCCGAAGACGGCGAAGAACCGGCTTCACATCGACATCCGAGTGCCCGGGCACGGCAGTCCGGACGAGCGGTGGGAGCGGATCAGAGCGGAGTCAAAGCGGCTGGTGAGAGCGGGCGGGACCGTCCTGGAGGAGTTCGGCGGGCACCACATCGTGATGGCCGACCCGGAGGGCAACGAGTTCTGCGTCGCCGCAGCCGCCTGAGCCTCGATCGAGGGGTCAGGCCGTCCTGGGGTCGTTTGTCACCCTCTGGTCCTGGTCCGGTGGTGTGCCACGAGGCAGGCTGCAGCTCCGAGGGTGTACCAGAGCAGGTCGGGGGCGCTGAAGGTGGAGCCGAGCAGGATGCGGGCCGAGGGGTGCGCCTCGGGGAACCCGGTGAGCTGGAAGAACTCCACGGCGAAGCTGAGCCCGAGTGCGATCCCGGCCACCCTGGCGGGCCTGGCCCTCGGGGCGGCGACCAGGACCAGCAGGTACCAGACCGTGGTGTAGAGCGCATCCCTGAAGACATCGGCCGGCTCACCCTCGATGAGGGCCATAACACCGAGCCCGGCGAGGATTACGGTGACGACAAGTATCAGGACACGGATGCGCATGCGACCCCCCGCAGTTGATTTTTTGAGCACGTTCAAAATATCACCAAGGGTCGGCAGCGGCCGACGAGACCTCAGCGGCGGCGCTGCGCGGCGCACGGCGGCGAGAGTGTTCGAATGGCAGGGTGGAAGGGTGCGGGCTGTCGTCCGCCGATCGCGAGGTGGGCCATGCGGGAACCGGCATCGGTCGGCGGCCCGGACGTCGAGCGGACAGCGGTGATCCGGACGTCGGGTCTGACCAAGGTCTACCCGAAGGCGGACTTCGCGGCCGTGGACCGGCTCGACCTGAGTGTCCGGCACGGTGAGATCTTCGGCCTGCTCGGGCCCAACGGCGCCGGCAAGACCACCACCGTCGGGATGCTCACCACCCGGGTGGTGCCCACGGCCGGCTCCGCCTGGATCGGCGACATCGACGTGGTGGCCCACCCGGCGCTGGCCAAGCAGGTGATCGCCGTCGTCTCGCAGCAGAACACCCTGGACCGTGCGCTGACCGTCCGGGAGAACCTGTACTTCCACGGGCTGCTCTTCGGGATGTCGAGCCGGCGTGCCCGGCAGGTCGCGGACGAGTTGCTGGAGCGGTTCCACCTCGCCAAGTGGGCGGACTCCTCCGTCTATGCGCTCTCCGGCGGCATGGCCCAGCGGCTGATGGTGGCCAGGGCGATCGGGCACCGGCCAGCCGTGCTCTTCCTGGACGAGCCCACCGCCGGCCTCGACCCGCAGGGGCGGCTCGCGCTCTGGGAGATCCTGGGCGATCTGATCGCCGACGGCCAGACCATCCTGCTGACCACGCACAACATGGAGGAGGCCGACCAGCTCTGCGACCGGGTGGCGATCATCGACCACGGGCGTCTGCTCGCCCTGGACACACCCGCCGGCCTCAAGCAGAGCGTGAACGCCGACACCGTGGTGACGGTCCAAGGGCGGGGCGACGCCGCCGCGCTCGCCGACCGCCTCTCCCGTGAGCTCGAGGCGGTGGTCCGGACGCGGCTGGTCGACGGCGGGGTCGAGGTCCAGGCCCGGGCCGCGGACCGGCTGCTGCCCCGGGTGCTGTCGGTCTCCGAGTCCGCCGGCTTCGACACCGTCGACCTGTCGGTCAGCGAGACCACCCTGGAGACGGTCTTCATCAGCCTCACCGGGAAGGAGCTGAGGGACGGATGACATCCATCACCGTCACCCCGCCGCGCTCGGCCCCCGCCGCCGCCCGCACGGCCCTGACGGCACTGATCAGGCGTGACCTGGTGGTCCTGAGCAAGCACTTCGGCGAGTTCGTCGGACGGACCATCATGCAGCCGTTCCTGCTGGTCTTCATCTTCCTGTACGTCTTCCCCACCATCGGCCAGGGAGTCGGCGGCGCCGGCGGACGCACCGGCGAGTCGGACTTCGCCACCGTGCTGGTACCCGGGGTGGTGGCGATCTCCATCATGTTCCAGGGCATCCAGTCGGTCGCCATCCAGCTCTCCCAGGAGTTCGGCTACACCCGCGAGATCGAGGACCGCGTACAGGCCCCCTGCCCGATCTGGCTGGTCGCCGTCGCCCGGGTGCTCTCCGGCGCCACCCAGGGCCTGATCTCGGCGGTCATCGTGCTGCCGATCGCCACCGTGGTGCACGCGCCCGGCGTGGAGGCGCACCTGAGCGTGCACTGGTGGATCGTGCTGACCATGATCCCGCTGGCCTGTCTGGCGATGACCTCTCTCGGCCTGCTGCTGGGCACCAGCTTCGAGCCCCGGAACATCGGCGTGATGTTCGGCTTCGTGGTGCTTCCGCTGGTGTTCCTCGGCGGCACGTACTACCAGTGGACCCGGCTCTCCCTGGTCCACCTCGGCGACTTCCACTGGCTCCAGGTCCTGGTCCTGGCCAACCCGTTGATCTACATCACCGAGGGCATGCGGGCCGGCTTCACCGACGCCTCGCACATGCCCCTGTACGTCATCTACCCGGTGCTGACCGGCTTCTGCGTGCTCTTCCTCGGCCTCGGCCTGCGCAACTTCCGGCACCGGGTGCTGTCATGAATCGCGCTCCCGGCGAAACTCTGAGCGACCGCCCTGGTCAGCCGGTGGTGGCCCGCCCGTAGCGGGCGGACAGCTCGCGCAGGTGGTCGACCAGTTCCTCCGGGCCGTCCACGGTGAAGTCGACGCCGAGCAGGCCCAGGTAGACCGCCAGGGTCTCGACCGTGTCCGCTCCGGTATGCAGCACGCAGCTGTCCTCGCCGACCGCCTCGACCGTACCCACCGCCGCCCAGATCCGCGCCGCGACCAGGAAGGAGTGCAGGCCACCCGCCGCCGGAGCCGGGAGGGCAGGACCTGTTCGAGCTTGGCCAGCGCGCGCAGCGAGGTCTCCTCGATGCCGGTGATGGCGCCGGCGGCGGCGGTGCGCAGGCCGATCGCCACGGCCACCGCCTCGTCGTCGTCCAGGAGCAGCGGCGGGAGCTCGGCACCGGCGCCCAGGCGGTAGCCGCCTGCCGCGCCGCGTGTGCCGTGCACCGGGTAGCCCAGGCTGCGCAGCCGTTCCACGTCGTGCCGAACCGTCCGCGTGCTCACGTCCAGACGCCCGGCCAGCTCGGCGCCCGTCCACTCGCGCGGCGTCCGGAGCAGCGACAGCAGGCGCAGCAACCGTGCCGAGGTCTCCAACATGCCGTCAACTCCGGCAGGTGTTCAGGAAGGGTTCGGGCCTCATCGGTCTCCTGGCGGGCGAATCGTCAGTAGCGCACCGGCAGGGTGAGCAGGCCGCGGGCCCGCAGGGAGGGCCGCCACTGCAGCGAGGCGCGCGGGGTGTCCAGGGCGAGGGCGGGCAGGCGTCGCAGGAGGGTGGCGAGGGCGATTCCGGTCTCGAGCCGCGCGAGCGGTGCGCCCAGGCAGTAGTGGATGCCGTGGCCGAGGGCGAGGTGGGAGTTCTCGGCGCGGTGGATGTCCAGGACGTCCGGTCGCTCGAACTGGTCCGGGTCGCGGTTGGCCGAGCCGAGGGCGAGCAGGACGGTCTCACCGGCAGGGATGGTGACCTCGCCGATCGTCACGTCCTCGCGTGGGAAACGCCGGATCGCGAGGGGGGCGGGGCCGTCGTAGCGGGTGAGCTCCTCGACGGCGGCGGGGAGCAGGGACGGCTCGGCGCGCAGCGCCGCCAGCTGCTCCGGGTGGTCGAGGAGAGCGAGGACGCCGTTGCCGATGAGCTGCACGGTGTTCTCGTAGCCGGCGAAGAGGACCAGGAAGGCGAGCGAGGTCAACTCGTCCTCGCTGAGCCGGTCCTGGTCGTCCCGGGCCGCGATCATGGCGGACAGGACGTCGTCGGCGGGCTCGGCGCGCTTGCGCTCGATGAGCCCGGCGAAGAAGTCCAGCATGGCGGCGATGGCCGCGCCCGCGGCTTCGGGGCGGGCCCGGTCCGGGGTGATCAGGGCGTCGGTCCAGGCCCGGAAGTCCCGTCGGTGCTCGGCGGGGACGCCCAGCAGGTCGCAGATGACGGCGATCGGGAGCGGCGCGGCGTAGGAGGCGATCAGGTCGGCGTGGCCCAGCGGTTCGATCTCGTCGAGCAGTGTGTCGGCGATGGTCTGAACGGGTGCGCGCAGCTGCTCGATCCGGCGGGGCGTGAACGCCTGGGACACCAGCCTGCGGATCCGGGTGTGGTCCGGCGGGTCCATGTTGAGCAGGTTGGCGTCGAGTGCGGGCGGCAGCGCCAGGCCCCGGTAGTTGCCGGGCAGCGAACGGCGCTTGTCGAGTGAGAGCCTCGGGTCGGCGAGCAGGCTTCTGACGTCCTGGTACCTGGTGACCAGCCAGAACGGCAGGCCGTCGGGGCCGGTCATCCGGTGCGCGGGCGCGCTCTCGCGGAGCGCGGCGTAGCCGCCGTAGAGGTCCAGGAGGAGGTCTGCCGGGCCGATCGCGGGTGCCGGGTCGGGGAACGTGGTCGCCATGATCTCCAGCCTAGATGCCCTGATCAGCCCTGATCAGCAGAAATCCCACCCGACTTGAGGTATCTCATATCTGAGATACAGTCTGCACTGTGACCGACGACTACCTCATGCGTATCGGCAAGCTCATCCGTGACGCCCGGCAGCACCGGAGCCTGACACAGGCACAGCTCGGGGAGGCTCTCGGTACCAGCCAGAGCGCCGTCAACCGGATCGAGCAGGGCAAGCAGAACATCAGCCTTGAGATGATCGCCCGGATCGGCGAGGCTCTGGACAGCGAGATCGTCTCGCTCGGCTACGCAGGCCCGATGCACCTGCGCGTCGTCGGCGGCACCCGGCTGGCGGGCACCATCGACGTCCGTACCAGCAAGAACGCCTGTGTCGCCCTCCTCTGCGCCTCCCTGCTGACCACGGGCCGCACCACGCTGCGCCAGGTCGCCCGGATCGAGGAGGTCTACCGCATCCTCGACGTGCTGACCAGCATCGGCGTCAAGGTCCGCTGGATCAACGAGGGCCGCGACCTCGAACTCACCCCGCCCGCCGAGCTCGACCTGGGCGCGATGAACGTCGAGGCGGCCCGCCGGACGCGCAGCGTCCTGATGTTCCTGGGCCCGCTGATGCACCGCGCGGAGCGCTTCGAGATCCCCTACGCGGGGGGCTGCGACCTCGGCACCCGTACCGTCCAGCCGCACCTCACCGCGCTGCGCCGGTTCGGTCTCGAGGTGGCGACCACCGGTGGCAGCTACCACGCGACCGTCGACCCCGGGGTCTCCCCCACCCGGCCGATCGTGCTGACCGAGCGCGGGGACACTGTCACCGAGAACGCCCTGCTGGCCGCCGCCCGGCACGACGGCGTCAGCGTCATCCGCAACGCGAGCTCCAACTACATGGTCCAGGACCTGTGCTTCTTCCTGGAGCAGCTCGGTGTACGCGTCGAGGGCATCGGCACCACCACGCTGACCGTCCACGGCCTGCCCGACATCACCTGTGACGTCGACTACGCGCCGGCCGAGGACCCGGTGGAGGCGATGAGCCTGCTCGCCGCGGCCGTGGTCACCTCCTCGGAGCTGACGATCCGCCGCGTCCCGGTCGAGTTCCTGGAGATCGAACTCGCGGTGCTGGAGGAGATGGGCCTGGACCACGACCGCAGCCCCGAGTACCCCGCGGACAACGGGCGCACCCGGCTGGCGGACCTGACCGTCCGTCCGTCGAAGCTCACCGCTCCGATCGACAAGATCCACCCGATGCCCTTCCCGGGCATCAACATCGACAACATCCCGTTCTTCGCGGCCATCGCCGCGGCCGCGCACGGCACGACCCTGATCCACGACTGGGTCTACGACAACCGCGCCATCTACCTGACCGAGCTGACCCGGCTCGGCGCGGACGTCAAACTGCTCGACCCGCACCGCGTCCTCGTCCAGGGGCCGACCCGGTGGCGGGCGGCGGAGATGGTCTGCCCGCCGGCCCTGCGCCCGGCCGTGGTCATCCTGCTGGCCATGCTCGCGGCCGAGGGGACGTCCGTCCTGCGCAACGTCTACGTCATCAACCGCGGGTACGAGGACCTCGCCGAGCGGCTCAACTCCATCGGGGCGCGGATCGAGACCTTCCGCGACATCTGATCTGATCGCGGCGGTCCCGGGCCCGCCTGTCGGGCCGGGTCGGGCTCGGTCGGTGCTGGACTAGGCTGGCTCGCGATGAGACGCAGAACCCCGGCGCCGCCCGCGCCCCTGCCGCAGCGACACGGGATCGACCCCGTGCGGCTGCGGCTGCCCGCCACCGGGCCGTGGGCGACCGTGCGCGACCACCTGGTGGAGCGGCTGCCGGTGCCCGCCTCGCTGATCGACGGGATGCTGGACGAGCGGGCCATTATCGGGGCGGACGGGCCGGTGACGCCCGACACGCCGTTCACGCCGGGCGGGTACGTCTGGTACCACCGCGACCTGCCCGACGAAGTCCCCGTGCCGTTCCCGATCACGATCGTGCACCGCGACGACAACGTGGTGGTCGTCGACAAGCCGCACTTCCTGGCCATGGCTCCGCGCGGCCGGCACGTCGCCGAGACGGCGCTGGCCCGGCTGCGCCGCGACCTGCGGCTGCCCGAGCTCAGCCCCGCGCACCGGCTCGACCGGCTCACCGCAGGGCTGGCCATGTTCGTCGTCCGGCGCGAGCACCGCGGCGCGTACCAGGGCCTCTTCCAGGACCGCCTGGTCCGCAAGGAGTACGAGGCCATCGCCCCGTACGACCCCGCGCTGGAGCTGCCGCGCACGGTGTGCAGCCGGATCGTCAAGGAGCGTGGCGACCTGGCCGCCCGCGAGGTCGCCGGGCCGCCCAACAGCCGGAGCCGCATCGAGCTGGCCGAGCGGCGCGACGGCCTCGGCCGGTACCGGCTGCTGCCCGTCACCGGACGGACCCACCAGCTGCGGCTGCACATGAGCAGCCTCGGCGTCCCGATCCTCGCCGACCCGCTCTACCCGCGCGTCCTGCCCGACCCCGCGCCGGACGACTTCAGCCGACCGCTGCAGCTGCTCGCCAGGACCCTTGAGTTCACCGACCCCATCTCCGGCGCCGCGCTAAGCCTCACCAGCACGCGCACGCTCGAAGCCTGGCCGGCGGGTGCTCCAGGCCGTCACCCCAGCTGACCCTCCAGCGTGTAGGAGTGGCCGCCGTCCGTGTCGTTCAGGATCTCGAACGCTCCGGTGAGCCCGGTGAGGTCCTCGGTGCCTGTCCCCGGGACCACGCGGACCGCCAGCCGCTCACCGTGGCTGCCCGGCGCGCTGTGGTGCAGCACGAAGGAGCCCCGCCGGCCGAGCACCTCACCCGTGAAGCGCTCCACCGCGACGTAGACCGCCGGGTTGCCGGCGCCGTCCGCGACCGTGAGCAGGTGCGCGGTGCTGGTGCCCTTGAGATCCCCGTGGAAGACCTTGGTGATCCGCACCCGGCCGAGCGAGGCACCCGGCTCATCGTCGATGATCTCCGGCTCCCATGACTCGATCTCGAACGTCCCGCCTGCCGTGATGTCCATCTGCCTGCCTCTCCGTGCACCGTCCGGTGGTGGCCACCAGGGTGGCACGCACCACTGACAACGGCGTGGACACCGCCACGGACGGACCGCGTCCGGAGGCCCACGGCAGAAGATTTGGCGAATGACATGCACGCCACTAGGCAACCGGCCAGTAACCGACCTACCGTCAACTCCCCGTAGCTTCAACGGAGGAGCCGGCATGCATCGACGCATCCACACGCTCAGACTCCAGGCCGCCACCCTCGCGGCCGCCCTCCTGGCAGCCGGAACCATGGCAGCCGCCCCTGCCGCGCCCGCCGGCGCAGCCGCTGCCACCGCCGTTGCCACCGACTACTGCGGCGGGCACTGCCTGGACATCCTGCCGCCCGGCGAGAACGGCAACGCCACCCTCGCCGACATCCTCGCCAACCGCGTCTTCGGGACCCGCCCCGCCCACACCGACGACCAACTCGCCCCGTACGCCGGACTCGCGAGCGCCTACCCGGGCCTGACCGACGCCTCGCTGCGCAGCTTCTTCAACGACGCCTCCTTCGGGGTCCCCGCCGACCAGGTGGCCAGTACCAGCAAGCCCCGCTCCGATGTCACGATCGTCCGGGACAAGGCCACCGGTGTCCCCCACATCACCGGCACCACCCGCTACGGCACCGAGTACGGCGCGGGCTACGCCGCCGCGCAGGACCGGCTCTGGCTGATGGACCTCTTCCGGCACGTCGGGCGCGGCCAGCTCTCCGGCTTCGCCGGCGGGGCCGCCGCCAACCGGCAGCTGGAGCAGAGCTTCTGGCAGGCCGCCCCCTACACCGAGGACGAGCTGCAGCGGCAGATCGACGCGATCTCCGGCCAGGGCGACCGGGCCCGCCAGGCGCTGGACGACGCCCGGGCCTACCTCGACGGCATCAACCAGTACATCAAGGAGTCGTACAACGGCCGGTACTTCCCCGGCGAGTACGACCTCACCGGCCACGTCGACCCGATCACCAACGCCGGCGGGATCGAAGCCTTCAAGCTCACCGACCTGGTCGCGCTCGCCTCGGTGGTCGGCGCACTGTTCGGCGCGGGCGGCGGGGGCGAACTGCCGTCGGCCCAGGTCAAGTCGGCGGCCGAGGCGAAGTACGGGAAGGAGGCCGGCGACGCGGTCTGGAAGTCACTGCGCGAGGCCGACGACCCCGAGGCCGTCCTGACCCTGCACAACGGGCAGCGCTTCCCGTACGCGCTGCCGCCGGACGAGCCGCAGGGAACCGCCCTGCCGGACGCCGGTTCGGTGGTGCCCGAGCGGATGATCTACGACGCCACCGGGACGGGTACGCAGACCGCCACCAAGGCGCCCGGACTGCTGCCGGGCAACCTGCTCAGCGCCAAACACGGCATGTCCAACGCCCTGGTGGTGTCCGGGAGCCACACCGACGACGGGCACCCCGTCGCCGTCTTCGGCCCGCAGACCGGCTACTTCGCGCCGCAGCTGCTGATGCTGGAAGAGCTCCAGGGCCCGGGGATCAGTGCGCGCGGTGCGGCCTTCGCCGGGCTGAGCTTCTACGTCCAGCTGGGCCGTGGCCAGGACTACGCCTGGAGCGCGACCTCGGCCGGGCAGGACATCACCGACACCTACGCCGTACCGCTCTGCACCACCGACGGCTCCCCCGCCACCCTCGCCGCCAACTCCTACCTCTGGCACGGCCAGTGCCTCCCGCTGGAACGCCTGGAGCGGAAGAACGCCTGGAGCCCGACCACCGCCGACTCCACCGCGGCCGGCTCCTACACCCTGGTGATGTACCGCTCCAAGTACGGGTTGGTGACGGCCCGTGGGACGGTCGGCGGCAAGCCGGTCGCCTTCACCTCGCTGCGCTCCACCTACCGGCACGAGGCCGACTCGATCATCGGCTTCCAGATGCTCAACGACCCGGGCGCGGTACGCGATCCGGCGAGCTTCCAGCAGGCAGCGCAGAACATCAACTACACCTTCAACTGGTTCTACGCCGACTCCCGGCACACGGCGTACTACAACTCCGGCAGCAATCCCGTCCGAGCGGCCGGCGTCGACCCCGGACTCCCCGTGCGGGCCGAAGCCGCCTACGAGTGGCGGGACTTCGACCCGGCCGCCAACACCGCCAGATACACCCCGCCCGCGGAGCACCCGCAGTCGGTCGACCAGGACTACTACATCTCCTGGAACAACAAGCAGGCCCTCTCCTTCGCGTCGGCGGGCTTCGGCAACGGCTCGGTGCACCGCGGCAACCTGCTGGACGACCGGGTCAAGGCGCTGCTGCGCAACGGCGGCAAGGTGACCCGCAGTTCGCTCACCCAGGCGATGGAGAGCGCGGCACTGGCCGACCTGCGGGCGGAGGACGTCCTGCCGGAGCTGCTGCGGGTGATCCGCAGCGCACCGGTGAGCGATCCCGCGCTGGCCACGGCCGTGCAGAAGCTGGAGAACTGGCAGGCCGGCGGTGCGCTGCGCCGGGAGACCTCGTCCGGCAGCCATACCTACACGGACGCGGAGGCCGTCCGGGCGATGGACGCCTGGTGGCCGCTGCTGGCGGACGGCGTGTTCCGGCCCGGCCTGGGCGACGGGCTGTTCGCCGCGCTCACCGGGGCGCTGCAGATCAACGAGTCCCCGTCGGGCGGCCAGACCGGGCCGACCAGCGGCGGGGTGAGCGCCAACGAGTCGATCCCGCACAAGGGTTCGGCCTTCCAGTACGGCTGGTGGAGCTACCTGGACAAGGACCTCCGGTCCGTTCTCGGCGAGCAGGTGGCCGGTCCGCTCGCGCGGCCGTACTGCGGTGGGGGCGACCTGGTGGCCTGCCGGACCGTCCTGCTCGACAGCCTCAAGCGGGCGCTCGCGCAGACCCCGGCCCAGGTCTACCCGGGTGACGCCGACTGCTCGGCCGGCGACCAGTGGTGCGCGGACACCATCATCCAGCGGCCGCTCGGCGGTGTCACGGACGCCAAGACCACCTGGCAGAACCGGCCGACCTACCAGCAGGTCGTCCAGTTCCAGACCCACCGCTGATCCGGTGGCGGTCCGGGGACGGCTCGCCCAGCCGTCCCCGGACCGGCGGGATCGCGGGGATCGCCGCTGAGCCGAACGGCTGCTTGCTCATCAGGATTTGGCGCGGGGCTCATCAGCCTCCCAGGGAGGCGCCTTAGCGTCGCCGCATGGACAACTCCGATCTCGACCGACGACAACTCCTCGCCCTGGGCGGCAGTGTGCTGGGGGCCGTCGGACTGGGCCTCACCGGCTGCTCCTCCAAGGCGGGCTCGGCCGCGGCGTCCGCCTCCACCGCAACATCGGCCGCTGCAACGGCGAGCAGTGTGTGCGTCCTGACCTCGGAGATGACGCAAGGGCCGTACTACCTCGACGACAGCATCGTCGAGGCGGTCACCGCCGTCGCGCCCTACACCAGGCACACCGGCAGCTGGACGAAGCTCGGCAGCGACATGGTCTACACCGGCGGCGGGGTCAAGGACGGGCTGCTGACGGTCAGCGGCTCTGCGGGCGGCGGCTACACCGCCACGATCACCGTCGGAGTCGACCCGAACAGCACCAGCGGCTCCGGCGGAGGTGGCCAACCGGCAGGCTGAGGCGGGCGGGAGGATCCAGCGCGACCAGCGTCGCCACGAGCGCCGTCCGGCCGACCGCCGGCCAGTGCCGCCATCGCAGTGGCGCACCGCTCCGCATCCGTGCCCTTTCCCGTTCGGCCCCGCCAGGTGTGCCCTGTCGGCGTAGCCCTCCTCGGAGCAGCAGGGCTCGCAAAATGTTTCCGCAAGTTTCTGCAAAATCTTTCAGACAAGTGTTGACGCACCCTCAGACTTGAGGGAGTCTCGTCAACGCCCGGCCCGCTCACCGTGCCGGTCCTGGCCCCCAATGGCGTCGGGCCCACAACCACCCTGTACGCACGGGAGAACCCGATGATCCGTCATGCCCACAGGGCTCTGCTGCGCACCGTGCTGGTCGCGGCCCTCGCCGCCCTCCTACTGAGCCTTCCGGCGCAGGTCGGCACCGCGCGGGCGGCGGAGTCCGGCAGCTCGGAGGCCGCCGCCACGGAGACCTTCGTCCTGGGCGGGTCGCCCCCGCCCGGCCCGCTCTATCTCGTAGGGTCCGTCGCAGCGCTCGGCAACTGGTCGCCCGAGGTGGCCGTCCCGCTGGTGTGGTCCGGCCACACCTGGAGCGTCACGCTCAGCTCCCTGCCGACCGCCACAACCGTCCGGTACAAGTACCTAGCCAAGGACCGGGACGGGAACATCACCTGGCAACCCGGCCCCGACCAGCTCCTGACCACCGCCGCAGCGGGCACCTCGGGCTCGGCCAGGGACACCTGGGCCGGTGCCACGACGCCGGTCACCACGGCCTTCACCGTCGACGCGACCACCTGGTACGGGCAGAACGTCTACGTCAGCGGCTCACTGCCGGCCCTCGGCAGCTGGGACACCGACCGCGCCGTGCCGCTCGCCTCGGCGAACTACCCCTTCTGGAGCGGCTCGACGGCCCTGCCACCCAACACCGCGTACGAGTACAAGTACTTCAGGAGGAACCCCGACGGCACCGTCGAGTGGGAGCCCGGCGGCAACCGGACCGCCACCAGCGCGCCCTCGGGCAGCGACACCTACCACGACGTATGGAGGTGACCGCTCGGGCCGGTTCGGCGGGCGGGTAGCGTATCGGGATGGCCTCAGCTCCCCGTTCCGTCCCCGACGACCAGGGCACGCCGATACCGCTCGGCGCGATCCGCCGGATGGTGTCCCTGGTGCCCTCGCTCACCGAGGCCGTCGCGGCCACCGCCCCGGATCTGCTGGTCGGCGCGACCGACTGGTGCACCCACCCGGCGGAGCTCTCGGTGGCACGGATCGGCGGCACCAAGAACCCCGACATCGCGAAGATCGTCGCGCTGGCACCGGACCTGGTGGTGGCGAACGAGGAGGAGAACCGCGCCCCCGACCTGGCGGCCCTCCGGGCTGCCGGGATCGCCGTCTGGGTGACCGAGGTCCGCTCGCTCCCCCAGGCGCTCGCCTCGCTGGAACGCCTGCTCACCGTCGCCTGCGGCCTGCCGCGCCCGCCCTGGCTGGACGCGGCCGGGCAGGCGTGGCGCGAGGTACCGTCGACGCCTCGGCGGGTACGGGCCGTGGTGCCGATCTGGCGGCGGCCGTGGATGGTCCTCGGCCGGGACACCTTCGCGGGCGACCTGCTCAGCCGCCTCGGTGTCGAGCTCATCCACTCCCGGCACGCCGACCGCTACCCGGCCATCCCGGTCGCCGAGTTGCTGGCGGCCGGGCCGGATCTGGTCGTACTGCCGGACGAGCCGTACCGCTTCACCGCCGACGACGGCCCCGAGGCCTTCCCCGGCGTGGCCTGCGCCCTGGTCAGTGGACGTCATCTCACCTGGTACGGCCCGTCGTTGGCGGAGGCTCCCGCTCTCCTCACGGCACAGCTCAGGGGTTGAGCAGGTTCTCCCGCAGGGCAGCCACCAGCTCAGCGTCGACGCCGAGCTCTTCGGTGGCGTACGCGCGTACGGATCCGTGACTGTCCGTCAGGTCCGCAAGGAAGAGCCGCATGAGCTCGGCAGGCGCCTGGGCGTACCCCGGCCAGCGGAGTTCACGGCCGGGGTTGGCCGCGTGCCAGTCGGCGACCAGCCGGGCGGTGGCGAGCCCGGTGAGCGCGAAGTCGGCGATGATGTCCTCCTCGGACACGCCCAGCAGCGCCAGGACGAGCGCCGCCACGATCCCGGTACGGTCCTTGCCGGACGCGCAGTGGAAGACCAGGGGGCCGCTGTCGGCCGAGGCGATCAACTCCAGTGCCCGGCCCAGCTCCTTCACCCCGTCGAGGGCGACCTCGGCGTAGCGCTCGGCGAGGTAGCGGGCGGTGTCGACGTCCGGGCCGAGGGCGGCCTGGTCGTACGGGCGGTGCTCGATGCTGAGGTTGTGATAGCCGAGCCCGGCGGTCTCCGGGACGCGGCCCTTCTGCTCGATCTCCCAGGGGTAGCGCAGGTCGATCACCGTACGCACCCCGAGCGACAGGAACCGCTCCCAGTCCTCGCCCTCCAGCTTGGCGAGCGAGTCGGACCGGTACAGCCTGCCCCAGCGCACCGTTCGGCCGTCCTCGGTGCGGTAGCCGCCGAGGTCGCGGAAGTTGTGCAGGCGGGAGAAGTCCAAGTGTCGTGTCACCGGGCAACCCTATGTCGGCCGGGTCCTCCCCGCTGCAGAAAATCGCGCGACGCGCATGGGCCGACCTGCTAGTTTCCGAACACATGAAACCGCTCAACGAGGACGAAATCCGCGCATCCTTCATCAACTGCTCGAAGGGTGAGGCCCGTAGGCTGAACCTGCCCCGAGGGATGGGCGAACTGCCCTGGGACGACCTGGACTTCCTCGGATGGCGCGACCACGGTGCACCCGACCGCGCCTACCTCGTCGCCGAGCGGCCCGAGGGATTGGTCGGCATCACCTTGCGTGTCCCGACCGGAGTCCGCCGCAGCAACCTCAAGAGCAACATCTGCTCCATCTGCGTGACCGCCCATCCCGGTTCGGGGGTCTCCCTGCTCGCCGCCCGCAAGGCCGGCGCCGCAGGCCGCGAGGGAAGCACCGTCGGCACCTATATGTGCGCCGATCTCGCCTGCTCCCTCTACGTCCGGGGCAAGAAGAGGCCCGAACTGGTCGACCGCATCACCGAGTCCCTGACCCTCGAGGAGCAGATCACCCGCACCCTGGTGAACCTCGACACCTTCCTGGACCAGGTCATCAAGGAGACCGACGGCCGCTGAGAGCTCGTCACACGAGCAGGTGCAAGGCTCTGGAGTCGACGCGTTGAGTCCGGTTAGGTAGTCGTCGTGATCGACTATGACGGCGAGGCCGAGCCTTCGACCGGTCACCGAGACGAGCTTCCCCGGGATCGGCCAGGGCCGCAGCCCACGCCAGTGGCGCGAGCGAATCACGGCAGGCCGATTCCCCTGGATCCGGGAAGCTGACCCGGCCGAGGTCGCGGACCTGTGCCGGGACCTCTCATCATTGCCGGACCAGGAGGTGGCCAGACCGGATCCGCTCTACAGGCTGATCGCTCTGCGAGGCCGCGGCGGCCGCCACGTCCGGGCGACGAACCCGACCACCTGAACCGGCGCCCCCTGGAGGGCGGAGCCCACAGCGGCTCCGCCCTCCTGCCGTCAGCCGATGGTGGCGGCGTACGACGTCTGGGCGCCGAACTTCCAGCTCGGGCTGACGTTCCAGGGGTTGGGCAGGCCCGCACCGGTCGCGTAAGCGTAGCCCGCGCCGCGGTTGAACGCGGTGGTCAGCGAGGTCTGCATGGCGGCGGTGTCCGGCACGTCGTAGACCAGGTGCCAGAAGGCGGTGCCGCTCGGGTCGAAGGTGGCGCCCGAGTAGTAGCCGGCCGTGTAGTTGAAGACGTTGCCGCCGAGCCAGCCGCCGCCGGTGTAGTCGGCGTAGCTGCCCTCGTACGTCACAAAGGTGTCGGCGGTGCGGTGGCCGGGCTCCAGGTAGCAGTCGGCGATGGCCGTACCGGGGTTGTCGACCACCAGGTCCTGCACGGACGGGTCCACGCCGTCCATGGTGTCCTGCACGTACTGGCGCAGCGAGTGGTAGTAGTCACGGATGCTGTTGTTGGTGCCGCACTCGCGGTTGACGACGTCGAAGAAGATGCCGTCGACGTGCAGCCGGCCGTCCGCGGTCTTCAGGTAGTTGTCGATGGAGGCCTTCACGGCCGCCACCGAGCGGCTGCCGTTCTCGGTGTGGACGTAACCCAGCACGCGGGTGTGGGCGCCGGTCGCGGTGACGCCCTGGCGCAGGGTGTCGGCCTGGGCCTGCCAACTCGCGTCGAACGGCGAGTCTCCGTTGCCGGGGTTGAGGATGACGATCGAGGTCGCCGGGGTGGCGGCCTTCAGGTCCGTGAGCATCGGGTCGCCCGGCCAGACGTACGCCGGGACACCGATCTCCAGGCCCCGGACCGGGGTCGCGGCCGCCGCATCGGCGGCGGTGGCCGGCACGGCCAGGAGCGAACTCAGCAGGACGGCCGCAAGGCCCTTCACCGCTGTACGCATGGGTTTTCCTCCGTTGACAAGAAGACAAGACGATAAACGGTGGCACTCGGCCACCCCCGGCATTCTGACTGATCGTCAGCGCGGATCGTCCGGCGCCCCCGCATGCTCGCCCGGGGCGCGGCCCGGAGGACGCGGGAGCGCACGCGACGGTTCCCACCAGGCACGATCCGGAGCCGGTGGACCAGGGCAGCCGGCGGGGCCGCTAAGGTACCTGCACGACAGCCATCCGTAGGAAGGGACAGACAATGGCAGACATAGAGGCGGCCAAGCAGGCATTCGACCGGTTCGACGTGAACCAGGACGGCTTCATCTCGGCCGCCGAGTACACCAAGGTCATGGCCGAGCTGGGCGACCCCTACGTCACCGTGCCCGTCGCTCAGGCCCTCATCAGCGACGCCGACACCAACAAGGACGGCCAGCTGTCCTTCGACGAGTTCTGGGCCATCCAGCAGCGCTGACGCGCCATCTCCGCGTCCGGCTCCCGGGCCGCCCCACCGGGCCGGTGCCGGACGCGGACATCACCTCAGCGCCCCACACCCGGCACGGCCTGCGGTCCGGGGCGCTCAGGCCCCGGTCAGGGCCAGTTCGCCGACGACCTGATCGCCGCTCTTCTCGCCGGTCAGGCGGAACCCGAGCCGCAGGTAGAACTCCTCGGGCCCGTGCTCTCCCGGGGCCCAGGTCACCGTGACGTGTGTCCGTCCACGCCTTCGGACCTCCTCGCACACGGACTCCACGGCGAAGCGGCCGTACCCCCGGCCCTGCTGGTCGGCGGCGGTGTTCAGCCGCCAGATTCCGGAGCGGAACCTGTCGTCCGGGTTGTCCGGGTCGAACTGGACATCGAAGAAGCCCATGACGAAGCCGACGAGCTGCTCACCGTCGAAGATCAGCCGGGGCCAGGCGATCTCAGGGTGCACATACGCCTCGGCGAGCGACTTGGCGACCGGGGCCACGAGCCCCTCCTGGTCGGGCCGCACCTTCAGCCGGCACGCGGCGTCGACGTTGTCCGGAGTGACCTTCTCGAGGCGAAGCGACGAAGACATGCCCGCACCCTACAGGCCCCTCACCAGCCGCTACCTGCGAGCTGTCGCCCAGTCAGCCCGCTGCCGGGCACGAGACCGTAGGGGTACGCACTCTGGACAGCTGATGTTCTGCACATGTAAAACTGCCTATCCGGCAGCTTCCACCCCCACCGGCCCTCGCGGCCCTGCCTGAACAGCGCCTCCCCACTCCCCGCGGCCCACGTCCGCCCTTCGCCATGCCCTCTCCGCTGCCGGCGCACACCCCTCCGCCCCGTCGTATCCCCGCCCGCACGGCGGCACACACCCGTGCCCCGCCGTCCGGGCGCCCCCGAGATCCGAGGAGCACGATGCCCGCCAGCATACGAACCACCGCCGCCGCCACGGCAGTTGCCCTGACCGCGAGCGCGCTGATCACTGCGGTGGCGCCCGCCGCCTCCGCCCAGGACGGCCGAGGAGCCGCGATCGGCAAGGCGGAGTCCGCGCTCACCGCGCACGCCGCCCAGCTCTCCGTCACCCCGCGTCAGGGGCACACCGTCCGCGACGTCGTCACCGACGCCGACGGCAGCCGGCACGTCCGCTTCGACCGAACCTTCGCGGGCCTGCCCGTGCTCGGCGGCGACCTCGTGGTCCACCTGACCGCCAAGGGCGCCTTCCGGGGTGCCGACCGGGCCGTCACCAATGACCTCGCGGTCGCCTCCACCACCCCCGCCGTCTCCGCCACCGCGGCGGGCGAGCAGGCCATCAGCGCCCTGCGGCAGGCCGCGCCCGGCCGGGCGGTCAGCAACCCCACCGCCGAGCCCCACCTGCTCGTCGACGCCCTGCACGGCACACCCCGGCTCGCCTGGCAGACCACGGCGGCCGGCCAGGACTCGCTCGGAAACCCGGTCGCCCGTACCGTGCTGACGGACGCCCGCACCGGCGCGCAGATCGACGCCTGGGACGCCATCGAGACGGCGGCCGGCGACGGCCAGTCGCTCTACGGCGCGACGGTCCCGCTGGAGACCACCCTCTCGGGCAGCACGTACCAGCTGAAGGACCCGACCCGCGGCAACACCTACACCGGTGACGCGGCCAACAAGACCGACCTGTGCTTCGGCAGCATCTGCATCAGCCGGGCCCCCGCCACCGTCTTCACCGACGCCGACAACCACTGGGGCACCGGCACCACCGCCGACCGCGCGACCGCCGCCGTCGACGCCCAGTACGGGACCAACGAGACCTGGGACTACTACAAGAACGTCCACGGCCGTAACGGCATCGCCAACGACGGCAAGGGCTCGTACAACCGCGTCCACTACGGCAGCAACTACAACAACGCCTTCTGGCAGGACAGTTGCTTCTGCATGACCTACGGTGACGGAGACGGCAGCACCTTCGGCCCGCTGGTCTCGCTGGACGTCGCCGGCCACGAGATGTCCCACGGCGTCACCTCACGGACCGCCAAGCTGACCTACTCCGGCGAGTCCGGCGGCCTCAACGAGGCGACCTCCGACATCTTCGGGACCCTGGTCGAGTGGTACGCGGGCAACGCCGCCGACAGCGGGGACTACCTGATCGGCGAGAAGATCGTGAAGCCGGGCTTCGGCAAGCCGGCGCTGCGCTTCATGGACCAGCCGTCCCGTGACACCAAGTCGGCCGACTGCTGGAGCTCCGGCGTCGGCAACCTGGACGTCCACTACTCCTCCGGCGTGGCCAACCACTTCGCCTACCTGCTCGACGAGGGCAGCGGTGCCAAGACCATCAACGGCGTCTCCTACAACAGCCCCACCTGCAACAACTCCACGGTCGCGGGCATCGGCCGGGACAAGCTCGGCAAGATCTGGTACCGCGCGCTGACCGTCTACATGACGTCCGGCACGACGTACGCGGGCGCCCGGACGGCCACCCTCAGCGCGGCGACCGACCTCTACGGCGCGGGCAGCGCCGAGTACGCCGCGGTCGCGGCGGCCTGGTCGGCGGTCGCCGTCGGCTGACCAGCGAAACGATCGGAGGCCCGGGCCGCCACATCGGCGCCCGGGCCGCCCCATGCCGTCCCGCCGAAGGACTCAGGCGCGGCCCAGCGCGCGGTCGACGGTGATCTCCATCACCACCCGCTCCGGGTTGACCCGCGGCGGACGGTAGCGCTCGGTGTAGCGGCGGACGGCGTCGGCGACGACGTCCGGCTCGTCGCGGATCACCGCGACGCCCTCCAGGGTGGACCAACGGGCCCGGTCCACCTGGCAGAGCGCGACCCGCAGCCCGCCCGGCCCGGCCTCCAGCACGTTGCGGACCTTGCGGCTGGTACGGCCGCTGATCACCCGGGCTATGCCGGTCTCGGGCTCGAAGGTGGCACCGACCGGGACGACGTGCGGCGAACCGTCCGGGCGCAGCGTGGTGAGGGTGCACAGGTGGTACTCGCGCCAGAAGGCCAGGTAGGAGTCGTCGAGCGCGCTGAGGTCGTGGGCCATACCGGCATGCTACGGCGCCGCCACCGGCGCTCGGCGGCCTGCCCGGGGTCCGGCCGTGGAACCGGCGAGCGGTACCGTTCGTCGCTGCAGGTGCGCCGGTTGTGGCGTGAACGTGCGACGTGAGCCAGTTGCGTGAGCCTGTGGCGTGCGACGGAAACGGAGTCCGGTGGTGGGGTTGGCTGATGTGAGAGTGGACACCGAGGCGCGGGCGGCCGGGGAGGGTGCCCGGACCTCCGCGGTGGCGGGCTTCGCGCCGTGGCCGCCGCAGGGCGGGGCGAAGCGGCGCGGCAAGCAGCTGCGCGAGGACGTGGCCCGCGAGGCGCACGCGAAGTTCGCCGTGCGGGCCGACCGGCCGGACGTGGCGCGGGCCGTGGAGGAGGCCAACGCGGGCCGGCTGGCCCACCTGGTGCCGATACGGGTCGGCCGGATGGCGGCCTCTCCGTTCGCTTTCCTGCGCGGCTCGGCCGGGCTGATGGCCTGCGACCTGGCCGGCACCCCGGCGAGCGGGACGACGGCGCAGCTGTGCGGCGACGCGCACGCGGCCAACTTCGGTCTGTACGGCGACGCCCGGGGCCGGTTGGTGATGGACATCAACGACTTCGACGAGACCGTGCCCGGGCCGTGGGAGTGGGACCTCAAGCGGCTCGCCGCCAGCCTGGTCCTGGCCGGGCGGCAGGCCGGCGCGAGCGAGGAGGTCTGCCGGCAGGCCGCGTACGACGCGGTCGGCTCGTACCGGCGGACGATGCGGGTGCTCGCCAAGCTGCCTGCGCTGGACGCCTGGAACGCGGTCGCCGACGAGCAGTTGGTCACCTTCGCCGATGCGCACGAGCTCACCGAGGTGCTGGGCAGCGTGGCGGCCAAGGCTCTGCGCAACACCAGTGCCCGGTTCGCCGCGAAGTCGACGGTGCGGGACGCGGACGGGCGGTGGCGGTTCACCGCCGCTCCGCCGGTGCTGAGCGAGGTGACGGATCGTCAGGCCGGTGGGGTTTCGGGCTCATTGGCCGAGTACCTGCGGACGGTTCCGGAGGAGCTGCACCCGTTGCTGGCCCGGTACAGCGTCCACGACGTGGCGTTCCGCGTGGTGGGCACGGGCAGCGTCGGCACCCGCTCGTACGTGGTCCTGCTGCTGGACCAGCGCGAGGAGCCGCTGGTGCTGCAGGTGAAGGAGGCGCGCCCGTCGGTGCTGCTGCCGCACCTGGCGCGGGCCGGTTTCCCGGTGCGGGAGGCGGTGGCCCACGAGGGCCGCCGGGTGGTGCTCGGCCAGAAGCGGATGCAAGTGGTCAGCGACGTCCTGATGGGCTGGACCACGGTCCACGGACTCCCCTACCAGGTACGCCAGTTCCGCAACCGCAAGGGCAGCGTGGACCCGGGGGCGTTGCAGCCGGAGCTGCTGGACGACTACGGCCGGATGACGGGCGCACTGCTCGCCCGGGCCCACGCGCACACCGCCGACGCGGGCGTGATCTCCGGCTACTGCGGCAAGAGCGAGGCCCTGGACGAGGCTTTCGCCGCGTTCGCCGTGGCCTACGCCGACCAGAGCGAGGCGGACCACACCGCACTGGTGGCGGCCGTGCGCTCCGGCCGTCTGCCGGCCGAGACCGGGGTGTGAGCCGGACGGGGGCCCGCCGCCCAACGGCGGGCCCCCACCCGCCTGATGGCTTGCTCAGGCATCCGGAGAGGGCACGAGGCGGTCGAGGCCTTGGGCGGCGGGGTGCGCTGCCCTGGCTCGACCTCCTCATCGGCCTCGCCACCACCGCCGTCCTCCTCCTGCGCCGCTACAACCACGCCCTCACCGCCAGGAGCGCCCCCACCGCACACGCGGTAGCCACCGCATAGCCGGCGCTGGAGGTGAGCGGCGGTGATCGGCGAGGTCCAACGGCCCTCGGCCGCCGGACATCTGACGTAGGGCAGCACAGTCCGCGCTAGTGTGCGTGCGTGAGCCTTTCTATCGTTATCGGATTCGGGCCCGCCGGCGCGGCCACTGCTCGGCTGCTGGCCGAGGAGGGGCACTCGGTACGGGTCGTCACCAAGTCGGGCCGAAGCCCGGAGCCCGGCATCGAGCACCTCGCGTTGGACGCGACGGACAGCAAGCAGCTGATCGAGGCGTCGCAGGGCGCGGCCGCGATCTACAGCTGTGCCGCACCGCCCTACCATCGCTGGGCGAGTGAATGGCCGCCGCTGGCCTCGTCGGTCTGCGCGGCAGCCGAAGCGACCGGGGCCGTCCTGGTCATGCTGGGCAATCTCTACGGCTACGGTCCGGTGGACGGTCCCATGACCGAGAAGCTGCCGCTCGCGGCGACCGGCCCCAAGGGACGGGTGCGCGCCGCCGTTTGGGAGCAGGCGCAGAACCTGCACGAGCAGGGTCGTCTCAAGGCGGTCGAGGTGCGGGCCTCGGACTTCTTCGGGCCCGGCGTGACCGACGGCGGGCACCTGGCCGCACGGGTCATGCCACGACTGCTGCGCGGCAAGCCGGTCTCCACGCTCGGGGATCCGGACACCCCGCACAGCTGGAGCTACCTCCCTGACGTGGCCAGGGCCCTGGTCGAGGTCGCGGGCGAGGAACGGGCCTGGGGACGGGCCTGGCACGTGCCGACGGAGCCCGCGCTGTCCACCCGGGAGATGGTCGACCGCCTTGCCGCTCAGGCGGAAACCGGGCCGGTCGCGGTACGCAGGCTCTCACCGGCCGTGCTGGGTGTCGCGTCGGTCTTCTCCCCGCTGATCCGCGAACTGAAGGAGGTCCGTTATCAGTTCGACCGTCCGTTTGTAGCGGATTCGAGCGCTTACGAAGCTGAATTCGCGGTACGAGCAACCCCCGTCGATGAGCAGGTCAAGGCGACGGTGGACTGGTGGCGTGACCGGCTGGCAAGCACCGGCTGAACAGACATCCTGCTCACCTCGCGTGGCCGGCGCCGTCCGGTGCCGGCCACGCGGGGTTTACGGACGGTCAGCCATCGCCACGGCTTCCCCGGCTCCGCCGGCGGAGCGAGATCCGGTTGCGCCGCCACCGCCCCGGACGGCCCGCCCTCGGCCCGGACGGCCGGACGCACCCGCGCCGCCCAACCTCAACCGCCCACGAGGCACTGGCCGAGGCCGCCGAGCTCTGCCCTGTGGAGGCCATCACCGTCCGCCTCGAAACAACCGGCGAACAGGTGGCACCGCTCAGCTGACACCGTGTGCCACCAGGACACCGGCCCCAGCTCCGGCACCTCCGGAGGTGAGCGGGGACGGCTTGAACCCCTTGGCCAGGAGCCGGACGGCGAGCGTCACCTCCCACGCGAACACCGGGAGGGCCGCGGCCGACCCCGGCACGGAGACCTGCTCGTAGAGTCCGAACATCACGGCGACCGCCGAAGCGCAGATCACCGGCCCTCCGACCAGCCCCAGCACGGCGATGAACCGTGGCACGAGCGCCGAACGGTACATCAGGTACGCCAGCAGCACGGTGTTCAGCCCCAGGGCGACGTTGGGCCCGAGCAGGAACGTCCAATCATGCATGGCCACCAGGGACTTGTCGGCAGCGACGAAACCGGCGGCGTCGGTGCCAGCAGCACCCGCCAGGTCCTGCCGCAACGTCACGACCGACAGCACGCTGACGATCCCGACGAGGATGAGGGCGGCTTCGAGCAGACGACCGCAGACGTACCCGAGCGCGATCCCCTCGTTCTGTCGCTTGACGACCGGGAACAGTGTCACCCCGGTGCCGACGGCGGCGACCGCCAGGACCACCTCGCACAACGCCCCGAGGAACACCCGGGTGTCGGCGCCGGAAGTGACCACGTAGTCCGCCCCGCCGAGCACCGGGCTGTAGAGAACAAGCCCTGCCATCGCGGCGATCTCGGTCACCAGGAACAACAGGCCCGCGACCACCGCGGTCCTTCTGTCTGAGCTCATCCTTGCTTCCTCTCGACCCACCCGAGCAGGTGTACGGCGTACACCTAGCCCTCGTGGCTCACCGTAGGCGTACGCCGTACACTCGTCAAGACGAGACACCGGACGGGAAAGCAGTCGATGCCTGATCAGGAGGAGCAGGAGGAGAGGGTCGCGATGGCTCAGCAGGTGGAGGCCGCGCGCCGCGTCCCCCTGAACAGGGACCGGGTGCTGCGGGCTGCCGTCGCGCTTGCCGACGACACCGGGATCGAGTCGCTCAGCATGCGCAGACTCGCCCAGGAGCTGGGCGTCGTGCCGATGGCGCTCTACAAGCACGTGGCCAACAAGGAGCAACTCCTGGACGGCATGGTGGATGTCGTCGTCGGCGAGATCGATCCACCGGCCGGCGGCTCCGACTGGAAGAGCGTGGTCCGGCAGCGGATCCTCTCGGCCCGGCGGGTGCTCCTACGCCACCGCTGGGCGTCCCAGGTGATCGAGTCGCGGACCAGCCCGACCCCGGCCGTGCTGGAGTACCTCGACTCGATGATCGGGATGTTCCGGGCCGGCGGGCTCTCCCTCGATCTCACCCATCACGTGATGCATGCCATGGGCAGCCGTCTGCTGGGGTTCAGCCAGGAGCTGTTCGACGACTCACAGAGCAACGCCTCACGAAGCGTCGACGCGGAAGCCCAGGCGGTCGCGCGCCGTCAGATGGCGGGGAAGTACCCCCACATCGCGGAGCTGGCCATGACGGCGGCCCACGACGAGGAGTCCACCGTCGGCCGGAGTTGCGACGACCAGTTCGAGTTCGAGTTCGCGCTGGATCTTCTCCTCGACGGCTTCGAGAGGCTCCGACAGCAGGGGTGGACGTCCGCCAACCGTCCAACAAAGAGACCGGCATGACGAAGCGCCCACGGAGCTGATGCGTACCCCCAAGCGCATCAGGCTGCCGCTCGTTCCTCCGCCGGGGCCGAGACCGTACGGGGGCGTCGGCGGCCGGCCGCGACCTCAAGGGCCAGTGCGGCCAGGGCCGATGGTGCGCCGGCCTGGCCGCGGATGCCGGGGAAGGCGTTGATGTCCACGATCAGCGGTTCGCCGGCCACGTCCAGGATGTCGACCCCGTAGACGTCCAGGCCGAACACCTCGCCCACCTGCAACGCCAGCTCTGCCCAGGGCCGTGGGACCGTCAGACGGCGGGCCGACCGCCTGGGGCCGGGGGCGAGTTCGGAGTGGCGCAGCTCCGCGAAGACCTCGCCCGCGATCACCCAGAGCTTGTGGTCCCACCCGGTGGTCGGCGCGAGGTCCTGGACGACCACGGGCTCGTCCGGCCAGTGGTCCGCGAGGGCGCGCAGCTCGGCGGCGTCCGTCACCCGCGCGACCAGGTCACCCCGGCGGCTGTGCCGGCTCTTGACCACGAGCGGGTGCTCGACCGGGCCGAGGGCCGCGAGGCGGTCGACCGCGGTGGTGGTGGCAAAGGGCAGTCCGGCGTGCTCGGCGAGCTCGGCCATCAGGACCCGGTCCTGGCACAGCTCGGTCGAGGCGGCCGAGTTGAGCACCGGCGCCCCCTGCGCCTCCAGCCGCCGGGCCAGGGCCAGCGCCGCCGGCGTCCGTGCCTTGAGCAGGTAGACGTCGGCGAGCTCGCCCGGGTCGGCCGAGCCGTCCGGCGTCAGCGCCGACACCTCGTGCCGCCCGGCCAGGAGCGCCGAGGTGGCGGCGAGCAGCGGGTGGCCGGGCGTGGAGGTCAGCAGGCAGATCCTCATGCGACGCCGCCCACGGCGGCGGAGGCGGGCATCCGGGGCGCCGGCATCGCCGGGACGAAGGGCCAGGAGGAGCCGGTCCGGGCCAGTTGCAGGACGGCGCGGGCCACCTTGGCCACCGCCTGCGGCACCTGGCGGAAGCTCGGGAAGTCGTTGACGTCGACCACGACCGGGCCCTCGGGCCCGAGCAGGATGTCCACGCCGTACAGGTCCAGGCCGAACACCTCGCCGACCCTGGCCGCGATCCCCCTGACCTCGGCGCTCAGCTCCACCGGGCGTTCCCGCAGCGGCCGCCCGCCCTGGTCCAGCGGCGAGGTGCGCTCGGTGCCGAACAGTTCGCCCCCGGCGCAGTACACCTTCAGGTCGACCCCGGTGTTGGGCACGTACGGCTGCGCGATCAGCAGGCCCTCGCCCGCGAGCCGCTGCCCGAGCGCCGACAGCTGCTCCGGCCGGTCGACCCGGTGGACGGCCCGGCCCGAGCTGCCGTCAGCGGGCTTGACCACCAGCGGATAGCGGTCGGCGGGTATCAGCGCGAGGTCCTCCGGCCGGGCCGCCGCCCAGGTGGTGGGCACGGGCAGACCACGGCCGGCCGCGAGCACGGCCGCCTGCGCCTTGTCCCGGACGCCACGGATCGAGCGGGCGTCGTTGATGGTGGTCAGCCCGGCCGAGGCGGCGGCCTCCAGCAGGCCGAGACCGGGGCCGCCGGAGACCGTCTTGAGCACCCAGGCGTCATGGCTGCCCGCCCGGACGAGCTCGCCGAGGTCGAGCAGCGAGCTGCCGGGACGCAGCACGTCGACCTCGTGGCCCCAGTCCGTCAGCTGCCGTACGACGTCCAGCGGCATGCCGTCGTTCCGGTAGTGCTCCTCCACCAGAAAGCAGAATTTCATCCGCACGACCCCTGTCCCCCCGCTCTCCCGCCGACCCCGCCCGGCCTGTCTGTAGCGCCCCAGGATGCCACGAATCGTCCACGCAAGATCACCCGCCCGGTAAGGAAACGGCAACAACCGGGCCACAGCGAGCCAAAGGGCGGTGGTCCGGGAAGCGGCCCCCTCGATCGCTCCGGCAGCGCGTCACCCACCGCTGTGCGACGGGCGGGGCAGCGCGCCGAAGGTCACAGCTTCGTCCTGACCAGGCATCGGACGGGCCCCAGCTGCGGTGGGCCCCTCGGCCGTGTCAGGCCGGGCCATTACGCTCTCTTGGTGAACCCTTGGCCGATCAGGGGCATGCTCACGGGGAGCGAGAAGGAGGGGCCGTGCGAGAGTCCGTCAGACCCGGCCCTGTCCGGACCGTTCCCGGCTGTCCGCCGTGGCCGCACGGCGCCCTGCGGCCGCACGGTCTGCACGACCTGCGGCACGGCCGTGCCCCGGTCGCGCTGTGCTACCCGCCCTCGGATCTCGTGGTCGTCTCCGGCCTGCCGGGCAGCGGCAAGAGCACGCTGATGCGGCGCTGCGCCCGCGCGCCGGTCATCGACTCCCAGCAGAGCCGGGAGCACTACGAGAACCTGCTGCCGCGCTGGCTTCCGTACGCGCTGTACCGGCCGCTGGTGCGGGTCCGTCACTACCGCGTCCTGCGGCGGGCCCTGCTGGCCGGCGGTCCGCTGGTCGTCCACGACTGCGGGACGCTGCCCTGGGTACGCGCGTGGCTGGCCCGCAGCGCCGCCCGGCAGGGCCGCCGGCTCCACCTGATACTGCTGGACAGCAGCCCGGCCCAGGCCAGGCAGGGCCAGTGCGCCCGGGGGCGGCGGGTGTCCGCCTACGCGTTCGCCCGCCACCGGCGCGCCACCGCCCGGCTGCACGCGCAGCTGACGGCGGGTGGCGGGCCGGCCGCCGGCTGCGCGTCCACGGTGGTGCTCGACCGCTCCGGCGCACTGGACCTGCAGCACATCGACTTCCCGGCGGTCTGACCAGGCCAGGGCCTAGCCAGGGCCTAGCGGGGGTGCACCTCCAGGAAGGCGCGCACCGCCGACTCGAGCGCCCCCTCGATCCAGGCGGGCTTCAGGCTGGTGTGCTCACCGGCGAAGTGCACCCGGCCCTCCGTGGTCCGGGCCGCCGGGTGCAGCTCGTGCAGCTGACCCGGGGTGAACATGACCGCCTCGCCGAGCGCGTAGCGGGCCCGCGCCCAGGACTGGGTGACGCCGACGCCGGTGAACTCGCTGCGCACCTTCGGCCCGAACAGCCGCTCCATGTCGTTGAGCGCGAAGGCGTACCGCTCGCCGGGCGTCAGCGAGTCCCAGCGCATCGCGTCGTCGGACCAGGTGTACGAGGCCAGCACCACGCCGCCGGGCGAGCCGTCGGGGGCGTGCGAGGGGAAGTAGGTGAAGCGGCTCGGGCTGTCCGAGACGCAGCCGCCGCCGGTGAAGCCGTTCGGCCCCTCCTCCCAGAAGCGGGTCTTGAACTCCAGCAGCACCTTGGTCGCGGAGTCGTAGTGCAGCTCGTTGACGGCCCGTCGCTTCTGGTACGACATCAGCGGCTCGATCGAGCAGAACCGCAGCGCGCTGAACGGGATGGTGACGATCGCGTAGTCGCCCTTGAAGGTCTCCACGGGCTCGATCGGCGCGCCGTCGGGCGACTCCTCGTCGCCGCTCTCGGCCATGGTCTCGATCTCCACGCCCGAGTCGGTCTGCACCAGCCGGGTCATCCGGCGGCCGAGCCGCAGCTCGTTCTTGAGCGGCGCGGCGAGCGCCTCGGTCAGGACGTCGGTGCCGCCCTCCAGCTCCCAGTACCGGTTGGTCGGGCTGATCACCGCATGGTCGATCAGGGTCGGGACCAGGGAGTAGTGCAGACGCGAGGTCATGTTCTCCAGGGTGCCCGCGGCCTGGATCCGGGCAAGGTCCCAGCCCGCTTCCTCCACCAGGTAGCGGTGGGTGGAGTAGCCGTCGTACTTCTGGAAGATCTTCGCCCAGGCCGCGAGCTGGTCGCCGATCTTGCCGTCCGGCACCGTGACCTCCTCGAAAGCCTTGGTGACCGCCGCCGAGACCGTGCTGTCGAGGTCCGTGCCGAAGGTCTTGTTGACCGCCTGCGGGGACTGCGCGTACGAGGCGCGGGTGACCTGGGTGCCGTTGACGGCGATCTTGGTGCGGAAGTTGGGCGTGGGCGCACTGAAGGTGCCCGACTCGGGACCGTTCGTCCAGGTCTCGCCGGTGAAGGAGCGGTAGACGACCGGCGGTACCGAACCGTCGGGCTGGGCCTTGGGGGTGATGTCGGCGTTGTAGAAGAGCCGCCGCTTGAGGCCGAGCTTGTCGGCCAGGGCCAGGACCATCGGGTGGAAGTCGGGCAGTCGCATCGCGCCGGCCTCGGCGTGCAGCTGCTTGTCCTGGAACATGCCGCGGAAGGTCTTGACCCGCCCGCCGACCCGGCTGGCGTTGGCCTCGATGACCACCACCTCGTGGCCCGCCTGCTTCAGCAGATGCGCGGCCGTCATCCCGGCCACGCCGGCGCCCACGATCAGCACCCTCTTCCGGCGCGCCGCCCGGGGCGGCAGCTTGCCGTCGATCAGGATGCGCAGGTACTCGAGCTTCAGGTCCTCCTGCTCGTCCTTGCCCACCAGCAGCATCTTCCGCGCCAGATCGTGGGCCTGCGCCTCGTCGGCGCCGCCGCTGCTTCGCGGCTTCGGCGCCTCGGTCACCGTACGGCCGGCGAACCCGGCGGCGCCCGCGACCGCGGCAACCGCTGCGGCGGAACTGATGAAGGTCCGCCGGGCGACCTTCGGGCGATCCTCGGCGGGCTGGGCAGTGGACAGATCCATAAGAACTCCATCACCTGTGTGCTCGGACAACATGTGAGGCAACTTCTGGATCTGATCAAGGTCACGTCATAACGGCACAGTTCACCTTTTTGAGCGGAACAGGCCCGGTCACGACCGGAACCGACACCACGTCACCCGATCGAGCGAGCAGGACGGGTGAGCCCGTCGGCGCCGTTGCGCCACGCACGGAACACCGGTCGCTACTGTGCTGCCATGCCCACCCCCACCCCCTCCCACCAGGCACGTCTGCAGCGGCTCGCCGACCGCCTCGGCGCGCAGCACCGGACGCCGATCGAGCCGCTGTACGACCCCGGCCGGCGTGGCTGGACCCTGCGCTGGTACGACGGGCCCGCCGTGGCCACCGTCCGGGCCGCCCTCGACCGGGACGGCCAGGTCGGCGCCAAGGCACTGGCCCGGCGTGACCTGACCACCCGCGCGCTGGCGCTCGCCGCCATCCGCGAGACCCGTGCGGGGGCGATGCGCCGCTGGGTCGGCAGCTGGGGCCAGCGCTACCACCTGGAGCAGATGATCGGCGACCGGCCGTACCCCGAGCGGGCCGGCAACCCGCGCGAGGAGGCCATGCTGGAACGCCTGCTGCGCACGGCCACCACCGGCACCGGCCGCTGGGCGGTCCCGGACGAGAGCCGGGCCTTCGAGCTGATCGCGCGGGACGGCATCGCCTGGCTGCTTCCGCACCACCGGCTCGCCGAGCCCGGCGAGACCGGCGGCCTGGCGCTGGACCCGCTGGAGTTCCTGACCGCCCGTTACGCCACCGGCGTGCACCGCACGGCGTGGGAGACCGCGCTCACCACGATGCCGCTGCGGGAGGCGATCGCGGCCGCCCAGACCGACTCCGACCCCTCCCCGGACGCCGCCCGCGCCGCCCTCACCCTGCTCCCCACCCTGCGCGCCCAGGTCACCGGCGAGCTCGACGCGACCCAGGCCACCCTCACCCGCGCAGCTCGCGTGCCGTAACCCTTGACGGCGCCCCGCCCCGGCGGTCTGATGGGGGCCCTGCGGCCGAAGGGGCTGGGATGGCGAACGAGAATGCGGGCCGATCGGGTCTGACGGGCTGTCTGGTCATGCTGATGCTGCTGGCGGCACTGGTCGCGTTCGCGGTCTGGGCCTGGAGCCAGGGCGGCGGGGGCGAGGCCAGCTACTGGCACTGAGCGGACGGCCGGTTCAGAGCTCGGCGTCGCGTGCCAGCAGTGCCGCCTGCACCCGGTTCTCGCACCCCAGCTTGGCGAGGATGCGGCTCACGTACGTCTTCACGGTGGCCTCGCTCATGTGCAGGCGAGCCCCCGCGTCCGCGTTGGAGAGGCCCTCCCCGAGCAGTGCGAGTACCTCGCGCTCACGCGCGGTGAGCCCGGCCAGCCGTCGCCGGGCGGCCTCGCCCCGGGTGGACGCCGGGCCTGCGGCGAGGCTGTCCACGATGTGCCGGGTCGCGGCCGGCGACAGGAAGGCGTTGCCGCTCGCGGCCGCCCGCACGGCCTGGATCAGTTCGGTGGGCGCGGTGTCCTTGAGCAGGAACCCGGCGCCTCCCGCGGTGACCGCCCGGAGCACGTTCTCCCGCTCGCCGAAGGTGGTCAGGATCAGCGCCCGCGCCCCCGGCGCGGCCCGGGGCAGCTCGGTGAGCGCGGTCAGACCGTCCATCACCGGCATCTGGATGTCCAGCAGCACCACGTCCACCGCGTGCGCGCGGGCCAGTTCGAGTGCCTCGCGGCCGTCGGCCGCCTCGGCGACGACGTCGATGTCGTCCGCCGAGGTGAGGATCATCCGGATCCCGGCGCGGATGAGCGGCTCGTCGTCGGCGACGAGGACTCGGATCACTGCTTGGCCTCCTGAACGGGCGGGGTGCGGGCGCTCTGTCGTGCTCTACACCTTCGCACGGTAGTGCAGCTTCTCGATCAGCACGCCGTCGCGGAAGCAGAGCCGGTCAACGTAGTCGGAGTTGAACTCCGAGCTCTGCTCCCCCGACATGAACCAGCTGCACGAGGCGCCCGGTGGGACGGCGGGCCCGCTGTCCCGGTACCCCTTGGTCAGGAAGTCGCTGCCGGGCGGCAGCTTCCCCCGTACCTCCGCCTCGGACTGGCCGACCTGGAGCGAGTCGTACACGCTCGTCGGGAGGGTGGCGTGGTCGAGCGACCGGAAGAACGTGACACCGCCCCAGACCACCAGACCGAGAACGGCCAGCACCACGACCGCGACGACGGCCGCGCAGCCGATGGCCGGGCTGCGCCGCAGGCCGGCGGACGGCTGCGGCGGCGCGTCCGGGAGGTCGGGGTCGTCGGCGGGCGGGCGGCCGGTGCCGTCGTACGGCAGCACGCCCGCGAGGCGGTAACCACCGTCGGCGGTGGGCCCCGTGTGCACCATGCCGCCGAGCAGCCGGGCCCGTTCGCGAAGGCCCGTCAGGCCCTGGCCGCCGCTGACGGCCGGCGCCGCCGAGGGGCCCGGTCCGTTGACCACCTCGACCAGGAGCGCGTCCGGCTCGAAGCGCAGGGCCACGCTGATCGGCGCCGTGGGCGCGTGCTTGTGGGCGTTGGTCAGCGCCTCCTGGACGATCCGGTACGCGGCGTGGCCGGTGGCGGCGGCCAGCGGGCGGACCTCGCCGCTGCGGTGCAGCTCGACGGCGGTGCCGGCAGCGCGGGAGGCGTCGGTGAGGCGCTCGACGGCGTCCACTCCCCCGGCGGCCTCGACCGCCTCGGAGTCCTCCCGCAGCAGGCCGACCACCTCGCGCAGCTCGCGCATCGCGGTGACGGCCGCCTGGCGCAGCACGGCGACCCCCTCCCGCTGAGGGCCCGTCAGGCCACGGTCCACCTCCAGGGCGCCGGTGTGGACGGCGATCAGGGCGAGCTGATGGCCGAGGCTGTCGTGCATGTCCTGGGCGATGCGCTGGCGCTCGCGCAGCCTGGCCTGGTGGGCGATCATGGCGCGCTCGCGCAGCAGCTGGTCGTTGCGTTCCTGCAGGGTGGTCAGCAGCGTGCGGCGCTGGGCCCGGTAGCGGCCGAGCACCGCGGGCAGGACGGCGACCAGCAGATACCCGGCGACGGTGACACCGAGCAGTGCCGTGGCGGGGAGCTCGTCGCCGTCGTGCCAGACCGACGCTGCGGCGTTCAGTCCGAAGGCGGCGAGGAAGGCCGCCGTGAGGGTCCGGGCGCGGGTGATCCGATAGCCGGCCGACCAACTGGTGACGGCCAGCAGCGGCAGGAAGCCGCCGAGCGCGCCGGCCAGAGCCGCGGCGCCCGCCAGCGCCACCCCCGGAAGGCCACGGCGCAGCGCGTAGAGGGTGCTCGCGGCGAGGCCGACGGCGGTCAGCCGGAGCGGGTTGCCCGAGCCGATGGCGGAGAGCAGCGTCGTCAGAGCGCCGAGAGCGAGGGAGACGGCGAGCTCACGGACGACGTCCCGCCTGCCCCACGGTCCGGGGAGCGCCCGCCGTCGTACCGTCGTCCATATGTTCCCCGTCATCGCCACCAGGCGAGGTTAGAGGTACGGGGGCAGTGGTGGCCGTCGCCGTTGGTCGCGACCGGCAGCGACGAAAGTCGTGGGCTCAGCGTCGGGCGGTGAGCAGCAGGGCGACGTCGTCGGCGCGGTGGGCGGAGTGCCTGGCGTCGCCGAGCAGCCGGTCGGCCAGCGCCTCCAGGCTCCCGTCGGCGGCGTGGGCGAGCGAGGCCCGCAGACGCTCGATGCCCTGGTCGATCCCGTAGCCGGACTCCTCGACCAGACCGTCGGTGTACAGGGCGAGCACGGAGCCGCGCGGCAGCAGGATCTCGTTGACGGGGTACTCGCTGAACGGGTCTACGCCGAGCAGGGCGCCGCCGTCGAGCTCGAGGATCTCGGTGTGCCCGTCGGGGTGCCGCAGCAGCGGCGGCACGTGGCCGGCACGGACGGCGCGGGCCCGCCCGTCGGTCGGGTCCAGACGGATCAGGCAGCAGCTCGCGAGCAGTCCGGGGTCGAGGTCGACGAGCAGCTGGTTGGTCCGGAGCAGGACCTCCGCCGGTGTGCTGCCGCCGGTGGCGAAGGCCCGTACGGCGCTGCGCAGCTGGCCCATGGTGGCGGCGGCGCCGACGCTGTGGCCCTCGACGTCGCCGATGACCAGGCAGAGGCCCTCGGCGGTGACGATGGCGTCGTACCAGTCGCCGCCGATCTCCATGCCCTGGGTGCCGGGCAGGTAGCGGGCGGCGATGGTGAAGCCCGGGACGTCGGGGAGCCGGTGCGGGAGGAGGGCCTGCTGGAGGCCGCGGGCGAGCACGAACTCGGCGTCGTACAGGCGGGCACGCTCCAGGGCCTGGGCGATCAGGCCGCCGAGGGCGGTGAGGACGGAGCGCTCCTCGGCCGTGAAGAGGCGGGGTTCGTCGAAGCCGAGGATGCAGCTGCCGATGGGGTGTCCGGAGGCGATCAGCGGCAGGAACGCCCACGCGCGCATCTCGTCGAGCGGGATGCCCGGGTAGGCGGCGAGCAGCTCGTGCTCGTCCTCGAAGAAGATCGGGGCACCGGAGCTGAGGGCGTCCGTGCCGGGCAGCCGGTTGCGCAGCGGGGTGCCCTCGAAGCCGTCGAGGAAGCCGTCGGGGTAGCCGCGTTGGGCGACCAGGAACATCCGGCCGGAGCGGACCAGATAGATCGCCAGCTCCTGGCCGCCGAAGCCGGGCAGGATCTGGTCGGCGACGGCGTCGCACACCTCGCGGACCGAGATGGCCTCGGTGAGCACGCTGGCGAGCTGGAGCAGGTGGTACATGGCGCCCGGACCGGCCCGGGCCCCCGCGGCGGCTTCGGGGGGTGCCGTCTCGGGGCGCAGGACGTCCGGCTGCATCGCCGCCGCGGGGTCGTGGGGCGGCGCGGACGGGACGACGCGGCCGGTGATGCCGTGGGCGTCGGGGTAGAGCGAGAAGGCCAGCCACTGGTCGGGCGGACGGCGGGCGAGGAACCCGGTGGGCCGCTGGGAGACCATGGCGGCGCGGTAGCGGTCCTCGTACGCCGGGTCCGCCAGCCAGGGCATCACGTCCCACGGGTGCCGGCCCTGCAGCTGCTCGCGCGGGGTGTCGAGGAGCAGTTCGAGGCTGCGGTTGGCGTAGTCGACCCGGCCTTCGGGGTCGAGGGAGAAGACCCCGTCCCGGAGCCGTTCCACGGCCGCGACGGCCGCGGCGCCGGCGGTGGTGTCCAGGACGGCGCCGATCAGGTGGGAGCGGGCCGGGCCCGTCGGCACCCGCCCCCAGATCTTGACCGGGCGGTAGCGGCCGTAGGCGTCGCGCACGCGCACGGTCTGGGTCGCCAGCGAGCCCGTCCTGGCGGCGGTCGCGGCGGCCGCGCGCAGCCGCGGGAGGTCCGCAGGTGAAATCAGCGTGGCCACGGTGGCGGCCCGGCCGTCGAACTCTGCCGGTGCCACGCCGAGGATGTCGCACAGCCCCTCGTCGGCGGCGACCGTGCCGGTGGTGAGGTCCCAGTCGAACAGGCCGACCCGGACGGCGGGGCCCACCGGCCCCGGCAGCTCGACCACGACGGGCTGCCCGGCGGCCTCGACGGGCAGCCCGGCAGCCGTCAGTTCGGCCAGCGAGGCCCCCAGCCGGTTGGCGGCGGCCCGCAGGTGGCGGCGGGCTGCGACCGGCACACCGGCGTCCGAACTCGGCCACAGCACGCTCAGCACCCCGAAGACCTCGCCGCCGCCCGCCACCGGCGCGCAGGCGGAGGCGAAGGCGTACGGCAGGCCGACGGCGAGCCGGGGGAAGCGCCGCATGGTGTCGTCGGCGCCGGAGAGACAGACGGTACGGCCGGTGCGGTAGGCCTCGGCGGCGGGCAGCGGGCTGGCCACCGGGACCCGCCGGAAACCGCTGAGGACGGGCAGCGGGACCCCGGCGACGGCGCCCAGCACCAGCGAGCGGCGGTCGGGCGAGCGGAGGTAGACCACTCCTCCGTAGGCCGAGGTGCTCTGCACCGCCTTGCGCAGCGCCACGCCGAGCAGTTCGTCACGGGCGACGGCGTTCTCCGGGGACGGGCGGTCCGCACCGGTCCGCGTCGCTCTGGTACCGCCGGTCACGTGCGGGCCAGGCGCACCCGCCGGAAAACCGTGGCGCATCTCTTCTCTGTACGCCCGCCGCCTGGGGGGTGTCAACCGGGGGCCTGTCACCCAGTGTCACCCACGGTGAGCCAGCTACCCTGTCCAGGGGCGCGTGGGGGCACCTCCCGGCCGGAGGCTGGGGGAGAACTGCGCGAGATCGGAAGGCAACGACCTGTGCCCTACCGCTTCGCGCAGTTCCTCGCGCCCCTACGGGGTTGACCGGCTGCCTTCACTACGAATCGGCATGACCATGTTGACCCGTCAACTGCCCGTCCCTATGCTCGACCCGCTCCGGTCCTCCCGGGCCGCGCAAGGCGTTCGGGAAGGACCTGCCATCAGCACCTCCACCACCCCGCAGCCCGTCAGCCGCAGGCGATTCCTCACCTATCTGGTGGCCGCCCCCGCCCTCGCCGTGGGTGCCCAGCTCGCCCTCGACGCCGAGCCGGCCCAGGCGCTGCCCGGAGTCCCCGACATCGCCGACCTGGGCGACGCACTGATCCTGGCCGGTCTGCCGACCTCCCACCTGCTGGTCCTGGAGGTCACCGAGGCGGGCCGGGTGGTGCTCCAACTCCCGCGCGTCGAGGTCGGCCAGGGCCTCACCACCGCAATGGCGATGCTCGTCGCCGACGAGCTGGACGCCCGGCTGGCGGACGTCGAGGTGCCGCTCTCGCCCGGCCGTCCGGATCTGATGTTCAACCAGCTGACCGGCGGCTCCAACTCGGTGCGCTCGCTCTACGACCCGGTACGAGCCGCCGCGGCCGCCGCCCGCGCCCGGCTGGTCACCGTCGCGGCCCGCCGCTGGGCCGTACCGGCGTCCACCCTGCGGACCCAGGACGGCGCCGTGCTCGCACCCGACGGGCGCAGTGCCCCGTACGGTTCGCTGGCCGTCGAGGCGGCGTCCGTGCTCGTACCGGCGGTGCCCGCGACCCCCAGGTCGCCCGCGCAGCAACAGCTGGTCGGACGGCCCACGGGCAGGATCGACGCGCGCGACATCGTCACCGGCAGAGCCAAGTACGCCGGCGACCTGGACGTCCCGGGCGCCGTGCCGACCGTGGTGTCCCGGCCCCCGACCATCAACGGCACCGTCGGCTCGTACGACGCGACGGCTGCCCTGGCGATGCCGGGTGTGCTCGGCGTGGTGCGGATCCCCAGCGGCATCGCGGTGCTCGCCGAGACCTTCGACCAGGCGCTCAAGGCCAAGTCCGCGCTGCAGGTCAGCTGGCAGCCGGGCCCGGTCGCCGCGCTCTCGGACGCGGACATCCGGGCCAAGCTGCGGGCCGCCCAACCACCGTTCCTGATACCGCCGCTGCTCACCCTGCACCTGGACGCCGAGTTCGACTTCGCGTTCGTCAGCCATGCGCCGATGGAGGTGCTCACGGCCGTCGCGGACGTCAGGGCCGACCACGCGGAGCTGTGGTTCGCCGCCCAGTCCCCGATCGTCGCCCAGCAGACCATCGCGGCCGAACTGGGCCTGCCGGTGTCCGCGGTGACGGTCCATGTGGTGCGTGGCGGCGGCTCGTTCGGGCGACGGCTGTTCTTCGACGCCGCCCTGGAGGCCGCGCAGATCTCCAAGGCCGCCGGGCGGCCGGTCAAGCTGATGTGGACCCGTAACGACGACGTCCGCCACGGGCGCCTGCGGCCCGCGAGCCACCACCGCATCCGGGCCACCCACGCGCTCGGCCAGGTGCTCACGTACGAGCACCGGGTCGCCACCGTCAGGACCGACTTCCGGCACGGCCTCGGCGAAGCCCTGACGGCGGCCGGGTTCGACCTCTCGGTGGCCGGGCTGAGCCTGGCACAGGCGTTCTTCCTGCTCACCGAGAACCTGCCGTACGAGCTCGGGGTGAGCACCCAGCTGCTCGCCGAGGTCCCGTTGGAGATGCACACGGGCAGCTGGCGCTCCGTCTACTCCGGCCTGGTGCGCACCGCCGACGAGATCATGGTCGACGAGCTCGCCCGGACGCTCGGCCAGGACCCGGTCGCCTTCCGGCGCGCCCGGCTGGCGAGCGCCGCCTCGCGGGCCGTCCTCGACAAGGCGGCGCAGGCCGGCCAGTGGGGGCGCGCCATGCCGGCCGGGCACGCCCAGGGCATCGCCTTCCACGAGGAGCACCGCTCCAGCGTCGCCTGCCTGGTCGAGATCGACGCCACCGACCGCGCCAACCCCCGGGTCACCAAGGCCGTGGTCGCCGCCGACGTCGGCAGGCCGGTCAACCCGCGCGGCCTGGAGGCACAGTTGATGGGCGCGGTGATGGACGGCATCTCCGTCACCCTGCAGGCAGGCGTGCACATCGACCACGGCGCCGTCCGCGAGGGCAGCTTCGCCGACTTCAGGTACGCCCGCCAGCGGCACAGTCCGCCCGCCTTCGAGGTGCACCTGATGCCGCCGAGCGGCGACCCGGGCGGCGCGGGAGAACTCGGCGTCCCGGCCGCCGCGGCGGCCGTCGCCAACGCCTACGCGCGCGCCACCGGTACGTCGCCCCGCAGCTTCCCGATCAACTTCTGAAGGGGCCTCACTTGCCCAGCTACGACTTCGTCCTCAACGGGCGGGCGGTCACCGTCGACGCGCCGGCCGACATGCCGCTGCTGTGGGTGCTGCGCGACAAGCTCGGTGTCACCGGGCCCAAGTACGGCTGCGGGGTCGGAGTCTGCCGCGCCTGCACCAGCCACCTGGACGGCGAGGAGATCCAGCCCTGCGTGGTGCCGGTCGCGGACTGCGCGGGCCACCAGGTCACCACCATCGAGGGCCTCGCGGACGGCGAGCAGCTGCACCCCGTCCAGCAGGCGTGGCTGGACTGCGACGTCGCGCAGTGCGGCTTCTGCCAGCCGGGCCAGATCATGACCGCCGTCGCCCTGCTGCGCCGCACCCCGAACCCCACGGACGCCGACATCGACCGGATCGAGAACGTCTGCCGCTGCGGCACCTACTTCCGCATCCGCGAGGCCATCAAGCAGGCCGCGGCCGCCCTCGACTGAGCCCGACCGGCCCATCTTGGGCATGCGGTCAGCCATAAACGAAACGGCACCGGCCTGGGCCCCTATCAAGTCGTCCGCGAGCTTCAGACACTCCTCGCCGCCCGGGCCGGCGCCTGCCCGGACGGTCCGTTCGGATAGCCACCGATCAGACGGGCCCGGAGGGGGCTTTGGTGGTTCGGGGTGGGTCATCGCCCTGGGCCTCCTCCTCCATCTCTCTGATCATCTCGTCCAGCCAGTCGATGCCCTGAGCGCACGCGCAGAGGCCCTGCTGTGGACGAACTGAAGGTTGGTCCGGTGGCATGGTCATTCTCCTCACAGCTCGGCAGGCGAGACGTCCAGCCTCACCTCCACGATTATCGGTCAGCACGCGCTCTGCCGATCGCCGCCCCAACACGGTCACCCGCCCGGCTCGCCTGCACTGGCTGCGCCGACCTGCGGCCGCTGGCCCGTCAGACCCTGGTGGCACCATCCCCACCATGGGCTTCTACTAGGACTACTTCAGCGCACCTGACGACGCCTCAGCGCTCTCCGCCTTCGCCGACGGGCCGGAAGGCGCTGGTTTCGACGCATTCTGCGTCAAGGGAATCGACCCCTGCGTCCTGCTCGGTCGCGCCGCCGCGCTGATCCTCGGCAAGCCGTTCTCCCAGGTCGTCGCCGATCCCCGGTTTGGTCGTCTGCTGACCGACCCGGCATCGGAGAGCAGCGGGATCCTCACCCTGACCGACGAGCTGCGCGATGCCCTCGGGGACGCGGGCGTCCCGGGCCGGCCCGCAGGCCTGACCGATCGCGAGCGGAGGAAGCATCTGGTGTCGGGGTCGGCCCCCTTCCGGTTCGTCGCCGCGGAGCGCACGTTCCTCAGTGGGGTCAACGCGGTCAACCCGGAGCCCTGGGAGGAAACCCTCCAAGTCCCGCTGGTGCCTGGTGAGCACAGAATCATCGCGAGCATGGTCAAGTGGGACATCGAACCCGCCGGCCACCAGGAAGACGGGACACCCGCCTCCGAGGCGTACATCGTCCTCGCGATCAACCCGATCGACACTGCGGACGATCTCCCTCCCCGGCACGGTTGAGGCTTTCCAGCGTCCTGGGCGGCGACCGCCGCTCCGACGGCCCGAGCTGATGCCGACACTGATGCCGACAGGCAGACAACTTCGCCTGATACGTGAGGTGTTGTCGGCGTACACCTGAAGTGTTCGGCCGGGGACAGATGAACGTGCTCGATCCCTCTTCCTCCCGGGGTGGCCTCGTCAGTGGATTCCCGAGCCGGGGTTCGCGTCGTCCCATTCCTGTCGGGCCCGGGCGATGGGGTCGCGGTGCTCCAGCGACCAGTCAGCGAGGGATTTGACCAGGTGGGTCAGGCTGTGGCCCATCGGTGTCAGGGCGTACTCGACCTGGGGTGGAACGGTCGGGTGGACGGTTCGGGTGAGCAGGCCGTCGCGTTCCAGCCGGCGTACGGTGAGCGTCAGCATTCGCTGGGAGATGCCCGGGACAGCGCGCTGCAGCTGGCGGAAGCGGCGCACGCCTTGTGCCAGCTCGACGACGACCAGGACGGACCACTTGTCCCCGATCCGGTCGAGGACGTCGCGGATGCCGCAGTCTTCGTGTTCACCACTGCAGCTGACGACGGGCCCGCTGGTTACCTCCGTGTGCCCTGCTGACATTGAAGTGCCTCCTTACGCCCCGCGACTCTGACCCGCAGGATGGTGCTGGTTACCGAAGAGAACCTACCCGCACAGGAGAGACCGTTGATCCTCGTCACCGGCGCCACCGGCGCCCTGGGCACCCTCATCGCCGAGTTGCTCGCCGACCGCGACGACGTGGTGCTCGGCACGCGCGAGCCCGAGCGTGTGCGCGTGGCGCTGCCCGTGCGCCGCATCGACTTCGACGACCCGCGTACCCTCACCGATGGCTTCGCCGACGCGGACGTGCTGCTGCTGGTCTCCGCCGGCTACGGCGAGGACGACACCGTCATCGCCCGCCACGGCGCCGCCATCGACGCGGCCGAGAAGACGGGTGTGGGCCACATCGTCTATACCAGCCTGACCGCGGACGGGGATCACCTCCCCTACGCCCTGCCGCACCGCTGGACCGAACGCCGGCTGCGCGCCGGTTCAGCGAACTGGACGATCCTGCGCAACGGCCTTTACGCGGAACTCCTGGGAGGGCTCGCGGCACCGGGCCCGGACGGCAGGCTGACCGCCCCGCTCGGCGACGGGCGCCTGGCGGCCGTGGCCCGCGCAGACCTCGCGGACGCCGCCGCCACGGTCGCCCTCCACGCGGCCGCCCACGCGGGACGGATCTACGAGCTCGTCGGCGAGGAGGCCATCAGCGGCGCCGACCTGGCCCGGGCCCATGGCCCGGCCACCAGCTACGAACCCGAGACCCTCGCCCAGGCCCGCAAGCGCCTTGACGCATCCGGCGCCGAGCCCTTCCAGGTGCCGATGCTGCTCGGCACCTACTCCGCCATCGCCGCCGGCTTCATGAGCCGCACCGGCAGCGAGCTGCGCCAACTGCTCGGAAAGACTCCCCGGCGCGCGATGGACGTCATCACCCACCACATCCGATAGAGAGCACCCCGCGCCACGGGAGAGAGATGTCGGCGGGTTTCGAGAGCATTTGGGTGCTCGCTTCGGGGCCATGGTTGTGCTGTGCACGACGACGGTCTTGGGTGCTGCCGAGCTCTCCTGGCTGTTCCGCGCGGGCGTCGAGCTGCCGGCCTGACGGTCCGGCCCGGTCCGGCCCGGTCCGGTCCCAGAGCAGTCCGGGGTCGGGTGTGCCGGGGCAGGCGTTGCCCGATGCGGCACTACCGAACCGGGAGGGCGTAGAGCACCGTGTCGTGCCCGGCGAACAGCCGCCGGCCGTCGGTGCTGAGGGTCCAGACCTGGATGCCCGGGCCGGAATCGCGGAAGGTCCAGCGGATCGTGCCGTTCTCGGTGTCCACCGCGCAGACCCCGCCGTCCGCCGGCCCGGGCACGAACAGGGTCTTCCCCACCAGGAGCGGCCTGCTCCGCGAGTCGAGCCGGAACGGCAGCCGGCAGGACCACACCTCGCGGCCGTCGACGGCGGAGTTCCTGGTCAGCAGGCCGCTGTCCCTGGGGACGTACACGGCACCGTCGGCGGGCAGCGGCTTCAGGCAGCGCCAGCTCTCGCCCTGATCCGGCATCAGGGACCACCTGCTGCTGCCGTCCGAGAGCCGGACGGCCCGCAGCCCACTGGCGCGCTGGGCGACGTAGACGTTGTCACCGTCCGTGGCACGCCAGCTGAGTGCCTGGTCGGCGGGGACGACCCAGAGCCGCGAGCCGTCCGCCACGTTGAGCGCCACCAGCTCGTCCCGGGTGCTGCGGGCCACGAGCCGGCCCCCGGGTGCCACCTGGACGTCCGACAGGTAGCCGCCTGCCTCGTCGTCCGGCCGGGACCAGAGCAGTTCGCGCGTCTGCGTGGAGAGGGCGAACAGGTCGCCGGTACCCATTCCCCTTCGGCGGACCCGGCCGTAGAGCACGGCCTGGTCGCAGCAGTCGAGGCTCCACGAGGCCGCCTCGCCGCCGAGGCTCTGCGGAGCCGTCAGCTCCCAGTCGGTGTCGGGGTCGGTGAGGTGGTAGCCCGTGAGGTGTCCGATGGTGGTGTCGTAGACCCGGTCGGCACCCATCACCACCCGGCTGCCGGGACGTTCGGCACCTGCCGAGCCCTCGTCGCCGGGGAGCCGGATCCGTCGGCGCACCCCACCGGTGGCCGGGTCCAGGCTCAGCAGCTCCGAGCGGGTGAGGAAGAGCGGCAGCACCGGCGGCTCGCCCAGCCGCTCGGCCGCCAGCGCCTCGTTGTCCCGGTGCGTCCACAGCGGCCGGGGGCCCGACACCGCCGGCGGCGGCGTCTCGGCGGCCGGTGCCCGGTTGAACCACCAGGCCGCCCCGCCCGCCAGCAGCGCGGCCCCGCCGACCAGCAGCTGACGCCGAGTCGGCCCGCCCGTTCCCTCGACGACGTCTTCCTCCGCCTCGGAGAGAGGGTCCGCCCGTACCTCGACGGATATCGCCCCCACCCGCTCGGCGGGCCCCTCCGGCCGTCCCGAACCCATACCTGCCCTCGCCTCCCCCGTGCGGCGCGGCCCCCGCCGCGCCGACCGGGAGACTACCGGACGCCTCGCGCGTACGAACGACCGCGGCCGCACCCTGACGGGTCACCCGGCGACGGCGCTGCCGACCGGGGCCGTGACAGGCGGCCGGGCGGGCGCCACCGGCCGGCGTACCAGCAGCAGCACCGCGGCCCCACCCGCCAGGCCCAGTGCACCCGACACCAGGAAGGTGTCCTGCAGGCCGGACGCGAAGGCCACGTGCACCAGGTGCCCGACAGCGGGCCGCTGCTCGGGCGCGGCCTGTGCGATGACCGCGCCCGCCTGACCACCCGTCAGTGCGTCGGCCGTACGCAGCGGGTCCGGCAGCGTACGGGCGGTGCGGAGTGAGTCGAGCAGCCCGGCCTGGAACACGGCGCCGAGCAGCGCGATGCCGAGCGCGTTGCCGAGCTGCCGCGCGGTGTTGAGCGCCCCGCCCGCCATCCCGGCCCGGGCCTGCGGGACGGCCGCCATCGCGGAGGAGGCCATCGCCGGGGTCGCCAGTCCCACCCCGGCCCCGGTCACGGCGAGGCCGAGGACCAGCGCCGTCCAGGTCGAGCCGGCGTCCAGCGTCGCCTGCAGGAGTGCGCCCGCGCCGATCAGCAGCAGCCCGCCCCCGATGGTGAAGCGGGGCGGCGCGCCGTGCAGCAACCGCCCGGCCAGACCGGCCACCAGGAAGGCCACGATGCTCATCGGCAGCAGGGCCAGACCCGCCGCCACCGGCCCGAGGCCGAGCACGGACTGCAGCCAGAGCGAGGTGTACACCAGGTAGGAGAAGGCGGCCACCGAGAGCAGCAGACCACCGATCATGATGCCGACGAAGGCCGGGCTGCGGAACAGCGCGAGGTCGAGCATCGGCCGGCTGCTGCTCCGCTGGACCAGCAGGAAGGCCAGCAGCGAGACGGCGCTCAGCGCGAGGAGTCCGAGCGTGGTGGTCGAGGTCCAGCCGTTGTCGCCGACCCGGATCAGCGCGTAGGTGAGCGCTCCGGCGGAGAGGGTGAAGGTGACCAGCCCGGGCAGGTCGACGCCACGGGCCTCGGGGTTGCGCGACTCCTTCACCACGCGGAGGGTGACGACCACCGCCAGTACGCTGACCGGCAGGTTGACGTAGAAGATCCAGCGCCAGTCGAGGTGTTCGGTGAGCAGGCCGCCGAGGATCGGGCCGGCCGCCGCCGCTGCCCCGTTCACCGCGCCCCAGACGCCGAACGCGATGCCGCGGTCCCGTCCCTGGTACGCGCCACTGAGCAGGGCCATCGTGGTGGCGAACATCGCCGCCCCGCCGACGCCCTGCAGACCCCGGAAGGCGATCAGTGCGGCCGGGCCGGTGGCCAGGCCGCAGGCCAGCGAGGCCGCCGCGAACAGGACCAGCCCGGCCAGGTAGACCTTGCGCCGTCCTATCTGGTCGGCGAGCGAGCCCGCGCCGAGCAGCAGCGCGGCCAGGGCGAGGGCGTAGACGTCCATCACCCATTGCAGGTCGGCGAAGGTGGTGTGCAGGCTGGTGGCCATGTCGGGCAGGGCGACGGTCACGATCGTGACGTCCACCAGCAGCATGAACGCCCCCAGGCACACCGCGATCAGCGGCAGCCATTTGCGCATCGGAATCTCCTCGGTTCCTCGGCCGGGCAAGGGCTGCCCGGGCTCCCACCGAAGCTCGCAGCCGTGGGGCGGATCGGCCTATCCAGCCGAACGGCTGCGGCGGATTCCGATGCTGAGGCACCCTGTGATGATGGAAACCATCAAGGAGCCGGAGCTGGACGGGCTCGACCGGATGCTCGTCGAGGCGCTGATGATCGACGGCCGGGCCTCGTTCAGCCGGCTCGCCGAGGTGCTGGAGGTGTCGGACCAGACGGTGATCCGGCGCTACCGCCGGATGCGCACGGCCGGGATCCTGCGCGTGGTCGGCCTGCCGCTGGGCCACCGGGTCGGCTTGTTCGAGTCCTGGCTGCGGGTCCAGTGCACACCGGACGCCGCGGTCGCCGTGGCGGACGCGCTGGCGCGTCGCCCGGACACCGCGTGGGTCACGCTCAACTCGGGCGGCACCGAGATCCACTGCGTCACCAAGGCCAGGACCCGGCAGGACCGGGACGCGCTCCTGCTGCAGAAGCTCCCGCGCACCCGCCGGGTCACCGCCGTCTCCGCCCACAGCATCCTGCGGACGTACATCGGCGGCCCGGCGCGCTGGCGCGGCCCCGACGTCCTGACCGAGGCTCAGGTGGCTGCCCTGGAACGTCCGGTGACCGCCGGTCCGGGGCTCCGGGTGAAGCTCGACGAGGCCGAGCTGGCGATGCTGGCCACGCTGAGCCACGACGGCCGGGCCGGCTACCCGGAGCTCGCCAGGGCGACCCGGCTCTCCGAGTCCACCGTCCGCCGCCGCCTCGACCAGCTGCGGGACAGTGGCGCGCTCTACCTCGATGTCGAGATCGACCCCCTCCTGCTCGGATTCGAGAGCCAGGCGGTCCTGCTGGCCACCGTCGCACCCGGCGAGCTGGCGGCGGTGGGCGCCGCGATCGGCCGGCACCGTGAGGTCCCGTTCGCCGCGGCCATCACCGGGTCGGCCAACCTCCTCGCCGTGGTGGTCTGCCGCGACACCGACGCGTTCTACGACTACCTGACCGAACGCATCGGCGCACTCAAGGCCGTCCAGAACGTCGAGGTCGTGCCCGTGATCCGCACCGTCAAGCGCGCCGGGATGCTGATGGACGGCTCCCGCCTGGTGGATCCGCCGTCGCAGGTGATCGGCTAGGGTCCTCGCCAGGGGACGGCCAATGACGCCCCGTCCGCCACGTGACACTGAGGGAGACGTGCCCCGATGACGGCAAACCCGACGATCCTCGTCCTGCCCGGCTACGAGAACTCCGGCCCCGAGCACTGGCAGAGCCGGTGGGAGCAGGAGACCCCGGCCTTCCAGCGGGTCGAGCAGGCCGACTGGGACAACCCGCTCGTCGGCGACTGGGTGGAGACCCTGGACAAGGCGGTCACCGACCGGCCGGGCCCGGTCGTCCTGGTCGCCCACAGCCTCGGCTGCATCACGGTCGCCCACTGGGCTGCGTCCCACCCCGGCCGTGAGGTACGCGGCGCCCTGCTCGTCGCCCCCGCCGACATCGACACCGCCGACGTCCCCGAGCTGGTGAACTTCCGCCCGATCCCGCTGCAGCCGCTGCCCTTCCCCAGCATCGTGGTCGCGAGCAGCGACGACCCCTGGTGCTCCCCCGCCCGTTCCCGCCTCCTCGCCGACAGCTGGGGCTCCCGCTTCGTCGACGTCGGCCCGTACGGCCACCTCAACTCCGCCTCCGGCCTCGGCTCCTGGCCCGAGGGCCGCGCCCTGCTCGCGGAGCTGACCGCCGGCCGGTGAAACCCCGGCGGGCGACCCGGCCTCCGAGGTCGGGTACGCTCCGCCGCCGGAGGCGGCGAGAAATCCGTGGCCCGGATTTCCGTTATCGGGCGGCAGCCGCCGGATCTCCCAGTACGACAGGGCAGAGCCGGACGAGCTGACGGAGAAGGTGGACCACGCAATGGACAGGGACTGCGGCGTAACGACGGTGGTGCAGGCGCAGGCCGGGGACCAGCGAGCCACGGACGAGCTGATCAGCAGCCACCTCCCGCTGGTCTACAACATCGTCGGCCGGGCCCTCGGCGGGCACCCGGACACCGACGACGTGGTGCAGGACACCATGCTCCGCGCGGTGGACAGCCTGCCCGCCCTGCGCGAGCCGGCCAGCTTCCGGTCCTGGCTGGTGGCGATCGCGATGAACCAGGTCCGCCGCCGGCATCAGGAGCACCTGACCCACCAGGCGTACCGGGCGGCCACGCCCGGCCCGGGCTTCGAGGACGCGTACGAGCCGGCCGATCCCGGGGCGGACTTCGTCGACCTCACCATCGTCCGCCTCGGCCTGGCCGGGCAGCGCCGGGAGGTCGCGGAGGCGACCCGCTGGCTGGACGAGGCGGACCGCGAGCTGCTCTCCCTGTGGTGGCTGGAGGCGGCGGGCGAGCTGACCCGGGCGGAGCTCGCGGGGGCGCTCGAGCTGTCGCCGCAGCACGCGGCGGTGCGGGTGCAGCGGATGAAGGGCCAGCTGGAGACGGCCCGGGTCGTCGTCCGGGCGCTCGCGACGACGCCGCCCTGCTCGGAGCTGGCGGAGCTGACGGCCGGCTGGGACGGCGTCCCGAGCGCGCTGTGGCGCAAGCGGATCGCCCGCCACGCCCGGGACTGCGGGGTCTGCTCCCGGCACTGGAGCGGCCTGGTGCCCGCCGAGGGCCTGCTCGCGGGCCTGGCCCTGGTGCCCGTCCCGCACACCTACGGCGCGTCCGCTGCCGCCTCGCTGCTCGGCTCGCACTCGGCGGCGAGCGCCTCGAACTCCGCGGCCGCGCACTCCGCGGCCTCGAACGCCTCGGTGTCGAACTCCGCAGTGTCGGCCGGCCACCGCGCCCGGCCGAACGGCGGCGGTCGGCGTCACCGGGCCAAGCCCCGCCGGCGCATGCTGACGGCCGCCGTCGGCACGGCGGTCCTGACGCTCGCCGCCGTGGGAGTGGTGGCCGCCGACCAGGATCAGCCGGCCGACTCCACGGCCCGTACGGACGCCGCTGCGGCGGCCTCACAGCCGGTCCCGGTGGAGGCCGCCCTCGAGAAGACGGCCTCGGCATCGCCCACCCCGACCCTCTCCCCCACGCCCACGCCCACCCCGACGCCCAGCAAGAGCCCGAGCGCCTCCCCGACGCCGACCCCGAGCGTCTCCCGCAGCGCGACGCCGTCCACCACCGCGCAGCAGGTCCTCGACCTGGTGAACACCGAGCGCGCCCGGGCGGGCTGTGCGGCGGTGCGCAGCAACTCCAAGCTGCAGGCCGCGGCCCAGGGCCACTCCGACGACATGGCGGCCCGCAACTTCTTCGACCACACCAACCCCGACGGCGAGGGCCCGCAGCCCCGGATCGAGGCGCAGGGCTACCGCTGGAGCACCTGGGGGGAGAACATCGCCCGCGGCCAGCGCGACGCCACAGCCGTCATGACCAGCTGGATGAACAGCCCGGGACACAAGGCCAACATCCTCAACTGCGCCTTCACCGAACTCGGCGTGGGCGTGCACCAGGGCACCGGCGGCCCCTGGTGGACGCAGGACTTCGGGACTCCCCGATGACCTGATCAGCGCTCGTCGTCGCCGTCCTCCCGAAGACGGCTGGGACCGGTGCGGTCGGTGTGGTGCGGTGAGCGGTTCCAGAAGAGATCGTCGGGCCCGGCCTCGGGGTCCGGAGGCTCGTGGCCGGCCTCGTGGGGAGCCGAACGGCCCTCGAAGAGATCGTCGCCGGCGCCGTCGTAGGGCCCTTCGAAGGACCTCGATGCGCCGTCCTGATGGTGCTGACCGGTCATCATGACTCCCGCAATTGGATGGCCCGGACACCGCAAGCCTACTGCCGGGCGTCCCGAGGCCCGGCTTGATGACATGCGGCGGAAGGATCACGCTGGCAGAGGGGCCTGGTAGCGGGTACGGGAATGAGCGGCGATGCACACCGACCGTAACGACTCCTCCGCCGAACCCGGCGATCGGGCGATCGTGGAGTGGGCGTTCGCCCAGTCCCCGGTGTCCATGGCCATCTTCGACACCCAGGTCAGGTACTGGCGGCTCAACGAGACCGCCAGTCGCTTCATGGGAGTCGGCGAGGCGGATCTGCGCGGGCGCGGCTACCTGGAGACGGCGCCCGAGGACGAGGCCGGCCAGGGCTTCCATCGCCGGCTGCGCCAGGTCGCCGAGAGCGGGCAGCCGGCCTGCTACGAGAGCTTCACCCGGGCACCGTCCTCGACCCGCGAGCACGCCTGGAACACCTGGATGTGGCCCGTACGGGACGAAGCCGGCACCGTGTGCGCCGTCGCCATCGCGGCGTTCGACAACAGCGAGCAGCACGCGGCCCGGCGCCGGCTGGCCCTGCTCAACGAGGCCAGCACCACCATCGGGACCACCCTGGACGTGCTGCACACCGCCGCCGAGCTCGCCCGGCTGGTGGTGCCGCGGCTGGCGGACTTCACCACCGTGGACCTGCTGGAGTCCGTGCTGTACGGGCAGGAGCCGACACCCGGACCGGTCGGCGGCTCCGTGGTGCTGCGCCGGGTCGCGCACGAGTCCGTCAGTCCGGGCGTCCCGGAGACCGTCGTCGAGCTAGGCGGGATCGACAGCTATCCGCCGTTCTCGCCCGCGGCCCGCGCTCTGGCCGCCGGCCGGCCTGTCCTCAGCGGGCCGGGCGAGCCGGACTTCGAGCGCTGGCTCGCGCAGGACGCCGCCAGGGCCGCCATGGTCCGCGAGTACACCCTGCGCTCGATCACGGCGGTGCCGCTGAGCGCGCGCGGCACCACGCTGGGGGTGGCCGTGTTCATCCGCCGGGACGGCCGTGATCCCTTCGACCGGGAGGACGTCGCGCTGGCCGGGGAGCTCGGCGCCCGCGCCGCCGTCAGCATCGACAACGCCCGCCGCTACACCCGCGAGCACACCACGGCCCTGGCCCTGCAGCGGAGCCTGCTCCCGCAGGGGCTGCCCGGGCAAGCGGCCGTGGAGGCCGCGTCGCGGTACCTGCCCGCGCACGCGGGCGCCGGTGTGGGCGGCGACTGGTTCGATGTGATCCCGCTGTCGGGCATCCGGGTCGCGCTGGTGGTCGGGGACGTGGTCGGCCACGGCCTGCACGCCTCCGCCACCATGGGCCGGCTGCGCACCGCGGTGCGCACCCTCGCGGACGTGGACCTCCCGCCCGACGAGCTCCTCGCGCACCTCGACGACATGGTCAGCCATCTGAGCGTCGAGTCGGAGAACTCCGGGGCCGCGGGCGACACCCACGACGCCTACGCCGGGCCGGTCCCGGAAGCGGCCGGCGACATCGGCGCCACCTGCCTGTACGCCGTCTACGACCCGGTCTCCCGACGCTGTACGGTCGCCAGCGCCGGCCACCCCTCGCCCGTGCTGCTCCGCCCGGACGGCGTCGCCGAGGTCATCCGGCTCTCGCCGGGCCCGCCGCTGGGTGTCGGCGGCCTGCCCTTCGAGGCGACCGAGCTGGAGCTGCCCGAGGACAGCCTGATCGCCCTCTACACGGACGGTCTGGTGGTGTCGCGCGACCGCGACATCGACGCCGGGGTCGAGGAGCTGGGCCGGGTCCTGACCTCCGCCTCCCCGTCCCTGGAGGTGACCTGCGACTCCGTCATGAAGGCCCTGCTCACCGCGCGCCCCACGGACGACGCCGCCCTGCTCCTCGCCCGCACCCGCGCGCTCACCGCCGACCAGGTCGCGACCTGGGACATCCCCGCCGACCCTGCCCTGGTCGCCGACGCCCGCAACCTGGCGGCGCGCCAACTCGCCGTGTGGGGGCTGGGCGAGGCCGCGTTCGTGACCGAACTCGTGGTCAGCGAGCTGGTCACCAACGCCATCCGCTACGGCCGCACCCCCATCCAGCTGCGGCTGATCCGGGACCGCGCCCTGATCTGCGAGGTCTCCGACGCCAGCAACACCGCTCCCCACCTGCGACGTGCCCGGAAATTCGACGAGGGCGGCCGGGGCCTGCTGCTGGTCGCCCAGCTGACTCAGCGTTGGGGCACCCGCCAGAGCGCCGTCGGCAAGACCATCTGGGCCGAACAACCGCTTCCGACGGGGTGACGGACCGACGGGTCCTACGGCCCGTGCGGTGGCGGGTTGCCCGGCGGGGGCGGGGGTGTCGCGACGCCCCCCTGCGGGGTGCCCTCCGCCTCGGGCTCCGCCGTGGCCGAGGGGGGTGGGCCTGGAGTGGTGACCGCGAGGCGGTCGCGGTCGGTGAGCCGGCGGCC